>CALMZX010000031.1 GCA_937870685.1 uncultured Alphaproteobacteria bacterium
CGGCAACGTCGCCCTGCTGGTCGTCACGGCCGCAGGTGCGGAAGGTGTTCCACAGGCCGCGTTCGGTCACCTGCGGGTTTGTGGCGGAGGGCGAGATCACGAGCACGCCGTTTTCGGCATAGACTTCCGAAGCCGGAATGGTGACGCCCGAGTTGAAGTGGCCGATGACATACTTCACGCCGTCAGCAACGAACTTCTGCGCAACCGAAACGCCCTGCTTGGGGTCCGACACGTCGTCACCGTAAGTGAGGACGATCTTTTCGCCGTTGATGCCGCCAGCGGCATTGATGGCTTCGGCGGCGGCTTCAGCGCCCTTCTGCAGCTGCGCACCGAAAGCGGCGTTCGGGCCCGTCATCGGGCCGGCAACGCCGATTGTGATGTCGGCCCAGGCAGCGCCGGAGACAGCCACCATGGCCGCGAGCGCAAAGCCCGACATGAGGATTTTCTTCATTTCACAACTCCCTGTGTGTGATTGAGGGTCTTTTGGATTGTCCCTTCGCGGTGCCGTTTGCGGGCACCACTTGAGGCCAAGATTTGCCGATTTCCCGGCAAATGTCACGCTGATTTCAGACCACAAAACAGTGCCTTCCGGTCTGTCAGGCGAATTTCGCGGTTTAACCTTTATTCCGCCAGCCCAGCGGCGACGACTTTTCATAGAGCCAGTGGTACTGCCGGGTCATCTGGTTGGTGCGGGTGTAGCGGTAGCCCAGCCAGATCACTGCCGCGAACAGAAGCGTGTCAACCAGGTAGCGGCCCAAGCTAAGGAATTGGGCCTCATAAAGGGCGAAATGCAGGAAGCGCGCTCCAGCCCCCAGGAACAGTGCTGAAACCAGGATGTTCCATGCCGGTTTCCAGTCATTGGCGATGGAGCGGCCTGTCATCCAGGCGGCAGCCACGCACAGCAGGAGAAACACGGCTTCGCCATAGGCGCGGTTTTCGAAGATGTGGCCGGTGAGAATGTCCAGAAGCATGGTGTGTCCTCAATGTCCGGTTTCGAGGTAGGCGGCGCGAACCTCGGGGTTGGCCAGGAGTTCGCGTCCGGTGCCCGAAAGGGTGATATGGCCGTTGACCATCACATAGGCCCGCGATGCAAGTTTGAGCGCGCCGAAGGCATTCTGTTCCACCAGGAACACCGTCAGGCCCTTTTCCCGGTTCAGGACCCGGATGGCATCGAAAATCTGCTGCACGATGATCGGCGCGAGGCCGAGTGATGGTTCATCCAGCAGCAACAGCTTGGGACGCGCCATCAGCGCGCGGCCGATCGCCAGCATCTGCTGCTCGCCGCCCGACAATGTGCCGGCGCGCTGCGAAATGCGTTCCTTGAGGCGCGGGAAAAGTTTGAAGACCTCGGCCGAATCCTCGTCGAAGTACTGCAACCCGTTGAGGTTGGCGCCCATCTGCAGGTTTTCCAGCACCGACATGCGCGGGAAAATGCGGCGTCCCTCGGGTGACTGGGCGATGCCGAGGCGGGCGATCTCGTGCGTCGGCAGGTTGGTGATGTCCTTGCCATCAAACATGATGGTGCCTGAGCGTGCGCGCGGGGTGCCGAAGATCGTCATCATCAGCGTGGACTTGCCAGCACCATTGGAGCCGATCAGTGTCGCGATCTCGCCCTTGCGGACTTCGAAATCGATGCCCTTGAGTGCCTGGATGTTGCCATAGAAGGTTTCAACGCCCTTGCCGGTGAGTAGCGCCTCGCTCATGCCCGGCCTCCCTTCTTTTTCGCCGTCTTCTTCGCGGCGGTCTTGGTGGTCTTCTTCGCAGGAGTCTTGACGGGCCGGGCAACTGCCTTCTTCGCCGCAACCGTGGCGGCAACCCTTGCCGGTTCGGCGACCGCTTTCGTTTTCGCGGCAACGGCTGGCACCTCGTCCGGCAGCGTCAGCACCGGCGGGGGCGGAATGTTGACGCGCTCACGCTTGAACTCCGTCGCCAGTTTCGGCAGTTCGGACTTGAGTGCGGGCGCGGCGGCAGCAGCCGCCTTGGCGGCAGGTTCGGCGGCGAGGGCATTGAGTTCCTCTTCAACGTCTTCCACGCCGAGATAGGCGCGGATCACAGCCGGATCATTCTTCACGTGATTGGGCGTGCCGTCGGAGATCTTCTTGCCGTAGTCGAGAACGACCACGTGGTCGGAAATGCCCATGACCACGCTCATGTCGTGCTCAATCAGCAGGATCGCCATGTTGTGGTCATCGCGGATCGCGAGCAGCAGCTTGTTCAGTTCGTCCGACTCGCGTGGGTTCAGGCCGGCCGCCGGTTCGTCGAGGCAGAGAAGCTCGGGTCCCGTGCACATGGCGCGGGCAATTTCCAGGCGGCGCTGGGCGCCATAGGGCAGGTCGCCTGCCGGATCATCGGCGCGGGCCAGAAGGCCAATGCGGTCCAGCCAGAATCGGGCCTTGTCCTTCGCTTCGGCGGCATGGGTCTTGTAATGCGAGAGGCCAAACAGGCCGCCGATCGTGTAGTACGAGGCCTTGTTGAGCGCGTTGTGCTGGGCCACCAAGAGGTTTTCCAGCAGGGTGAGGCCGGAGAACAGCCGCAGGTTCTGGAAGGTGCGCGCCACCTTGGCTTCGCGGTTGACCTTGAAGTCGGGCAGCCGTTCGAGGAGGAATTCCTCGCCCGTCTTGCGCGTCAGCTTCATCATGCCCTGCGTCGGCTTGTAAAAACCCGTGATGCAGTTAAAGACCGTGGTTTTGCCGGCGCCATTGGGGCCGATCAGCGCCGTGATCTCGCCCCGGTGGGCCTGGAAGCTCAGATCGTTGACGGCGATGAGGCCGCCAAAGATCATCGAGAGGTGTTCAACCGAGAGAATGGTGTCTTTGCCGGTCATGTCAGCCATGGCCTTCCTTGGTGAATTCGCCGGAGATGGCCTTGCGCTCAGCATGCATGAAGTCTGACGGTTCGCGTGTGCCCACGAAGCCGCGCGGCTTGTAAAGCATCACCACGACCATCGCCAAACCGAAGATCAGCATACGATAGAGCTCCGGCGTGAAATCGGGGCCGAAGATCACTTTCATGAAATCCATCTGGCGCAGCAGTTCCGTGCCGCCGATCATGGCGATGGCGGCGATCGCGATGCCGCCCAGCGAACCCATGCCGCCCAGAACCACGATGGCAAGGATCACCGCCGACTCGAGGAACACAAAGCTTTCCGGCGACACGAAGCCCTGGCGCACCGCGAAGAAGGCACCGGCAAAACCGCCGAACATGGCGCCGATGGCGAAGGCCGTGAGCTTCGTCGTGGTCGTGTTGATTCCGAGCGAGCGGCACGCGATTTCGTCTTCGCGCAGCGCTTCCCATGCGCGCCCGATGGGCAGGCGGCGCAGGCGGATGGTCACATAGGCAGTGAGCAGGCAAAGCGCGAGGATGAGATAGTACAGGAAGATCTTGTACCAAACCGTCGACATCTGCAGGCCGAACGTGGCGGCGAAGCCGTCAGGCTTGGCGTTGAACTCGACGAAGCCGAACAGGGTTGCCTTGGCAATGCCTGATACGCCGAAGGTACCCTTTGTCACCGCTGTCCAGTTGATCAGCACGAGGCGGATGATTTCGCCGAAAGCAAGTGTCACGATGGCGAGATAGTCACCCCGAAGGCGCAACACCGGGAAGCCGAGGATGACGCCCCAGAACGCGGCAAGAATGCCTGCGAGCGGCAGGAGGATCCAGAACGACAATCCGAAGTACGAGGAGAGCAGGGCGTATGCGTAGGCGCCGACCGCGTAGAACGCGACGTAGCCAAGGTCGAGAAGTCCTGCGAGGCCAACAACGATGTTCAGTCCCCAGGCCAGCATCACGTAGATCAGGATCTGGATGCCGAAGTTGTCCACCCACTTGAGCGAACCGTTGACGCCGGTGAGAGCCAGCATCAGGAAGGGGTAGATGACCAGGAAAATCAGGGCCAGTTTGGCGAAGTTGTCGCGCAGCCAACCGTGTTTTTCAGCCGGTTTGGCTGCTGCCTTGGCGGCCTTGCGGGCCGCGAGCGCGGGCTGGATGAACGCCGTCGTCACGAAGCGCAGCGCCATGGCTGCAGCCACCATGCTGAACAGCAGGCCCCAGCGCTGCACCAGGATGAGTTCGTTCTTGATGTTCTGGTCGGTCTTGAAACCGATCAGCAGGATGAAGAGCCCGAACACGACGATGCCGGCGTAGATGGCATCGCGGATGGCGTTCTGGAACAGGTTGCCCTGGGATGGGGCCTGCGTCTGGGATTGCGCGGTCATGTGTGCTTAGACCTTTTCCACTTCCGGGCGTCCGAGAATGCCGGACGGCATGAAGATGAGGACGATGGCGAGGATGCTGAAGGCGGCGACATCCTTGTAGTCGATGGAGAAGTAGGCCGACCACAGGGCCTCGATGAGGCCGATCAGGAGGCCGCCCAGAACCGCACCCGGCAGGGAACCGATGCCCCCCAGAACGGCGGCGGTGAAGGCCTTCACGCCCGGCACGAAGCCGTCAGAGAACACGATCACGCCATAGTAAGTGAGATAGAGCGTGCCCGCGACCGCGGCCAGTGCCGCGCCCATGATGAAGGTGATGGAAATCGTCTTGTCCACGTCGATGCCAAGCAGCGCCGCCATCTTGCGGTCCTGTTCGCAGGCGCGCTGGGCGCGGCCAAGCGGCGTGCGGTGAACGAGATACCAGAAGGCACTGAGCAGGACAGCCGTCACGGCCACGATCAGCATCTGCTTCCAAGACACCGTGACATTTTCGGTGAGGTTGAAGCCGCCGGAAACGAGAGCTGGGATAGGCTTGTTGCGCGGACCCTGCGCGACCTGCAGGAAGTTGGACAGCACGATCGACATGCCGATGGCGGTGATCAGCGGCGCGAGGCGGAAGGAGCCGCGCAAGGGCTTGTAGGCCACCCGCTCGATCGTCCAGTTCCACAGGCTGGTGAGGACCAGCGCCACGATCATCATGATGACCAGTGCCACTGCCGCCGGAATGCCGACAAAAGTGGACGACAGCAGAAGGAAGACGATGAGGGCCATGAAGGCGCCAACGGTGAAGATGTCACCATGGGCAAAATTGATCATGCCGATGATGCCGTAGACCATCGTGTATCCGATGGCGATCAGGCCGTAGATTGACCCGAGTGTCAGTCCGTTAATGAGCTGCTGGAGGAAGTACTCCATGTGCCCCCCTATGTTATTGACGCGTGTCTCGTATGCCCGATGCTCATGAGCGGCGCCGGTTGCGCGTGGTTTTAGGGGAGGCCACCCATAAAGACAAGTGTAGCAATGGGCGCAAACCACCATACAAACGTCTATGAGCAATGTTTTTCACTATCAGCATCGATTGTAGCAGTGAAAGAACCTGAACTCATTCACGATCGTAATGATCCCCTTTGGTATTGATGATCTCCCTGTCAGGCTGTTGACCCTGGGAGCCGAGTCAGGCAAAGCCGATATATATCCGTTCGGCATATATCGGAGTGACACACTTGAACGTCAAAACCCTCTGTTTGGGCTTCCTGACGACACGAGAGGCAACTGGCTATGAAATCAAGAAGGAGTTCGAAGAGGGCTTCTTCAGCCATTTCATTGAGGCCAGCTATGGCTCGATCTATCCCGCGCTGAACCAGCTGGCCACGCAGGGGTTGGTGACAGTGCGTGAGGAAGAGCAGGCCGGAAAGCCGGACAAGAAGGTCTATGCCGTCACGGACGCGGGCCGGGATGTTCTCGGGAAGTGGCTGTCGGTTGTCCCGGCGCGCGACAAATACAAGTCCGAGTTCCTGTTTGAAATGTTCCTGCAGCAGTATCTTGCCCCCCATCACGTGGTGACGGCAGTGGAAACGCAGCTGGCGCATTTGAGAACCGATCTCGACAATATCCGTATGTGCAGGGAGAAGTGTGTTGATCCTGCGATGATGGCCGGAGGCCCGGATTTCGTGCTGGGCTATGGCGAATCGGTGCTGACAGCAGCTGTCAGTTACCTTGAGGGAAAACTGGTCGAACTGGGCGTGCCGCAGGCACCGCGCGCGGCCGCCGAATAATCTGGAGACGTGGGAATGATCCGCCGTATTATCTATCTTCTGTTGGCGACAATTGTGTTCGGCGGTCTCGCCGGAGCCATTGCCTTCTATGCCTTCGACTTCAAACCCAAGATGATCGCCGGGATCATCATGGGTGCGCCCCGCCCGCCCGTGACGATTGCCGCTGAGGAAGCAAAGACCGAGACTTGGCAGCCGCTCATCTCCGGCATCGGCACTTTGCAGGCCGCCGAAGGCATCGACATCACACCGCAGGTGGGTGGCACGGTGCAGAAGATATTCTTCGACTCCGGAGCGCGCGTGAATAAGGGCGAGACGCTGGTTCAGCTTGATACGGCGACCGATGAAGCTGACTTGCGCAGCCTTGAGGCCCAACTGACAAATGCCGAGGCCGATCTCGTCCGCAAGACCAAGGTCTTTGAAAAGGGTTACGCCGCCCGCGCCGCCCTCGATGCGGCGGAGGCGCTTCGTGACCAGCTTGCCGCGAGCGCTGAACGCATCCGCGAGCAGATGAAACTCAAGACCGTTGTCGCCCCCTGGGATGGTCAGGTGGGGCTTCGCTCCATTTCGGTCGGCAGCTATGTGGCGCCCGGCCAGAAGGTAACGTGGCTGCAGAAGACCGACGACATTTTCGCCGACTTCGCCGTGACCGAAGCAGACTTCGGCCGGATCAAGAACGGCCAGAAAGTGCAGGCCCGCTTCGCGGCCTGGCCGGACCAGGTGTTCGGTGGCGAGATCATCACCTCGGATGCCCGTGTGTCGGATGCAAGCCGCACCATCACTGTGCGCGCTAAGCTGCCCAATGCCGAGGGCAAGCTGCTTCCCGGCATGTATGCCAACGTGGATGTGGAAGCGGGCGAGCCTGTCGAGGTTGTGACCGTGCCGCAAACCGCGGTCACCTTCTCGCTCTATGGTGACACGGTATTCGCCATCGTGCCCGCCAAGTCACTGGACCCCAATGCCAAGGACGACGAACTCGCGGCCGAGCGCCGCTTCGTGAAGACGGGTGACGTCCGAGAGGGGCGCATTGCCATCACAAAGGGTGTCGCCGCTGGCGACAAGCTGGTGACGGCTGGCCAGAACAAGGTGGACCAGGGCGCAAAGGTTGTCATCAACAACGCCATTGCCCTCAAAGAATTTGACCCCACGACGGTGCAATAAGGACAAGCGCCCATGCATTTCACCGACATTTTCGTCAAGCGCCCGGTCCTCGCCACGGTGGTGAGCCTGCTCATCCTGCTGGCGGGTGCGCAGTCCGTGCTCAAGCTGCCCATCCGGCAGTTCCCGGAAGTCTCCGACACCAAGATCGAGATCACCACAGTCTATCCCGGCGCCAACGCTGACCAGATCAAGGGCTTCGTCACCACGCCCTTGCAGCAGGCCGTCGCCTCGACGGAGGGCGTGGACACCCTGACCTCGCGCTCCTCACAGAACGTCTCGACGATCACCCTCAAGCTCCGCCTTGACGCCGATGCCGACCGCGCGCTCGCTGACGTTCTTTCCAAGGTGAACGAAGTCAAGGGCGTACTGCCTGAGGAAGCCAACGATCCTGTCGTGAAGCGCACCACGGGTGCGGGCTTCGCGCTCATGTACATCAGCTTCAAGAGCACCGAGATGACGCCGCCGCAGGTGAGCGACTATCTCGACCGCGTCGTGAAACCCAAGCTGCAGGCCATCAACGGCGTGGCGTCTGCCGAAATCCTCGGCGGCTCCACCTTCGCCATGCGCGTCTGGCTTGACCCCGACAAGATGGCCTCCTTCGGCATCACGCCGCTGGATGTCGCTGGTGCCCTGCAGGCCAATAACTTCACCACCGCCGCAGGCGAAGTGAAGGGCCGCTTTACGCAGCAGAACATCAATGCCCAGACATCGCTTGAAACGCCCGAGGAGTTCGGCCAGCTGGTGGTCGCCAACCGTGGCGGCACCATCGTGCGCCTCGGCCAGATCGCCCAGATCAATCTCGGCCCGCAGAATTTCTCGTCTTCTTCCGCTTTCGATGGCGTGAAGGCCGTGTTCATGGGCATCCAGACCACGCCGGACGCCAACCCGCTCACCGTGATTGCCACCGTTCGCGAGGCGATTCCCGAAATCGCCAGGCAGTTGCCGTCAGGCCTTGAAGCGAAGATTGCCTACGACGCCACCGAGTTCATCAATGAATCGATCTGGGAGGTTGCCAAGACGCTGGGCGAAGCCTCGGTCATCGTCATCATCGTGATCTTCCTCTTCCTTGGCAATTTGCGTTCCACCCTCATTCCGGTTGTCACCATCCCGCTCTCGCTCATCGGCGTGGCGCTGGTGCTGGTGGCGCTCGGCTACTCCATCAACCTGCTGACCCTGCTTGCACTCGTGCTCGCCATCGGCCTCGTGGTGGACGACGCCATCGTCGTCGTCGAGAACATCCACCGCCACATCGAGGAGGGCATGACGCCCTTCGTCGCGGCGCTGAAGGGCGCGCGCGAGATCACCGGCCCGGTCATCGCAATGACCATCACGCTGGCGGCCGTGTACGCACCAATCGGATTCACGTCGGGCTTGACCGGTGCGCTCTTCCGCGAGTTCGCCTTCACGCTGGCGGGTGCGGTGATCGTGTCCGGCATCGTCGCCCTGACACTGTCGCCGATGATGACCTCGAAGCTGCTCAAGTCCCACGAGCACCAGAGCTGGTTCAGCCGCTTGGTGGAGCGCGTCTTTGGCGCGCTGCAACGCTTCTACCGCCGTCGCCTTGATGGCACCATCCGGCAGCGCGCTGTCTTCGCCTGGATTGCCGTGCTGACGATTGTGCTCTCCGGCGTGCTCTACAACGCCATCAACCGCCAGCTTGCACCGGCGGAGGACCAGGGCGTGCTCTTCGCCTTCGTCAACGCCCCTGATCACACCAACCTCGACTATCTCACCAGCTACACAGACCCTCTGACCGAAGACCTGCTGAAACTGCCGGAGCGGCAGAACCTGTTCTCCATCAACGGGTTCCCCAACTCGCAGTCGGCCTTCATCGGTCTCATCCTGAAGCCGTGGGGCGATCGTGAGCGCTCCGACCTTTCGGTCATGGGTGAATTGCAGCCCAAGTTCGGTCAGGTCGCAGGCGCCAACATCTTCGCCACCGCACCATCTGCCATTCCGGTGGGTGCCGGCGAACTGCCCATCGAGTTCGTGATCACCCATCCCGGTGAATACACCGAACTGGCGGATGTGCTCGAGAAGCTGGACTCGGAAGCCAAGAAGAGTGGCCTCTTCATCTTCACCAACGCGGACCTGCGCTTCTCCACGCCACAGGTTGAACTGATCGTGGACAAGGACCGCGCCAACAAGCTTGGCATCACCATGCGTGATGTCGGGGCCACGCTGGCAACACTGCTGGGCGGCAACAATGTCAACCGCTTCACCGTGCAGGGCCGCTCCTACCAGGTGATCCCGCAGGTGCCGCGCGCCGAGCGCGAAACGGCCGAGAACATCCTCAAGTACCGGGTCCGCGCCGCCGATGGCAGCATGGTGCCGCTCTCGTCCTTCGTGACGCTGGGCAAATCCGTGCAGCCCAACGGCCTGCAGACCTTCCAGCAGCTCAACTCGGCCACGCTGTCTGGCGTGCCGTTCCCCGGCCGCACCATCGGCGAAGGCATCGCCTTCCTGCAAAACAAGGCACAAGAACTGTTCCCGCGCGGCATGGCCTATGACTTCAAAGGTGAAAGCCGCCAGTTCGTCAACGAAGGTAACACGCTGGCGATCACCTTCGCTGTCGCTTTGCTGCTGATCTATCTGGTGCTCGCAGCTCAGTTCGAAAGCTTCCGTGATCCCTTCGTGATTTTGATCGGCCTGCCCGCCACGATTTTCGGCGCGCTCTTCGTGCTCTTCATCCTCGGTGAAGTGAACGGGGCGATGCAGAACAATCCGCCCATCAACCTGGGTTCTGGCACCATCAATATCTACACCCAGATCGGCCTCGTGACGCTGATCGGCCTGATCGCCAAGCATGGCATCCTGATGGTGGAGTTTGCCAACAAGCTCCAGGAAACGGATGGCCTCGACAAGCATACGGCGATCAAGGAAGCCGCCGCCGTGCGCTTGCGTCCCATTCTCATGACCACCGCGGCCATGGTGATCGGCGTGGTGCCACTGCTGATTGCCGATGGTGCAGGTGCCAGAAGCCGCTTTGACATCGGCGTCATCATCGCCGCCGGCATGTCGATCGGCACGCTGTTCACGCTCTTCGTGACGCCAGCTGTGTACTCCTACGTGGCCCGCGACCGCCGCCGCTTCATGGCGGAGGCGCACCAGCATGAGGACGAACTGGCCGCCGACAACATCATCCACGGCGAAATACCCGACGGTCCTCACGTTGTTGCGGCGCCCGCCAATGATCCGGGCCGGGAGACGGGCAAGGGTCGCAAGGCCAGCGAACAGCCCAAGGCTGCCGAATAGGCTCTTTCGTCAGCCCAACATCGAAAGCCCTGACGCAATCCGCGTCAGGGCTTTTTTGATGTCATCCTCGCTGGCCGCGAAGGAAAGACGGATGGAGTTGGGAGCACCAAAGGCCGAGCCCGGCACCGTCGCGACGTTGTGCTCTTCGAGCAGCCAGTCACACAGTTCGTCCGAACTGGCGATCCGCGTATTGCCCGCGGCATTGCCGAGGAAGGCAGAGACATCCGGGAAGGCATAGAAGGTGCCGGGAATGCTGCCGATCTTCAGTCCGGGAATGGCGCGCAATCCGGCAATCACCAGGTCGCGGCGGCGGCGGTAGGCCTCGCGCATGGTCACCACGTCATCACGC
The DNA here is from genome assembly GCA_937870685.1 of uncultured Alphaproteobacteria bacterium. Taxonomy (GTDB): domain Bacteria; phylum Pseudomonadota; class Alphaproteobacteria; order Rhizobiales; family Aestuariivirgaceae; genus Aestuariivirga. Next base: position 10,749 of record CALMZX010000031.1, read on the forward strand.
GGGCCTTCCAGCGCGGCGATTGCCGCGCGCTGCACGAATGAATTGGCACCGGCGGACACAATGCTCTGCATGCGCCCCATGGCCTTGGCGATGGGCTCTGCGGCTGCGGCATAACCCAGCCGCCAGCCGGTCATGGCAAAGCCCTTGGCAAAGCCGTTGAGCGTGATGGTGCGTGCCAACATGCCGGGCAGGGAACCGAACGACACCATCTCGCCGTCAAACAGGATGTATTCGTATATCTCGTCAGCCAGCACCATCAGGTTGGGATGGGCAGAAACAATCGCTGCAATCGCTTCCAACTCGGCGCGGGTCCAGACGGCCCCCGTCGGGTTGCAGGGTGAATTGACGATGATGAGTTTGGAGCGCGGCGTCACGGCAGCGGCGATGCGCGCGGCTGGCACCTTGTAGTCTTCTCCGACACTGGAGGTGAGCACCACGGGCGTGCCACCCGCCAGCCGTACCGTGGCCTCGTAGGACACCCAATAGGGAGCCAGGATGATCACCTCGTCACCCGGCCCGATGACCGAAAGAATGGCATTGGCGATGGCCTGCTTCGTGCCATTGGCCAGCACAACGCCCGAGGCCGGGTAGGGCAGGCCATTCTCGGCCTTCAGTTTGCGCGCAATGGCCTCCCGCAACTCCGGAATGCCGGCTACGGGGGAGTAGTGTGTAAAGCCTTGGTCCAGCGCGGCTTTGGCGGCGTCGCGAATGTTCTCCGGTGTATCGAAATCCGGCTCACCCACGGTGAGCGCCACCACATCGCGGCCCTTGGCCCGCAATTCGCGGGACTTCTGTGCCATGCGGATGATGGCGCCTTCATCGGCGGCATTGGCGCGGCTGGAAAGCTGGCGGGCGGGGTCGAAGACAGGCTGTGCGGGGACGCTCATGATGGCTGGCTGCTATGCCAGCTTCTCCTTGCCCCGTCGAGGGCGCGCGGCTAGATGCAGGCCCATGAAAATCGCTGCCACCACGACTGTCCTGCTCGTTATCGCCTTGCCACTGGCCGCCTGCAACAACGAGGCCAATGGCGTGCGCATCAGCACCGACAAAAAGGCCGCCGCTCCGGCACCTGTCATCAGCCGGCCGCGCTCGGAACCGATTTTCTACAACGGCAAGACCTACCGGCTGGATTTTGCGCCTGGCGCGGGCGGGGCCTTCGACATGGCCGTGGGTGGCATGAGTGCCAAACAGGAGAAGGACGCCGTGGCCGTCGCCACATCATCACTCCGCTATTTCGCCTGCCCGGATGGCAAGACGGGCAAGCTCACCACCAAGCCGGCCTATGCGGCTGGCGCATGGAAGATGCAGGCCCGCTGCGGCTGACCATGCGGACCGGGCCGCTTGCAGGGCCCGAATCATCGTGCTTAAAATTCTGTTAATGTTTGAGGGTCGCAGCCTGTGGTCCTTGTGCCCCCGGTTGCCGTGGCCCTGTGTGAGCGGTGTTGCGGGAGGAGCCTATGCTTCTGTTGGATGCAGTTCTCGGAAAGCTGATCCGGAAGGGCGATTTGCGGATCACGGATTGGACAGGAGCCGTCAGCCGCTTCGGCGATGGCGGCACTCCCCGCGCCCACATCCGCATCGCCAATGCCGCCACGGCGCGCAAGATTGCGCTGGACCCCGATCTTCATCTCGGCGAGTGCTACATGGACGGCGGCATCGAAATGATCGAAGGCAGCATCTACGACTTCCTCGCGCTCGCCATGCAGAACACCGAGCGCCAGGGCAAGTCCCACTGGATTCACAACGTCGTCCACAAGGGCAGGCTCGCCACGCGGCGGCTGGCCCAGAACAATCCCGTGGGCAAGGCCAAGAGCAACGTCGCCCACCACTACGACCTCTCGGGAAGCCTCTATGATCTCTTCCTCGATGTGGACCGGCAGTATTCCTGCGCCTATTTCGAAAGCTCCACTGCCTCGCTGGAAGAGGCGCAACTCGCCAAGAAGCGCCACCTCGCCGCCAAGCTCAATATCAAGCCGGGTATGAAGGTGCTGGATATCGGCTCCGGCTGGGGCGGGCTCGGGCTTTACCTCGCCGAGGTCTGCGGCGCGGAGGTGACAGGTGTCACGCTCTCGGAAGAGCAGCACAAACTCTCGAACGAACGCGCCTGCCAGCGCGGCATCAGCCAGCGCGTGAAGTTCCTCCTGAAAGACTATCGCCATCTTGATGAAACCTTTGACCGCATCGTCTCTGTGGGCATGTTCGAGCATGTGGGCATTGGCCACTATCCGGAATTCTTCGCCAAGGTTGCGGCCCTGCTGAAGGACGATGGCGTAGCGCTGCTGCACTCCATCAACCGCTCTGATGGTCCGGGCGTCACCAGCGCCTGGATCAGCCGCCACATCTTCCCGGGTGGATACATTCCGGCACTCTCCGAGGTGATCCCGCATCTGGAAGGGCAGGGGCTCTATGTCACCGACATCGAGATCCTGCGGCTGCACTATGCGGAGACGCTGCGCCACTGGTCACGCCGCTTCGTCGGCAACCGCGAGCGCGCCAAGGCGCTCTACGACGAACGCTTCTGCCGCATGTGGGAGTTCTATCTGGCCGGGTCCGAATGCGCCTTCCGTTACGGCGGCATGAACAACTTCCAGATCCAGTTCGGCCGGAACCAGCACATCCTGCCCATCACGCGTGACTACATCGGTCAGGAAGAAGAGCGCCTGCGCAAGATCGAGCGCAAGACTCCGTTGCTGCGCAAGGTGAGCGGCTGACCTATTTCAGCCCCTTCTTGCCCAGCAGTTTGGGGAGCAGAAGAAGGCCTGCAAGGAATGGATGCCGCCGCTGCCAGTCCGTCACTTCGATTTTGACCCCCGAATGCCGCGCAATCTTCCATGCAGCATAGTCTGCGCCACCTTGGAAAGTGAAGGCCGCCTTGGCGAGACGTGCCACCGACCACAGCTTGCCGAAGGCGCGCTTTGCCCGCCATGAAGACGTGACGGGCTGTACGTTCACAAGCATTGGCCCGAGTGCGGCATAGTATTCGGCATCTGAGGCAACGATCAGTGCCGCCCGGTTGCCGCTCTCAGGCCGCAGCTCGGTCCGGTAGGTGTTCTCGAACAGTCTTTTCCATGGTTCACTGGACGACAGGAACATCCCGTGCCCATAGGCTGTGCGCACGGCAGTGCAGAGAGCCGCCACGACCCGCTCCCGCACCACATCCTGCGGACACCACACAATCCGGCTGGGTTGGGCAAATCGTGCCCAGAGGTAGGGATTGGCCGTGCCGGCGGCAACGAGGTCCTCAAAGCGCTCCAGTGTCATCACGGCATACTTGCAGCGCAGCACAGTCCCGCCCGTGCCCAGTTCCGCGTAGTGCACGTTGGGCGGCACACGCTGGCCCAGCCAGCGCAAGGCGGCAATGCCGCTTACCTGCTGCGGCAGGTCTACCAGCACGTAGAAATCGATCAGCGTTTCGGTAGGCGACGAGTCGCGCAGGGCCGATCCATAGGCCAGCACAGCAAGCGTGCCGGCGTGGCGTTCCGCCAGCGTGCGCGCAAAGGCCTGCACCTCTGCATGCACGGGCCTGCGAGTGATGCCATCCAGAAAGGTGGCGAGATCGTCCATCAGCGGATGATGTAGGTGAATTCGGGACCGCTCTCAATGCGCAAGGCTTCGCCTTCCGGCGCATCGAAGAACTCGCCATCGATCACGAACTCGGCCGATGTCTCGATGGAGCAGCCGGTCACGGCATGGCTGGTGGCACCGGGCGGTGCTGTGCGCTTCTCTCCACCCATGATGGCGGGCAGGAACCAGCGCGGGATGTTGGGCACGGGATAGGGGAAGGTGGTGACCCTGATGGGGCCGGACTTGCCCCCCCAGAAGGGCCGCGTGCCGAGGATCAGCTTGTCCAGCGTGGTGGCCAGCGCCAGCAATTGCGTGCCTGTTGCCAGCACCGTGTTCCCGGCCTTCACCGTGATCGGGAAAGGCCTGTCAAAACGGCTGGGATCATGCGGGTTGGGGGCGCTGAACAGGCTCTTGCCCACGGCACTGGCCAGTGCGGCGAAGGTCGCAAGGTTGCCTTTGACGCCTTTGTCGTTCAGTGAAACCTGCGTGTGGCGTGTAGCTGCGCTTACTGCCCCTGTACCGAGGAACATGCCATGCCGTGCCTGACCGTCACGCGGGTTGGCGGCCCGAAGGGTTGGCCTCACGCGCACCTCCTGTGGCACCGGGGCGCCAATGAAAGCCGCCTGCGCCGCGATGCTCCTTGTCCGGTAGCCGATGTCGGCCGCCGTCATGTTGGTCGTACCGTGCGGCAGCAGGCAGATGCGCGGCAGCGCCGGGAAGATACGCTTCTCCGCCAGCAGCGTCTGGATCGCCTGCACCGTGCCATCGCCTGAGGAGATGAACAGGTCGGTGCAGCCGCCGCTGGCAAATGCGTACAATGCACCTTCCAACTGGCCGAAGGCCGTGAGCTGGTGAACCTTCACGTGGGAGTGTTGTTTCAGCGCCTCCGCCAGCGCAACGCCCTTGCCGTTCCCGCGTCCTGATTTCGGATTGATCAGAACGGCAGCGGTCATGTCCGTGCCATCCAGGACGTGAGCTTGCCGCCCGCCGCACGTTTGGCCGCGAGGGCCTGCGCCAGTTGCAGGCCATGCAGCGCGAGGCAGATTGCCGTCCATGCCGCAACCGCAATCAGACCCCAGTCCGGGCGTCCGGCCAGCCAGCCGATGGAGAGGAGAATGAGGTTCGGGTTTCGCCGTGCCGTGATCTGCCGGAAGAAGGTGTCGATGGGGCGCCAGATGTGGATTTCGAGGCCCAGCCACTTGATGCTGATCCCCTCCATCACCCGCTGCAACACGTAGCCGCCGAGGATCACTGCCGTGACCCACCAGAACATCTGGTCTGTCAGGGCAAGTCCCCAGGCCGCAAGGCCAAGTGCCCAGGCGATGTACCAGAAGGGAGGATGCACAAGGTCGATGCCATGGTCGAACACATCGCCCCACTTGCTGGAGGTCAGCGTGGTGCGCGCCAGCTTGCCATCAACCGTGTCGAGGAAGGTCATCAGCCACGCGGCCAGCAAGCCCCAACCAAAATATCCGTTGAGGAACAGGAAGAACGCAGCCACCGTCGCCACGGCGGCGACACTCGTTACCATGTTGGGCGTCACGCCGCGCGCCGCAAGGAATGTGGTGGCGAGGAAAGCAGGCCGGGGCCAGACATGCTTTGTCACAAGGTCCGTGGCACCTTTGTAGGTGCCCATGAACATCCGCCAGGCGATGGTCTCTGCCGATGGCGCAGTCACCACCAGCGCGTAAGGCGTTTCGCGCTTGCGCAAGGCCTTCCAGAAGGCAACGTCGAGTTGGCCGGGCGCACGTGCCTCGACGCCGGGAATGGACGGGACGCTGTTTCCCAGCATCGCCGCCTGAACCGCAGGAAGATCGGCCGCCTGCACATGCGCCGCGACCGGAACGCCTGTATCACTCGACAGCAGGACGAGGTTTGATTTCTGCAACAGGCCGGTCACCAGCGGCTGGTCCAGAACGGCATCGGCCCTGACCGCAATGACCGCACCGGCGTGGCTGCGCGCCTCGTCCACCGAAATCCTGTGGGCAAGCCCTGCGCGGGCAAATTGCACGGCGATGCGTTCCGGCAATGTCTTGCCAAAAAGCCGGATGCCGCTGTCTCCGAGGATGCAGAGGGCGGGTTCGGCGGCACTGGGCCGGGATGCAGGAGATTGGTCCATGGATGTGTTTGCGCTCAGACTCGTTCTGTCTGCAGCGTCAGATAGGCCGCCAGCGCGGCAAAGGCCAGAACCGGCGTCCATGCCGCCAGCCAGGGCGTCACGAAACCGAGTTCCCCGACCGACAGCGCAATCCCGTCGAAAACAAAGAAGGCAAAGCCCAGGCCGATGCCCACGGCAAACAGGAGCCCCAAGCCACCGCCGCGCCGGAACCGCGCCGCCAGCGGAACACACAGGCCCACCATCACGATGGAAATCAGGATCGGCGTCAACCGCTTGTGCAACCACGTCTTGTAGACGTAGGCCGGACGGATTCCGAAGCCATCGTTGGAAATGAAATAACGGAGATCGGACAACGACATTTCTTCCGGGTCACCGGAGCGCGAGCCCGCTGCCGCTGGCCGCATCTGGCCGCCGTACTGAAGTGTGGATGCCTTTTCCGGCGGCTTGTTGCCACGGAAGTATGTCGTCGCATTGGTCAAGTCCCAGACGCCGTTTGTCTGCACCGCACGTTCCGCGAAAATCTGCTCCAGCAGCAGGCCATCGGCATCGCGCTTGAAGATCACCACGTCTTCAAGACGGCGCGAATCCCGGCTGGCGCTGGCAGCGCGCATGATGTCATTGCCGGAGCGCAGCCAGATCGGATCCCGCTCGCCGATTTTGAGCCGTTCCCTGCCATAGTCACCGATGCCCCATTCGCGCAGGGAAGGCGCTGCGGCGGGAACGGCCCTGTCCAGCAGGGCAAAATGGGCAACTCCTATCAGGATGGCCAGAGGCACCAGCAGGAAAATGAGCCGCCCCGGAGAAATGCCACTGGCCCAGATCGCCACCAGTTCGTTGCGGTAGCTCAGTTCGGTGAGGGTAAGCAGCAGGGCCATGAGAAGGCTCATGGGCAGGAATGTCGCCAGCGTCAGTGGCAGGCGGTGCACGATGTATGTGAAAACTGACGACAGTGTGCCACCGTCTGCATCAATGGCGAGGACGTCCTTGGAATAGGCCGCCACCTCCAGAGTCAAAACGAACAGCGACAGGCCAAAAAGAAGGGCCAGAAACCGTGCCAGCACCATCTTGCTGATCATGAACGCGACAATTCTCATGCGTTCTCCCTCCGTATGCCGACAAGCGCCAGCAGGCGCGTGGTCATGCGCGAGGTGAACTCCTGGATGGGGATCAGCACACGGTCGAGACCGTCACTGCCCAGGAGGAAACTGGCAGAATAAAAGCGCCAGAAGGCGAAGGCGGCCAGCAGGCCAAGCGGCAGCCATTGCGTGATCCATGGCGAAATCCCGCTGGAACGTGTGGCAAGTGCGCCCTGCTGGATGACTTCATGATAGGCCACCAGCAAAGCCATTGCCACGACGATCCTGTAGGCCCGCGGGCTGCGCGCCCGCCCGATGGCAAATGGCAGGGCGAGGAAGGGCAGAAGCAGCATTGTGAGAATGCTGACGATACGGCGGTGCAATTCCGACCGGAAGGAATCGGGCGTGACCTCCGGGAATGCGGCTGCGTCCCCACTCAGGAGTTCGTTGATGTAGAGTTCTTCGCCGTCGTTGCCGCGTGGGCGGAAGATGTCCTTGGCCACTTTGCCGAGCGGTGTGTCGGTTGTGGTGAACTCCGCCACGCCAGCCGTCACGGGCTCCTCGCCGGACGAGAGCGTCGGCCAGCGCTCCACCTGCAGGCGGTGGCCGTTGTTGAGTCGCAGGACAGGCCGCGTCTGGCCGGGAACCGGAATGAGCACACCGTTCGAGGCCGTCAGCGTTTCAGCGCCGTTCGGTCCCTGATAGTCGAAGAGGAAGATGCGCTTGAAGGTGCTGTTGCTGCGGTCCAGTTCATCCAGAATGAAGGTACGGGAACCGGATTGCATGAATACACCTTCTTCGGCCAGGTAGAAGGCATCAACGCTGGTAATGTCGAACAAAAGCGAACGGTATGCATAGCGCGTCATCGGTTGCAGCCAGCCGAAGATCAGTGTCGAGGCCAGGGCGAAGATCATGGCCAGCAGGAACACCGGCCAGGCAAGCCTGTGGAGACCGATGCCTGCCGCCAGCATGGCATCCAGTTCATTGCTCTTGGAGATCTTGCTGAAGCCGAACAGGAGGCCGATGAACAGGGCCGCAGGCACGGCTGTACCCAGATAGTGCGGAACGAGATAGGCCAACAGTTCGAACACCGCGCCAAAGGAATTGTTCTTGCCCAGCGTTGTGTCGAGCAGGCGCACCAGCCGCTCTGCCAGAAGCATGAGCAGGCCGATTGCGAGACTGGCACCCAGAGGCATCAGCACCTGGCGCAGGACATATCGGTCTATGATGTTGAGCACGTTGATACCTTGACCGGGTTTAGCCGGACAACCGGAAGGCGTCCAGCAGGGCTGAATGCAGCCTGCCGCGGCGTGTCTCGTCCAGCGCCGTTGCCTGCTTCAGGTCCGGCACGCCGGGCCAGCCGGTGTCAGGGAACGCCGTGCCTTCGAAATCCTGAACCGCGGCGTACCGTGGCAGCACATGAAAATGCACGTGCGGGTCCACCATCATCAGCGCGAGATAGTTGATCTTGTCGAAAGGCCGAAACGTCCTGAGCGCGTCTTCGATCCGCCGTGAGATCTCCGCCAGTTCGGTGAATGCGGCGGCGGGAAGCTGCCCGAGAGCTGGCACGTCGCTTTTCGCGCACAGCACCAGCGCGCCGAGCGTCACCTGTTGTGGCCGCAGCAGCACGCACCAATGGGCGCCTTCGTGCAGCAGCGATCCGGGGTAGCCGAATTTTTGCAGCGTTGCATGCATGTTCAGAAATCCTCACCCAGGATGCCGGACCGGCTTTCGCCAAAACGCCCCGTGCCGCTGTCGATGCGGTGAACGGTCATCCGCGTTTGCCATTGCCCCCGCGACCGGCTGATGGTGTAGGCATGCCATTGGGCGCTTTCATGGCCGTCGCGGTCCACCATGCTGGCCGACGGCACGCACACCACATGAGCCACACCGCCAGCTGTTTCGAGACGGTTGACCATGGTCTTGTGGTTGTGGCCGTGGATCACCAGTTCAGCGCCGCCTGTCCTCAACACTTCCGCCAGCTCCGGCGCGTCGGTCAGCGCCTTGCGGGGGCGTGTCAGACCCGGCAGTGGTGGATGGTGGATCATGACCGCGCGATAGAAGCCGCGCCCGCCCAGTTCCGCCAGTTTGGCTGCAAGGGCCGCTCGCTGTTCGCTGCCCAGCGTGCCGCCCGCGCGCCGCAGCGATTGCGGCACGGCGCTGCTCAGGCCGATGATCGCCACGTTGCGGCGCAGGCGCACAAACGGAAAGGGATGCGGGGACGGCACGCCATCCCCCTGCATGAAGGCATTGAACAGGCCCAGTCCGGTTTCGTGCGCGGCTTTCACGTAGGCGTCGTGATTGCCCGGCACCATGGTGACGTGGGCGGCATCGCCGAAGGTTTCGAGCCATGAAAGGCCGCGCCGGAACTCGGCCCTGGACGCGATGTTGGCGAGATCGCCCGTAAAGCAGATGTGGTCGGGCTTGCGCGCCAGGATGTCCGCGCGCAGGCCATCGGCATGGGCGTTGATGTGCAGCCCCCTGCGCCGGAAGCGCCACGACAGTCCGCCAATGATGCGCTTTAGCCGGAAGTCCGAGAAAACGTCTGAAACTCCCACAGGCCCCAGGTGGACGTCGGAAAAATGGGCGAGCGTGAAGGACATGGGGGCGGTGATGGCTTCCGTTGACTTCGCCTGAATCGGGTGCGAAGGAGCCCCATCCATATTCCTTTCAACTCAATGGGTTCAAGTCTCGTGCGTGTCATCATTCTTGCCGCAGGCCAGGGCAAACGGCTTCTGCCCCTCACAGCCGACGTGCCCAAGGCGCTCCTCGACATCGGCGGCAAGCCGTTGATCGAGCGCCAGATCGAGGCCTTTGCGGCCTGTGGCGTGAAGGACGTCGTGGTGGTGACGGGCTATGCCTCGGGCCGCATGGAAGAGGCCCTGAAGGCCATCGCGGGCCGCAACGGCGCGCAACTCACCTGTGTCTACAACCCGTTCTATGCCGTGGCCGACAACCTCGCCAGTTGCTGGTTGGCGCGTGGGCAGATGACGGGCGACTTCATCCAGGTGAACGGCGACAATGTGTTCCGCAGCGACCTGGTGCAAAAGCTCCTCGATGCTCCGCAAACCCCGGCCAGCGTCGCCATCAACGTCAAACCCGCCTACGATGCCGACGACATGAAGGTGATGATGGACCGTGGCCGCCTGACCGAAGTGGGAAAGACACTGCCTGTCGATACCGTCAATGCAGAAGCCATCGGCTTCTACATGTTCCGGGGGTCGGGCGTGAAGGCCTACAGCGACGAACTGGAACTGGCGATGCGCGATCCGCAAGGGCTCAAGCGCTGGTTCCCCTCGGCCGTCGGCTCACTGGCAAAGAAGATCCCCATCTCGACAATCGAGATCACCGGCCTGCGCTGGGCCGAAGTGGATTTCCCCGCCGATCTCGCCCATGCGCGGCAACTCGTGGCAGGTTGGGATCAGGTCTAGGTTTTCGCCTGGTTTTTCATCCGTGTCCGGATGATCATTTCGGCCAGTGCATGGTCGGAAGGCTTGTCCACGTCGATGGCCGCTTCGGCAGACGACATCAGCACTGGCACGATGCGGAAACCAAGCCGCCGGGACACTTCAGAGAAAGCCGCGTCGAGCCCGAGGCGCCCCAGCAAGAACATCAGCAGTGGGCGCAAGCCGAAAGCCGCGACCAGCTTCCAGGGCTTCTTGCGGTTCTTTTCCAGCCCGTGCCAGACGTCAAACAGGGCCAGCCCTTTGGGCGACAGCACGGCGAAAAGATTGCAGCCGGAGACACGGTCGTTACCGAGGCGGAAGAAGGTGCGCTTGGTTTCGGGATAGGCCGCCAGGATGGTTTCCGCCGTTGCGAGCCCGGCGCAGAAATCCGCCCCGCTTGCTGTGGCCTTGACGCAGAACTCCCGCACCATGTCCGGGGTGAGCAGGGCATGGTCACCGGTGGTCACCAGCACCGGGAAGGACGCAGCGGCAACGACCGCCTCCCGCGCTGACGCAGGCGCCGAGGCGGAGGACTGAACCATCGCAACGTGATGGACAAGGGACCCGGCGGCACTCTGTCCGGCGCTGGCATCATCGATTGAAACAAGGATGGGCCTGCGGACATGCGCGTCACAGAGAGCCTGCAACACACGCTGCAACATGGGGATTCCAGCGACAGGCAGGGCGCACTTGTGCGCCACGCCAAAAGCCTTCGCCATGGGATCATCCGGCCCGCGTCCCGCTGCCAATACAATGGCAGCCCAGGAGGTGGGCGGGCTCACAGGTCTTTCTCGTAGATGCGGTAGGTCTTGTAATGCACTCCGCCCAGCTCTTCGATGATGTGGCGGATGCGCATGTTGTCTTCGAGAATCCACGACATCTCGCAGGCCTTGGTGCCGCGTGAGATGTGGTAGTTGCGCACATGGTCAATCGCCGCCACGGCCAGTGCAGAACCGAGAATGCCGTCCTGGAACTTCTTGCGCACGCCGAGCAGCGGCATGCGGATGGAAGGTGGCCGCTTGGCGATCACGGCCTTCGCCAGCTTCAGCCAGTTGAACGGCAGCAGCCGGCCGTTGAAGCCGTCGATCCAGTCATTCAGGTTGGGCAGGGTCACAGACATGGCGGCGTTCTCGCCCTTGTAGGTGACGATTGCCACATAGTCGCCGTGCACCAGCATCTTCATGTCATTGGCGAGTTTTTCAAGTTCCGCCGAGGTGAACGGCACAAAGCCCCAGTTGTGCGACCATGCATCGTTGAAGATGTCCATCACGATCGCGATGTCACGCTTGATGTTCTTCTTGTCGAGCGGGCGGATGGCAATGTCGCCGGTCGCCATGGCACGCTTGGCCACCCGTTGCAGCAGCGCGGGCAGGGGGCCGAGATCCTCGGTATAATACGCGATGAGATCCTTGGCTTTGCGCAAGCCCTGGCCGTCCATCAGGCCTTGATAGTAGGGCAGGGCGTGCCCCATCATCATGTTGGGCTTGTGTCCGAAACCATGCACCAGCATGCCGAGTTCGTCGTTGATCGAGAAGTTGAAAGGGCCTTGCACTTTTGCCAATCCGCGCTGGCGCAGCCAGCTTTCAGCCGCGCTGAACAGGGCCTGCGCCACCGCAGGATCATTCTCGCTTTCAAAGAATCCGAACTGCCCCGCATTGTCCTTGTGACGTTCCAGGCGTAGCCGGTCATGTTGGGCGGAAATACGCCCGACGGGCTTGCCGCCGCGATAGGCGACAAAGAGTTGCGCATCAGCGTGCTGGAAGTAGGGATTTTTCTTCGGATTGAGATGGTCCAGGCGTTCGAGAAAGAGCGGAGCAACCCAGTTCGGGTCATCGCGGTAGAGCGCGAAGGGCACCTCCAGAAAGGCGCGGATCGCTGCCTTGTCGCTGACCGGCCGGATGCTGATGGCGCTCATGCGCGTTTGACCTTGCTTTGTTTCGCAGGAGGAGCCACGTCGACATCCGCCGCCGCAACCATGGTCTTCTTCGGCGTGGCAGTGACTCGCCCGCCAAGGAACGTGTACTGTACATCTGCAATGCGCGTCCACGCCGGTCGGTGGGTGATGGCGATGATGGTGTATCTGCCACGCAGCCCGGCGATATTGTCCACAATTGCGGTCTCGGTTTCTGGATCGAGCGCGCTTGTCACTTCGTCCAGCACCAGCACGTCCGGTTTGCGCACAAGTGCGCGCGCCAGTGAAATGCGTTGCCGCTGGCCACCCGAGAGCTTGCCACCAAACTCGCCGACGTCGGTGTCGAGTCCGGTGGGCAGGGAAGCGATGAAGCTGTCGGCACCAGCCAGACGCAAGGCTTCCATGATGTCGTCATCGCTGATGCCGGGCTCCGACAGCGAAATGTTTTCCCGGATCGAATCGTGGAACAGCGCCAGTTCCTGCGGCACGTAGCCGATGTTCCGGCGGAAGGCGGTGATGTCGGTCTCTTCCAGCGGCTGCTGACCGATGCGGATCGTCCCCGCCTGCGGCCTGTGCAGGCCGATCAGCAGGTCGATCAGCGTGGTCTTGCCAGCACCGGACGGACCCTGCAGCACCGTGATCTGGCGGGCGGGGATGGACACTGACACATCCACCAGAATCGGCCTGTCACCATGGGCAAAACTGACATGTTCAAAGACGAAATCCTGACCTGCCGGCGGAGGCAGTTTGCCGGGACGCATTTCCCGCTGCGCCTCTGCCTCGGCAATCATGTCCTGCGTGCGCACATAGGATGCCTCGACCTGGCTCGCCATCTGCACCTGCTTCAGGAACTTCGACATGTAGGACATGACCTGGAAGAACAGGATGCCGATGACGAGCAACTGTTCCACCGGCACCCCGGCTTTGGTGACCGCATACCAGGACGCGGCAGCCAGCATGCTGACCATCAGAACGTCATTCCCGTAAACGAGGCCAAAGCGCGAAACATTCTGCACATAGAGCGAGCGCCGCAGCCGCTTCACGATGGCCGAAAGGCTCTCGATCATCGGGTCATAACGGTGCATCGCTTTCAGCGATTTCATGTTTTGCACAAGGTCCACCATGTCGGATGTCAGCAGGGCCGTGCGGTCAGACTGCTTGTAGGAAGCGTTGCGTGTCACCTCGATCAGCAGGCGCGAGATCATCGCGATCACCAGCCCGCCGACAATGGCAACGAGTGCTACTGTCCAGTTGATGAGCAGGGCAACGAGCGCATAAGCCACGATCTGCACGCTGTTGGTAGCGGCGATTGCCGCCATGTTGTAGGCCTCCCCGGCACGGGTCGCGTCGTTGCTGATGACACTGGCAATGCGGCCGCTGCTCTGGTCGGCATAGTAGCTCCAGCGCGCTTCGAACACCGCCTTGATCAGGCGCCGCCGAAGGCTGTTGGCCACGCGCGCACCCATGATGCCCGCATAGGTCATGGCGACAAACAGCAGCACCGCCCGCAGCAGCAGGAAGCTTACCGAGAGGGTGAGCAGCGTGCTGAAATCGGGGGTCAGTCCAAGCGATGCCATGCCTGACCGCAGATAGGTCTCGAAGGTGGTCATGGCACCGCCCGACGATCCGCTGAGAAGTGTGCCAATGGCAGGCAGAAGCGCGCCAATGCCGATCGCTTCCAGCGTGCCACCCACCAGCAGGCAAAGCAGGACGATGAAGGGCCGCGTGTCCTCGGCCTTGAAGAAAATCTGGAAAACTTGCCGCATGGGGCGGTGGGTTCCGGTCTGGACGTTTCGGATGCGCTCTCCCATAAGGCCATGGCAGGCGAGACTCAACATGAATGCACGGTACTTCCTCTTTGGCGTTTTCCACCGCAGCCTCGGCCAGAAATTCCTGCGCTGGAAGCGGAGCCTCACGCTGGGCGCCCGCGTTGCGGTGATTGACGGCCAGGGCCGCTTCCTTCTGGTGAAACAGAGCTATGCACCGGGCTGGCTTTTCCCCGGAGGCGGCGTTGAGTTCGGCGAAACCTGCGAAGAGGCAGCACTGCGCGAATTGCACGAGGAGGCGGAGGTGCAGCCGTCAGGCCCGCTGGTCCTGCATGGCGTGTTTTCGAATCACACGGTGTTTCCCGGCGATCATCTCGTCATTTACACGCTGCGTGATTTCGTCTGGAACGGCTTCACGCCCACCAGCGAAATCGTGGCCGCGGAGTTCTTCGCACCTGACCAGTTGCCGCCCGATACCATGGCCTCGACCCTGCGCCGCATCGACGAAATCCTTGGCAGGGCCCCGCTCTCGCCGGAGTGGTAGCAACTTGCTTGACGTGCCAGCCTGCCGTCGCTATGCGCGCCCCATGACATTGCGCGAGACAACAGTCCGAAGCCTGCGACGAGGATCGCTGATCCTCCCCGCCATTCGCTGACGCCTGCCGCCGTACATGCCGGGGCAGGGTTTCCCGCTCTCTTGCTCCCGGTCCTTTCCATGAACACGCCTTGCCTGCCTGAAGCGGCCACGCCCGCTGACGAACCTGCCATCGAAACCCTGTTGGACCAGGCCTTCGGCCTCTCCCGCCGTACCAAGACAAGCTATCGCCTGCGCGAAGGCAACACGGCTGCGGAAGGACTCTCGATGGTGGTGCGTGAGCCCGGACTCGGCATCGTCGGTACCATCAGCTACTGGCCGCTGCGCATCGGGGCGGACGGCACGAAGGCCCTGCTTCTGGGGCCCATTGCCATACATCCCGAACGCCAGAACCGCGGCATCGGCATGGCCCTCATGCGTACCACCCTTGCGAAGGCGGCGGAACAGGGCCATGCGCTGATCGTTCTTGTGGGCGACGCGCCGTATTATGCCCGTGTCGGTTTCATGAAAGTGCCGGACGGCCAGTTGCTCCTGCCGGGACCGGTTGACCCGAAACGCCTGCTGTTCCTGGAACTCCGCGCCGGGGCGCTTTCGGCGGCCAAGGGGCTCGTGCTGCCGGAAAACCGCTATCACGCCGCCTGATCAGCGGCCCTCGCGGTACCACATGAAGGACAGCGCCAGCAGCAGCACGGCAAGGCTGGCAAGGGTGGAGAACAGCGGCGTCTCACGCACCGCCAGCACGCGGAACTGCTGGTTGTCCGTCAACGCCATCCAGCCTGAGCCACCCTTCAGCGCGTTGGCCCGCGCCTTGCTCAGGCGGGGAAGGCCATCTTCCAGCCAGTAGGTGCCGCCGCCCGTGGCCGCAGCGATTGGCGCCATCAGGTCGGCCGTGGCGCGCACGTCGGCAAATTCCTTCTGGTCACCGTTGCCGGTCACCGCAAAGGCCACAAGGTCACCGTCCCTCAGGCTGTAGAGCCCCGTTTCATCAAGCGGAATGCTGCCTGTGAAAACACCGCTCCTGCCCGCCTGCAGGGCGAGCTGTGAAACCTTGCCCGAGGGTGTTGTCACCTCGACGGGATTTGCAGAATCGGCAAGCGTCTGGCGCTCCACCACCAGGTTGCGGCCGTCCTGCCGTGCCCGCAGCGCTTCTTCTTCCAGATCAGGCTCTTTCATCAGCCAGTGCGAAATGCGACGCAGCAGTTCCACCTGCGGGCCACCGCCCTCGAAGCCGCGAGCCCACAGCCAGCCTTGGTCGGAGAGGAACTGAGCCACGCGGCCTTCTTCCACCCGCGCCAGCGCGAGTAGCGGCTTTTCACCAGGACCGGACATCAGTTGCTGGGCCTCGTTCTGGGGCGATGTATCAATCAGCCGGAACCAGCGGCCCCAAGTCGGCTCGGTGGCCGAGTCACCGGGAAGTCCGCGACTGACTGGATGCCGCTGCCCCGTCAACGTCACGCGCGGCTTGAAGCCTTCCTGCGTCACCTCACCGGTGGGGATGGCGGCCAGCACGTCGGCGAGCGGCGTGGAGGCAAGCCCAT
Organism: uncultured Alphaproteobacteria bacterium; assembly: GCA_937870685.1. GTDB lineage: Bacteria > Pseudomonadota > Alphaproteobacteria > Rhizobiales > Aestuariivirgaceae > Aestuariivirga. The sequence continues at coordinate 26,765 of CALMZX010000031.1, forward strand.
CCACGCTGGCGAAATCCGGCCCCGACGACACGAGCACAGCACCACCGCGCCGCACATAGTCGGCGACATTGGCAAGGTAGGCATCGGGCAGGATGGTCTGGCGCTGGTAACGGTCAAAGATCACCAGATCGAACTGGTCGAGCTTTTCGAGGAACAGTTCCCGTGTCGGGAAGGCGATCAGCGAAAGCTCGCGCGTCGGCGTCCCGTCCTGCTTTTCCGGCGGCCGCAGGATGGTGAAATGCACGAGGTCAACCGAAGCGTCGGCCTTCAGCATGTTGCGCCAGGTGCGCTCGCCTGGATGCGGTTCACCGGAAATCAGCAGCACGCGCAGCCGGTCGCGGATGCCGTCGATCACCGCCATGGCGCGGTTGTTGATGGTGGTGATTTCGCCCGCGCGTTCCGCCGCCGTGATCTCGACGATGTTCTGGCCCGCCCGGTCAATGGGAACGACCAGCGCCTCTGTGGTGTTCGGAGCCAGCGTCAGGTTGCGCGTCTCGCCATTCGGCAGGCGCACAGTCACGGCAACCGCCTCGCTGCCGGCCGGAGTCTCGCTCACCCGGAACCGGATTTCATGCGCCTGGCCGGTGATGGCGTAGCGCGGTGCCTGCTCGATCACCACGCGGCGGTCGATCTCAGACCTGCTGCCGGAGAGCAGTGTGTGAACGGGGCCTTTCAAAGGGCTGGATTCGGTTGCCGCCGGCACATCATGGATCTGGCCATCACTGATCACCACCGCGCCGGCATAGCGGTCCGGCGGGATATCGGCTGTGATGCGGGCGAGTGCGGCGAACACCCGCGTACCATCCGTGTCAGGCGTTGTGCCCGTCACCGTGCGGCCGATGCGCAACTCAGTATTGCCCAACGCCGCAACCTGCTGTCGCAAGGATTCCAACGCCTCATCCGATTGCTTGCGCCGCTCGCCAAAGGTCTGGCTGTCGCTGTCATCGATGATGACGGCTGCAATGTCACTCAGCTGTTCGCGCTCGTCCTGCGCCAGTTGCGGATTGGCCAGCGCCCCCAGAAGCAGCAGGAACCCCGCCGCCCGCAAGACGCCGCCACGCATCCTCGCATACAGCATCGCCGCCACTGCCAGTGCACCAACGCCGCACATGAGCCAGAACACCAGCCATGGCACATGCGGCAGAAACGAGAGGGTCCAGCTTCCCAGTTGCAGGCTCATTGTCCGAGCCTTTCGAGGAGTGCAGGCACATGCACCTGGTCCGCCTTGTAGTTGCCAGTGAGCGCATACATCACGATGTTGATGCCGGTGCGGAAGGCGAACTCCCGCTGGCGGTCGGAACCGGGCACAACGGCGTAGAGCGGATTGCCATTGTCATCCAGCGCCCAGGCCGCCGCATAGTCATTGGAACCGATGATGACGGAAGACACACCGTCTGCTGTGCCAGGATCTGTGGATGCCTCGCCCAGGGCAGACTCCACCCAAAGGGGCCCGCCCTCATAGCGACCGGGGAATGTCGTCAGCAGGTAGAAACTCCGAGTCAGCACATGCTTGTCTGGCACTGGCTCCAGCGGCGGCACATCGAGCTTGCCCAGAATGCGCCGCAGCGCCGCCCCGCTGCCATCGGAGTCCAGGCCGCCGTTGCGCAGGTCGAAGAAAATGGTGCCGCCATTTTTCATGTAGGCGGCGATCCTGCCGCGCGCCTGCTCGGTGGGTTCCTCCGCCGTCTCAAGAACGGGCCAGTAGAGCAGGGGATAGACACTGAGTTCGTCCACCGTCACATCCACAGCCTGCGGGTCCGCCAACTGCGCCGAGGTGCGGTCCGAGAGAATGAGTGTGAGGCCTTTCAGGCCCGCATCGCTGACCTTGTCGGCTTCGGCGTCCCCCGTTTTGACATAGGCAAGGCGCGGCTCCAGCGCGGCATTGATGGCATCATCCTGAGCCCTTGCATCAGGTGCAGGCGCCAGCAGCAGCGCAAGCGCCAGCAGCGCGGGCGCGGACCTGAAGCGCGACAGGCCTCCGCCGATCCAGAGCGTGGCAAGGCAATCGAGCAGGAACAGTGCCAGCGCGCCGAGCGCAATGGGTGGCACCAGAGACGTCTTGACCTGCGGCACATATCCGCTGACCACAACGCCGCCAACCGTCTGTGGCAGGGGCTGCACATCAGAGACGGCAAGCACGTGGTTCAGCGCCTGCTCGCGGCCCCCGCGTACATAGAGCCCCGGCGGATGAATGGCGGAAACCGCGCTGCGCTCGAAATCTGCCGCGGCAATGGGCTGTGCCGTACCATCCGGAGAGACGAGATCGCCTTCTCCGGTCATCACCAGGCGCGGCGCAAAGTCGGCGGGCGCATCTGCCGAGTTGGCAGCGACCGCCTGCGTGGGGTCCAGTCCGGCAACACGCGCCATCATGTCAACGAACAGGCCGGAGAGCGGCAGGTTCGACCAGTTGGCGTTGGCCGTCACATGGAAGAGCACGATCAAACCCTTGCCACGCGCTTCAGCCGTCACAAGCGGCGTGCCGTCGGCCAGGCTGGCCCAGGTCTTGGCTGCAAGCTCGCTGTCGGGTTCGGCCAGAACCAGCCGCGTCACCGTGATGCGCGGGTCAACCGTGAGCCCCGCAAAAGGCGAGGTGCGCGGAAACTCTTGCAACGTCTGTGGCGTTTCCCACGACAGCGCGCTGCCCAGCGTGCGGTCGCCCTCACGCAGGCCCACAGGCACAAGCGCATCATGCCCGGCGGCAAGGCGGGGGCCTGCAAAGCGCAGCAGAATGCCGCCCTTGTCCACCCACTCCGACACCTTGGGCAAAACCTCGTCCGGAAGCGTGCCGACATCGGCGAGCACCAGCATGGAAAGCCCCGCGTCAATCAGGTCCGAAATGTCGCCAGAGGTTTCCGGCGTGAACAGTTCGGCATAGGGCTCGAGCCCGCGCGAGACATAATGCAGCGGCGAGAGCAGCGGCTGTGCCAGTTCCCGTGACTCCGTCGCGACGAGCGCGATGGTCCTCCGCCGCCAGCGGTCATCCAGCAATTGCCGCGCCCCGGCATGGGATTGTCCGGCCAGCGTGATCGATTGGATGTCGTTGCGCAGCGCCGTGGGCAGGCTGAAGCGTGCCGTTGCCGCAGCACCGGGCGAGAGTGTCACTGGCACATCCAGCAACGTGCGGCCATTGCTGGCTTTAACCGCCAGTGACGCCGTGCCGCCGGTCACACCGGCTGGCGTGAGCACGTCAAGAACGATCTCGCTTTTCTCCAGCTTGGCTGCCCCAAGCGCCAACGGCAGCTTCCCCGCAGGTGGGGCGATGACACGCAAGGCCGCACCCGGAAAGGCCTGTTGAATGGCGCCGGCGAAGGCCGTGCCGGATCCCGCGTCCAGTCCATCCGTCAGCCAGAGGATGCTCTTTGTCTCCTCCAGTTTTGCCGCTTGCAGCCTTGCAACCAAGGCCAGCCTGTCGGTCGAACCCGGTGCAGCCACCATCACCCGCACGCGGTCCTGAACCGCACGCGCGGCCTGCGGTGTCAAATCGGTAGCCTGCGGGCGCGGCGCTGTTCCCGCGAGCACAACGCGTTCACCCTTGCCGTGGGCTTCTGCCAGGACATCCGTGAGAATGCGCCGCGTCTCGCTCCAGTTCTGCGCCCCCGCCCAGCCGTCATCAACAATGATGAGGCGTTGTCCGGCCGGCATACCTCCGGTTCCAGGAGGTTGCAGGAAAGGCTGCGCCACCAGGAAAATGACCAGCGCCGCCAGTAGCAGGCGAAGCGCCAGCAGCCACCAGGGCGTCTTGTCCGGTGTCTCGTCCTGCTTGGGCAGATCGAGGAGGATACGGATTGGCGGAAAGGCCTGCGGGCGTGGACGTGGCGGCGTGAAGCGCAACAGCCACCAGATCACCGGCAGGGCCAGCAACCCGTATAGCGCCAGCGGCGTGCCGAAGCCCAGGGCTTGCAGGAAGGCTGTCATGCGCTCACCCGTCCACCGTGACGGTGTTCAGCCCCGCTGATGCGCAGGTGCAACGGCAGCAGTACGGAAGCAGGGGTCTCGTCGGTGCGGTGAAGCGTGAAGCTCCAGCCCAGCCCGCGCGTCAATTGCCTGAGCCCGTCGCGGTGGGCCCGGTAGGCCGCGATGTAATCTTCGCGCAAGGCTTCCGTTTTCTTCGCCAGGTACTTGAGCGGACTGCCCATTCCGAGGAATTCGATGCGCCCGTCATAGGGCAGCGTCTCTTCCGCCGGATCAGCGATTTGCACCACATGGCCGGTGACACCCGCTGCCGCGATGGCGCTGAGCCTGGCCCGCACCTCATCCAGCGGTTCGAGGAAATCAGAGATCAGCACGCAGGCCGCACGGCGCTGTTGCGCGCCAGCCGAAGGCAACCCCGCGTCATGGATTTGCCCCACCCATTCTGCCACCCGCAACAGGGCAAGCCGTCCGTAACCCGGTGCCCGCGGCGAACCCAGTGCCCCGATCCGTTCATGGGCCCGCGCCGCAAGGCTGGCCAGTGCCAGCGCCAGAAGCTGCGCTCGCTCACGCTTTGTTTCCGGCGCGAGGTGCGAGCGGAACGCCATGCGTGGGCCGGTGTTGCACCAGACCCAGAGCGTGTTGGCGCTTTCCCACTCGTTCTCGCGGATGAACACCCGGTCGGCCTGCGCCGACTTGTGCCAGTCGATGCGCTGCGTGGAATCGCCAAAGCCATAGGGCCGGTATTGCCAGAAGGTCTCGCCGGGTCCTGCTGCGCGGCGGCCATGCACGCCCAGGATCACCGTGGCGGCGATCTTCTCGGCGCGCACCAGCATCGGCGGCAGGGCGAGGCTGGCGCCTTCGCCTTTCTGTGCGAGACGGTGTGTATCGGGTGACGCTTGCGCCATCAGGCGAGTTGCCCCTTCAGGTGCGCGATCACATCGCCCACCGTCTTGCCATCGGCGCGGGCGCTGAAGTTCAGCGCCATGCGGTGCTTGAACACCGGCTCCAGCAACTCGGCCACGTCTTCGACGGAAGGCGACAGGCGGCCCTCGATCAGCGCCTTGGCCCGCGCTCCGAGCATCAGCGCCTGGCTGGCGCGTGGCGACGGTCCCCATGCCACACACTCATTGACCATCTGGCTCGCATCCGGTCCGGGGCGGGCGGCGCGCACAACGCGCAGAATGGCATCGGCCACTTGTTCGCCCACTGGAAGGGTGCGGCAGAGGCGCTGGGCCTGCATCAACTCGGCTGAGGACATGGCATTGGCGGGTGGCGCTTCTTCCACACCGGTGGTCGAGAACAACATGCGCCGCTCGGCCTCCAGCGGCGGATAGGAGATGTCGATCTGCATGATGAAGCGGTCCAACTGCGCTTCCGGCAGCGGGTAGGTGCCTTCCTGCTCGATCGGGTTCTGCGTCGCCAGCACATGGAAGGGCTGCGGCAGGTCGTGGCGCGCGCCTGCCACGGTGACGTGGTGTTCCTGCATCGCCTGCAACAGGGCAGACTGGGTGCGCGGGCTGGCGCGGTTGATTTCGTCCGCCATCAACAACTGGCAGAACACCGGACCCGGCACGAAACGGAAGGATTTCTGCCCGCGCTCGTTTTCCTCAAGCACCTCTGACCCCAAAATGTCGGCGGGCATCAGGTCGGGCGTGAACTGCACGCGCTTTTCATCCAGCCCGAGAACGCGCCCCAGGGCGGAGGCAAGTTTCGTCTTGGCAAGTCCCGGCGCACCCACGATCAGCCCGTGCCCGCCGGCAATGATCGTTGTGAGACACAGGTCGATCACCTGTTCCTGCCCGAAGATCACCTGCTTCAGCGCCGCCCGCGCCTTGCCCAGCTGCGCGCTGGCACCTTCAAGGTTCTGGATTGCCTGTTTTCCGGCGTCGTTGATGCTGGCCATGTCTTCCACTATCTCTGTTCTGGGCTTTCTTCGGCTGTCCGCCCGCCACGGATTTGTCTTTCCTGTCACAGGATGGCGCAAAAAGGGCGGGACGGAACCGGAAGAGACCGATTCTGATGATCCGGGTGAATGATGGCCGCAAGCCGTGATGCAAGCAATCCCTTGGCAGGGTTAAAAGAACTTCAGGCGGGAGGCACAAAGCTGCCACCTGTGCACCTGTGGAATCCCCCCTTCTGCGGCGACATCGACATGCGCATCGCCGCCGACGGCACATGGTTCTACATGAATTCGCCCATCGGCCGCAAACCGCTCTACACGCTGTTTTCCCGGGTGTTGCGGAAAGATGGCGACCAGTACTTCCTCGTCACCCCGGTGGAGAAGTGCGGCATCAGGGTAGATGATGCGCCTTTCACGGCGATCCGCATGCAGGTGGAGGGAGAGGGCCGATCACAAAGAATTGCATTCGAAACCAACTGCGATGACACCGTGAATGTGGATGCCGAACATCCCCTCCGTTTCGCCACGGAAGTGGGGACGGGCGGCCTCAAACCCTATGTGCTCGTGCGCGCCAACCTCGAGGCGCTGGTAATCCGCGCGCTGTTCTATGACCTCGTGGCGCGGGGCACCGTGGAAGATGGGTGGTTCGGCGTCTGGTCCGGAGGCATGTTCTTCCCCATGCAGCGCGCTGACGAAATCGGGATCGCACCATGACGTCGCCCTTCTCCCAGGCGGCGTTTCTGGAGCGTGCCCGCACCGGTCTCCTCGCCGATCCGCCCGCCTCCTGGGACATCAGCGATGACGACATGAACATGAAGGCGCGCATGATCCCGGACGGAATCCAGCCCAAGCTGGCATCGGTTCTGGTGCCGCTTGTCTGCCGTGGTGAAGACCTGCACGTTCTGCTCACGCAGCGCACCGCACATCTTTCCAAACATGCAGGCCAGATCGCATTCCCCGGGGGCCGCCGCGACAATGGTGAAACGCCGCTGCAGGCCGCCTTGCGCGAAACCCAGGAGGAAACCGGCATTGACCCCCGCTTTGTGAGACCGCTTGGCTATCTGGATGGTTATCTCACCGTCACGGGCTACCTCGTGATTCCGGTCGTGGCTCTTGTTGAAGATGGCTATACGCTGTCACCCCACGATCATGAGGTGGCGGACATCTTCGATGTGCCGCTGTCGTTCCTGATGACCGAAGCGAACCGTGAAACCCACAGCCTCGAATGGCAGGGGCTCACACGCCGCTACTATGCCTACCCCTTCGGAGAGCGCTATATCTGGGGAGCGACCGCTGGGATGATCAAGAACATGGGAGACAGGCTCTATGGCGACGCGCCGCAAGGCACCTGATCTGCCATCCTTGGCCGGGGAAAGCTGGCTGGCCGACCACCGCTTGCAGACCCTGCTGGCGCTGCTGAACGGGGCGGGTGGAGAGGCAAGGGTCGCGGGCGGCGCTGTCCGCAACGCGCTCCTGGGGCTGGCCGTCGCTGACATTGATGTCGCAACAACCCTGCCTCCCCGCGAAGTGGTACAGCGCTGCAACAATGCCGGTTTTGCCGTGCACCCCACCGGCATCGAGCACGGCACCGTGACGGTTGTCGTTCATCACATGCCCTTCGAGGTGACCACGCTGCGCCGCGACGTGACGACCGACGGCCGCCGTGCCACCGTCGCCTTCACTGGCGACTGGTCCGAAGACGCCGCCCGCCGCGACTTCACCATGAATGCCATGTACTGTGATTCCGTTGGGAAAGTATACGATTTTACAGATGGTTATGCCGATATCCTGCGGCGCAAGGTGAGGTTTGTCGGCCCCCCCTCGCGGCGGATCCGGGAGGACTATCTCCGAATTCTCCGCTTCTTCCGCTTCCACGCCCACTACGGCAAAGGAGCGCCGGACCCGAAGGGCCTCTCGGCCTGCACCCGCCTGCGCAAGGGACTGGACGGACTCTCCGCTGAGCGCATCCGCCAGGAACTGCTGAAGCTGCTGGTGGCCCCGCGCGCCGTTGAAACGCTGAAAGCCATGCAAAAGGCGGGCATCCTCAAACACGTGCTGGACGCGGCGCCAGAATGGCGTGTGCTGAAACGCCTGCCACCGGACCCGATCCTGCGGCTCTCGGTTCTCGCAAGGGACGCCACCTTGCTTCAGGATCATCTACGCCTCTCCAACGAGCAGGCGAAGCGCCTGCAGGCCATCGCGGAAGCGCCGCTGCTCTCTCCGGATTTCCGCGACACCGAGCGCCGCCGCATTCTCTATCACATCGGCCCACAGGCATGGCGTGATGCCGTGCATCTCTCCTGGGCACGTTCACGCGCGGCCGTGGACGATCCGGATTGGCAGGCCCTTGCCGGTCTTCCCGACGATTGGCCGGTCCCCACGTTTCCGGTCACGGGCCGAGACCTGCAGGCCGCAGGCTTTGCCGCAGGCCCGGCTCTCGGAGAGGCCTTGCGCAAACTCGAAGACTGGTGGATTGCCAGTGACTTCAAACCGGCGCGCGAAGATATTCTGGCCCGCGCCAAACCCTGAAAACGGAGAGAGACGATGCCCGCACCATTCCTGATGACGACCAAGGGCAAAGGCGCCCCCAAGGTGGAAAAGGGCAAGCCCGATCCCGCCAAGCTCCTCAAAGGGAAATACCTTACCCAGACCTGGAACCACTGGACGGGCGAGGACGACCGCCTCTACTGCGGCATCTGGGAGTCGACGCCCGGCAAGGTCACTTGTGAATACAGCGAATGGGAGTTCTGCCACATCATCTCCGGCGAGGTGATCCTCACGGAGGAGGGCAAGAAGAAGGGCCACCGCTTCAAGAAGGGCGACGGCTTCATCATTCCCGCCGGCTTCAAGGGCACATGGGAAACCGTTAAGAAGGTGAAGAAGCACTACGTCATCCTGATGCCGAAGGGCTGAGCGTGAGCGAAACCATCCTCATCACCGGCGCAGCCAGACGTATCGGACGCCAGCTTGCGCTGGACCTTGCGGCGGCAGGCCATGACATCGTCATCCACTGCAATACCTCGCGCGGCGCTGCCGAGGAGGTCGCTGCCGAAATCCGCGTGCTGGGCCGCAAGGCCGCCATCGTGCAGGGTGACCTCGCCCATGCCGATGTGCCGGACAGGCTGGTGACGGAAGCCACGCGGCTCTTGGGGCCGCTCACCGTGCTCATCAACAACGCCTCCGTTTTCGAGCCGGACGATGTGGGCGAGATCACCCTCGACAGCTGGGCCCAGCATCAGGACACCAACCTGCGCGCCCCAGTCATGCTGGCGCAGGCCTTTGCCCGTGCCCTGTCGCCACAGCGCCATGGCAACATCATCAACATCATCGACCAGCGGGTGGGGAAGCTGAACCCGCGCTTCTTCTCCTACACCATGTCAAAGACCGGCCTGTGGACGGCAACGCGCACGCTCGCCCAGGCGCTGGCCCCGCGCATCCGGGTCAACGCCATCGGTCCCGGTCCCGCCCTGCCAAGCGCCCGCATGGACCAGGCCGAATTCGACAAGCAGGCCCGCCTGACGCTTCTGGGGCGCGGCACGTCGCCCCGGGAAATTTCCGAAGCGGCAAAATTCATACTGTCTCAGCCGGCCCTCACCGGGCAGATGATCGCTCTGGATGGCGGCCAGCATCTCGTCTGGCAGACGCCGGATGTCGTCGAGGTTCAGGAATGACCAAGAAACCAATGATTTCTCACCACGTGGCCAACGCCGCCCAGCGCCTGCGCCACGTGTTTGTGCGCGACCTCGAATTGACCACGCTCATCGGCATCTATGAACAGGAAAAGGCCGAGCCGCAGCGCATCGTCGTCAACATCGACTTGTCGGTGCGCGAAGGCTCGGGTGACGACGACATCAGCCACGTCGTCTCCTACGAGATCGTGGTGAAGAAGGTGGAAGCCATCATCGCTGCAGGCCACATCAATCTGGTGGAAACCCTCTGCGAGAAGATCGCTGAAAGCTGCCTGAAAGACCCCCGCGTCATGGCCGCCCGCGTCCGCGTGGAAAAACCCGACATCATCCCCAACGCGAGGAGCGTTGGTGTGGAGATTGAGCGGACCCGTTAGCGGATCATGTACACCTTTCGCACCGTCTCGTGGATGCGGCAGGTGCCTTTCCAGTCCTTCGGGAAGAAGGCGGCGGTGCCGGGAACGATCTCGATCACTTCGCCGCTCTCGTGCGTGTAGGTGCAGCGGCCAAGAAGGAAGTGGCAGAACTCGTCGCTCGTGACATGGCAGTTCCAGTATCCCGGCGTGGCAATCCAGATGCCGGTTTCGCTTTCGCCGTTTGGACCCTTGTAGAGCACGAGGCCCGAGGTGCGGCTTTCACCCTCGATCATGGTGGGGATCACGCCCCAGTCCTTGAACGGGCCGGAATAGCTCTCGGGATGGACGAGATGGGGCGCGGAAGAATCCAGTTTCAGTGTCATGTCTCTCAACTCAGCATGTAAACATTGCGCAGGGTTTCGTGCACGGTACAGGTGCCGGTCCATCCTTCCTTGAACAGCACCACGGTGCCGGCGATCACTTCAATGACCTCGCCGCTCTCGTGCGTATAGGTGGCGCGGCCTGAAACGAAATGGCAGCATTCGTCACGCGGGATGGACAGCGGCCAGGTGCCGGGCGTCACCTGCCACAGCCCGCATTCCGGCTGGTTGTTGGGCCCCTTGAACAGCAGCACGCCATCCGATTTAGAGTTTCCGGCAATCGGGTTGGGCTGGTGTCCCCAGTCTTTCAGCGGCCCGGCATAGGTCGCCGGGCCTTCGAGGTGCGGAGCGGATGAGTCGAATTTGGTTGGCATGGTGTCTCCCCCTCCCCCTTGTGGGGAGGGCCGGGGTGGGGGTCTGGGATTGGTTCAAGCAGTTTTGTGCGCAAGGTGATAGGGGGCGGAGTGACCCCCACCCTTTGTCCCTCCCCACAAGGGGGAGGGAAACGTCAAACGATTTTCCTTCTGAGCAGTCCGTCGATCACCTTCGCGGCCTTGCTGGGGCCGTGCTTGGCGCGCATGGATTTGCTGGTCTTTTTCAGCTTCGCCTTCATCTTCTTGTCCGAGAGCATGGCCATGATCTTGGCCTGCATCTCGTCGTCGCTCCAGGCGTAGCGGTCCATCTTGAAGCCAAGGCCGGTTTCCTGCACGCGCGTGGCGTTGTCATGCCCGTCCCAGACATAGGGCATGATGATCGCGGGCTTGCCGAAATACAGGCATTCCGTGAAGCTGTTATTGCCGCCGTGATGGATGACGCCATCCACCTTCGGAATGACCGAGGGCTGCGGGAACCACTTGTCGATGATCACATTGTCCGGAATGTCGGAATACTGGTCCATGTAGTCACCCACATTGACCAGCGCGCGCACCGGCATCTTGCCGATCACGGCGATCAGGCGCTTCAGCAGGTCGGTGTCGCCCGAGCCCAGCGAACCAAAGCTCACATAGAGCAGTGGCTTGTCGTTGTTGGCCTTGAAGGTGGGCACCGTATAGGGCGCATCCTTGCGCACGCAGCCCTCAAGATACTGGAACTGCTTGGGCGAGAGCTTGTGCTTGCGCTTGAACTTCACGGCACTCGGATAGAGCAAGATGTTCATGTGCGGGCTCGCTTCGAAGAACTGCCCGATGGGATATTTCTTCTCGCTCACGGATGTCAGGAAGGCGTTGAAGTTGTCGTGGATCGGCTTGATCACCTCGTTGAAGCGCTTGCGGTAGGCGGCATGGCCCTTCTTGTCATTCGCTCCGCAGCCGGAAAGATGCGGCGGAATGTCAGGATCCTCGATCTCGTTCTCGGAGCATGAGATCACCCGCACCCACGGCTTCTTGTTCTTCTTGGCGTAAGCCTTGATGGCGGGGAACAGGATCACGTTGTCCACGCACACCACGTCAGGCTTCACGGCGGCCAGAACGCCGGGCAAATCCTTCTCCGCCCACTTGGCGGTTTCCACGATCATCTCCCAGCAGCCCTTCACGTAGTTGTCGATCTGGTCGTAGGGGCTTTTGCGGAAATTGGGGATGTGGCCGTTGATGAAGTCCACCCAGAACTTGGCCATTTCCTCGGGCGGCAGCGGTTCGGACAGATTGACCGGATGCGCCTCGAAACCATAGCCCTTGTACACATCAAGGAAGCCGGGGTCCGACAGGAACACCACCTTGTGCCCTAGCTTCTCCAGCGCCTGGCCTATGCCGACGGAATTCAGGGCAGGGCCGAAAGCGGCTTCCGGGAACAGCGCCACGACCTTCTTCTGCTTGGACTTTGCTGGCGCTTTCTTTTTCACAGCCTTCTTGGCCGTCTTCTTCTTTGCAGTGGCCTTTGCCATCCTTGCCTCCTCGAATACAGCATTTACATGCCCGGAACCTGGCCCTTGTTCAAGCGCTGCGCCGCGAACAGCGCGACGAACGCCACCCCCATGATGATCGTCGCCATGGCATTGATCTCCGGCGTCACCCCGAAGCGGATCATGGAATAGATCTGCATGGGCAGCGTGGTGGAGGATTGCCCCGCACCCGCCGTGAAATAAGCGATGATGAATTCATCCACCGAGAGCGTGAAAGCCAGCAGCGCCGCCGCGATCACTGATGGCAGGATCAGCGGCAGGGTGATGTGCCAGAACGTTGCGACGGGACCCGCGCCCAGGTCGCGCGAGACTTCCGTCAGCGCCCAGTCGAAACCCTTCAGCCGCGCCCGCACCACCGCTGTCACGAAGGCGATGTTGAACACCACATGCGCCATGATGATGGAGTGCAGCCCCAGCGAGAACTTCAACAGCCTGAAAAACGAGAGCAATGCAATCGCCAGCACGATGTCGGGAATGATCATCGGCGTGAACAGCAGGGCCTCGCGCGCCGCCGAAGGCCGCGAGCGCTCCACCCCCAGCGCCAGCAATGTGCCAAGCGCCGTGGCGATGACAGTGGAGACCAGTGCCACAACTCCTGAGTTGAAAGCGGCCTGCTGGATTTTCGGATTGGCGAACAGCTTGCCGTACCACTCCACCGAAAACCCACCCCAGGCAGTTGGCAACCCGGCCTTGTTGAAGGACAGGATCATCAGCACGAGGATGGGCAGGTAGAGAAACGCATAGGTGAGGACGAGATGCACCCTGTGCCAGCGACTCATGACTGTTCTCCCAGGGCCCGGCGCGAAAACAGTGCCTGGATGAACAGCAGAACCAGCATGACGCCGATGAGGATGGCGGAGAGCGTGGCACCAAAGGGCCAGTCCCGCGCCGTGAGGAACTGATCGTAGATCAGGTTGCCCGCCATCTGCAGCTTGCCGCCGCCCAGCAGGTCCGGCGTGATGAAGTTGCCGATGGAGAGCACGAACACGAACACCGCGCCCGCCGCCACGCCGGGTGCGGTCAGTGGCAGGGTGATGCGCCAGAACGTCGTCATCGCCGTGGCACCGAGATCGCGCGAGGCTTCCGCATAGGACGGGTCAAGGCGTTGCAGCGCCGCAAAGATCGCGAGGATGACGAAGGGCGTGTAGTTGTAGGTGAGACCCAGCACGACTGCGAATTCGTTGTAGAGCAGCGGCCACGGCCCGAGCCCCACGGAGGCCAGCGCCGTATTCACCAGACCCGCCGGATTGAGCAGCACGATCCAGGCATAGGTGCGGATCAGGTAGTTGGTCCAGAACGGTAGGATGGCGAGGAAGAGCAGGGCAGTCTGCGCCTTCTCCGGCGCCTTGGAGATGGCATAGGCCGCAGGATAGCCGATCAGCAGCGCCATGATTGTCGCCAATGAGGCAATGCGCAGCGAATCCCACAGGATGGTCGCGTAGAGCGGGTCGAAGGCCCGCGCCACGTTTTCGAAGGTCACGATCGACCAGTCGATGCCGCCATAGGTGCCGCGCTCGAAGAACATCAGCCCGAAGATCAGCAGGCACGGCACCACCATCAGGCACACGAGCCAGAGCAGGCCGGGCGCCATGAGAAGATAGGATTTGCGGTCTGCCTCGGTCACCCAAATTCTCCGTCACCCCGGCGCAGGTCGGGGCGGGGCTGAATCGCACGCATCACGAGGCCAGGCAGGCGTACGCGCGTCATGGGCAAGCCTGGATTGCTCACGCAAAGCCCGGCCCCGGCTTGCGCCGGGGTGACGGAGTGCGTGGGGAGTGGACGGAAAAGCGATGGCTCACTTCGCTGCCATGATCTCGGACACGGTCTTGGAGAAGGCCTTCATGCCGTCGCCAAGGTCGCGCAGCTGCTCGAACTTCAGCAGGTCCGCCGGGGCAATCGCCATGTTGGGGTATTGCGTCAGCATGGCCGGATCAATCGCTTCCATCGCCGCCTTGTTCGGCGACTTGTACATGATGTTTTCCACCATCCACTTGCCGTTGTCGGCGGACATGATGAAGTCGATGAACTTGGCGGCCCCTTCCGGGTTCTTCGCCGCCTTGGTGATCACCATAGTGTCCACCCACAGGTCGGAGCCTTCCTTGGGGATCACGTATTTGATCTCGGGCTTCTCGGCGATGCCGTAGTTGCACCAGCCATCCCAAGCCTCCACCAGCGAGGCCTCGCCGGAGACGAGCTTGGAATAGAATGTGGTGTCGTCATAGGCGAGCAGCGTCTTCTTGGTGGCGACCAGCTGGTCACGCGCGGCGTCGAGGTCGGCCTGGTCGGTGCTGTTCACGGACTTGCCAGCCAACAGGAATGCAGGCGCCATCAGCCAGCGGTCGGTCGCCAGCATGGTGGTCTTGCCCTTCACGTCCTCGGCGGGTGTCAGCAGGTCGGCCCAGCTGTCGGGCGCCTCCTTCACGACGTCCGAACGATAGCAAAGCCCGGTCGTGCCCCAGGTGTAGGGAACCGAGAAGGCGTTGCCCGGATCATGCTTCAGCTGCGTGGCTTCCGGGTAGAGGTTCTTGAGATTGGGAATCTTGGTGGGGTCAACCGGTGCCAGCAGGCCCATCTTGTTCAACGCTTCGGCAAAGGGTGAGGAGACGAACAGCACATCGTAGCCCTCGCCACCGGAAGCCGTCACCTTGCCCATGATCTCTTCATTGGTGGCATGCACTGAGACTTCGAGGTCAATGCCGGTTGCCGCCTTGAACTTCTCGGCAATGTCCTTGGGCATGTAGCCGTCCCAGTTGGACACGACGATCTTGTCGGCGAGTGCCGCCGTCGCGGAAACAGCCAGCATGGCCGCCGCCGCAATGCCCCTGACGAGTGATGAAATGCGCATGGTCTTCTCCCTGTGGTTTTATTGGTTTGGACAAAGCCTAACAGGGATATGGGGCAGCCGGGAAGGGGGCACGTCTCGCCGCTCGTTCTGCCCTCCGCTCCTGCCATTGTCCGGCGCGGCAAAAGCCCTACATTCCGGCGCATGACCGAATCTGAACCCGCCCGTCTGGAAGGGGCCGCCCTCATTGCCGACTTCGTGACACGCCTGCCCGGCAAGCCTGGCGTGTACCGGATGTATGACGGCAAGGGGAACGTGTTGTACGTTGGCAAGGCCCGGAACCTGAGGAACCGCGTCTCCAACTACGCCCGCGGCCAGGGCCACAACAACCGCATCGCGCTGATGATCTCGCTCACCGCGCACATGGAGTTTGTGACCACCGCCAGCGAGGCCGAGGCGCTGCTGCTGGAATCAAACCTCATCAAGAAGCTCAAACCCCGCTTCAACGTCATTCTGCGCGACGACAAGAGTTTCCCCTACATCCTCATCGCCCGCGACCACGCCGTGCCGCAACTGGCCAAGCACCGGGGCGCGCGTAACCGCAAGGGCAGCTACTTCGGTCCTTTCGCCTCGGCCAGCGCCGTCAACCAGGCCATCAACACCCTGCAGAAGGCCTTCCTCATCCGCACCTGTTCCGATGCCACCTACGAGAACCGCACCCGTCCCTGCCTGCTGTTCCAGATCAAGCGCTGCGCCGCACCTTGCGTGAACTACGTGACGCCGGATGACTACGCCGCGCTGGTGGACCAGGCCGAAAGCTTCCTGTCCAAGGGCGGCGGCCCTGTGAAGGCGGAACTGGCCCAGAAGATGGAATCGGCCTCCGACGCCCTCGATTTTGAAACCGCTGCCCGTTACCGCGACCGCATCCAGGCCATGAGCTTTGTCACCCAGTCGCAGGGCATCAACCCGCAAGGGGTGGAGGAGGCGGATGTCTTCGCGCTGGCCCAGGAGGCCGGCCAGACCTGCGTGCAGGTGTTCTTTTTCCGCTCCGGCCAGAACTGGGGCAACCGCGCCTATTTTCCGCGCACTGACAAATATGCCAGCGAAAGCGAAATCCTCGCGGCCTTTCTCGGCCAGTTCTATGACGACAAGCCGCTGCCGCCCCTCGTCCTGCTCTCCCACGAGGTGGAGGAACGGGAACTCCTCGAAGAGGCCTTCACCGCCCATGCCGGCCACAAGGTGGACATCCTCGTGCCCCAGCGCGGCGAGAAGAAGATGCTGGTCGATCATGCCGTCACCAATGCCCGCGAGGCCAATGGCCGGAAACTCGCCGAAACATCATCCCAGGAAAAGCTGCTGGAAGGCGTGGCACGCGCCTTCGGGCTGGAGGCAAGCCCGCGCCGCATCGAGGTCTATGACAACTCCCACATCCAGGGGGCGGAGGCCGTGGGCGGCATGGTCGTGGCCGGGCCGGACGGTTTCATGAAATCGCAATACCGCAAGTTCAACATCCGCCAGACCGAGGTGGCGGGAGACGATTTCGGCATGATGCGCGAAGTGTTGACCCGGCGGTTTTCACGCCTTTTGCGCGAGACGGGCGAGGGCGTGGAAACGCCGGAATCCGACATCCCGCAATGGCCGGACCTCGTGCTCATCGACGGCGGCCAGGGCCAGCTGTCCGCCGCCCGCGCGGTGCTGGAAGAACTGGGCATCCACGACGTGCCGCTGGTTGGTGTCGCCAAGGGCCCGGACCGGGATGCCGGCCGCGAACACTTCTACCAGCCGGGCAAGACCAGCTTCATGCTGGAGGCCCGCGATCCGGTGCTCTATTACGTGCAGCGCCTGCGCGACGAAGCCCACCGTTTCGCCATCGGCACCCACCGCGCCCGCCGCAGCCGCGCCATCGGCCTCAATCCGCTGGACGAGATCGCCGGAATCGGTCCCACGCGCAAGAAGGCCTTGCTCCAAAGCTTCGGATCGGCGAAAGCAGTTGGTAAGGCAAATGTGGCTGATTTGGCGGCCGTGGACGGAGTGAGCAGGCAACTGGCCCAGGCGATCTTCGACCACTTCCACCCCGACTCCAAGTGAGGAGAGCCACATGAGCGGAGCCGCGATGAATGTGAAAGCAAACCCCGGTGCAGGCGTGTCGAAGGTCTGGAATGTTCCCAACATCCTGACCTATGGCCGCATCGTGGCCGTGCCGCTGGTCGCAGCCCTCCTGCTCTGGAACGACCGGGCAGAGACGATCACGGGCCTCGGCGTGATGACGGCCCGGTGGATTGCGCTGGGCATTTATGTCGTGGCCGCCATCACCGACTTCTTTGACGGCTACCTCGCCCGCAAGTGGCAGCAGCAGTCTTCGCTCGGCCGCATGCTCGATCCCATCGCCGACAAGGTGCTGGTGGCCGTCATCCTGCTCGTCCTCTGTGGCGACCAGATCCTCCGTGGCGGCCATGTCTGGGCCGCCATCATCATCCTCGCCCGCGAAGTGCTGGTCTCGGGCCTGCGCGAATATCTGGGCCAGCTTTCGGTTTCGGTTCCGGTCACGCAGATCGCCAAGTGGAAGACCACCGTACAACTCGTGGCCATCGGTTTCCTCATCGCCGGTCCGGCAGGTGATGCGCATGTGCCGGGCGTCACCTGGATTGGCATCGCGGGATTGTGGGTCGCTGCTGCCCTCACGCTCTACACGGGCTATGATTATTTCCGCGCCGGTCTCCGGCATGTTGTGGACAACGAATGAAGGTTCTCTATTTCGCCCGTTTTCGCCAGCTCATCGGCCGTGGCGCGGATGATGTGACGCCGCCGCCCGAAGTCAGGACTGTGGGCGAGCTGCTGGCATTCCTCATCAGCACCGACAACGGCTGTGCCGCCGCCTTTACCGATGAAAAGATCATCCGTCCTGCCGTGGACCACTCCCATGTGAAAATGGACCACTCCATCGTCGGAGCCCGCGAAGTGGCTTTCTTTCCACCAGTGACGGGCGGCTGATGCGCCTGAATGTCTATCTCCAGCAGGCGGGCGTCGGCTCCCGCCGCGAGGCTGAGCGCATGGTCGAGCAGGGCCGTGTCAAGGTGAACGGTGCGCTTGCCACGCCAACCGTGCCGGTGAATGACGGCGACAAGGTGGAACTGGATGGCAAGCCATTGTCCCCCGCCACCCGCGCCCAGCCACGCCTGTTCCTGCTCTACAAGCCGCTCGACTATCTGGTCACAGCCTTCGACAAGGAAGGCCGTCCGACGATCTATGATCTGCCGGTCCTCAAGCCACCCGCCTGGGACAAGTCGAAGCCCCGTGTCATCTACGTCGGGCGCCTCGACGTGAACTCCGAAGGCCTGCTGGTGCTGTCATCGGATGGCCCGCTGGCCCAGACCATGATGTCGCCTGCCACAGCGCTGCCGCGAGTCTATCGCGTGCGCGTGCACGGCCGCCTGAAGGAACGGGAAGTGGAACTTCTCCGCCGTGGAGTGACCGTCGAGGGCGAGCGTTACCGCAGTGTCGATGTGACCGAAGAGACCGGCCACACCGGCCGCACCAACACCTGGTACCGGGTCATTCTCACCGAAGGCAAGAACCGCGAAATCCGCCGCCTCTTCGAGCATTTCGGCTGCGTTGTGAACCGCCTGATCCGCGTGCAGTACGGGCCATTCCATCTGGGCAAACTTGAGCGCGGCCAGATCACCGAAGTGCCAGCAGCCGAGGTGAAGCGCTTCATGAAGGAACTCGCCGCCGAACCCGTCCGGATCAAGGCGTGAAGAGCTTCTGGCACCGCCACCAGCCACCCATGCGGGTGCATTCGGCACTGCTGGCCGGGGCAGGGGCGGCACTGGCGCTGGCTGCATTGGGCTTTCTGGGGGAATGGACCGGCCATCTCTGGCTCATCGCGCCGTTTGGTGCTTCCGCTGTCCTCATCTTCGCCGCACCCACAGCCGTGCTCTCGCAACCCGCCAATCTCGTGGGTGGCCATGTGACGGGCGCACTCATCGCGCTGGCGCTTGTGGCCGTCTTTCCGGGGCATGTCTGGCTGGCCGCAGTTGCAGCGGGCCTTGCCATCACGACCATGGTCCTGATGCGCATCGTGCACCCGCCCGCCGGTGCCACGGCCTTGCTGGCCTATCTCACAAGTGCGGAGTGGACGTTCCTGTTCCTGCCGGTGCTCGCCGGCAGCATCCTGCTCGTTGCCTTCGCCTGGGGTTGGCAGAGGCTGATCGGCGGAACCTATCCGCTGGCCCCGTCAGAGTAGCGCGCCAGCGCCACACGTCCGTCATCCGACAGGGCATAGATCCCGCGCTCCACCTTGGCGAACCAGCCATAGACATTGTCGCGGAAAATGCCCGCCACCCGGTCCACGGATGTTGCAGCCTTCACATCCCGGATGCGTGCCGGGCCTGCCTCCGAGAGATGCGCGGCGCACTTCAGCGCATCCTGACGGTAGGCCGTCATCAGCGGTGTGCGGGTGCTGCCACCCAAATTGGGGTCGCCGCTGCGTGCGTTGAACTCCCTGAGCAGCAATCCGCGCTTCTTCGCGTTGGGGCGCGGCGCGTAGGGAACAGGGTCCGCCAGCACTTCCAGCGAGCCCGCCGCCGTGACAACGATCAGCCCCAGCCCCAGCCGCCTGCACAGCTTGAGCGCCGACGCACCAACGCCGCGCTTGGGCCGGGCAATGGCGATATACACATGCTCCGCCACCGAGAAGCGCTCCACTGCCTGATAGAGAAGCTGCAGCGTCAACCCCGTCTTCAGTTCCACGATGACAGGCGTCTCATCCCCCCGCACCGCCACCACATCACAGCCCTTCACCTCCGCCTTCACGGCGTAGCCCTGCGCTTCCAGATGGCGCTTCACGGGGAGATAAAGGTCAGTCTCACGCATGGCATCAGCCTAGCGCGATTCGGCTCAAAGCCCCTTCTTGTACGGCAGCACCACCACGCGCGTGCCCACTTTCACGCGGTTGGCGAGGTCGATCACGGCGCTGTTCAGCATGCGGAAGCAGCCGGATGTGGTGGCCTTGCCGATGGTGTAGGGGGCGGGCGTGCCGTGGACGCGGTACTTGTTGTCGATGCCACCCTCGTTGATCAGGTAGAGGGCGCGCGCCCCCATGGGGTTGTCGAGGCCGCCGGGCATGCCGTCCTTCCATTGGTCATAGGTGGTGTGCTTGGCCATCATCTCTTCGGTGGGCGTCCACTTCGGCCACTTGGCCATGCGGGTGATGGTGGCATTGCCGCTCCAGCGCGTGGCGCTGCTGCCCACGCCGATAACGTAACGGATCGCCTTGCCGCCCGGCTTCACGAAGTAGAGAAAGCGCTTGCGCATGTCGACAACGATCGTGCCCGGCGGTTCAGTGGTCTTGAACTTCACTTCCTGCTGGCGGTACTTGAACTCGACCTTGTGCTCTTCATAGACGGGGATGTGAAACGGTTCCGCCGCTGCGGCCACACGGGGCACGGCAAGGGCGGCAAGCGACGACAACAGGAACGAACGGCGGCTCAGCATCATGGGAGGGAGAATATCCAGCCCCGCCGTCATGATCAATTCACAACCGCATGCTGCCGCGTGGCGCGCTCCAGCGCCCATCCCAAGCCTGCACCGGCAACGGAAATGGTGGCGAGAACCAGCGCCACGGATGTCCATCCCCCTGCCTCCAGGAACATTGCCAGCAGCGGCGTGCCAAGGAAGGTTCCAAGATTGCCGAACAGGGCAATGGCGCTGAACCCCAGCGTGGTTTGCTCAGGCGAGCGCGCCACACGTGGCATGTTGGCGAAGGCAAGGCCCGGCAACAGTCCGAAACACGCCATCATCACGGCCAGTGACACCAGCAGCAGCGGGGGCGGCGGCACAAGCGCGAACACCACCAGCGCCGCAGCCGCCAGCACGGCAAAGACAATCCCGAAACTCCGGGCAATTCCGAGCCCGCTGCGCGCCACGAATCCGGACATGAGTGTGAACACCAGACTCCACAGGGGCGCGATGAAGAGGGCGACGCCGATCTGCTCGGCCGGCCAGTTGAGTTGCGTCTGCAGGAAGATATTGAGGAAGGTGAGAACCGCGAGGAACTGCACCGTGTAGGCAAAGAAGGTGAGGGCCAGCAGCAGTGGCGCACCGCTGCGCGCCACATCCGCATGCTTGCGCAGGATCGCGGAGAACCCCGGCCACGCGCCTTGCGCCATCTGTCCGCGCGTGACCCAGGTGACGGCAAGGCCAACAGCAATCATGGCGGCACCATGGGCGAGGAGCAGGTTCCGCCATGCCGCTTCGCCGACGATGAAGGGCGCAAGCAGGCTGGTCAGTGCGTAGCCTGCGCCAAAGAAGCAGCCCCACAGGGCAAGGGCCAGTGGCTTGTCCCGCGGTGCCGCCGCATTCGCCATCAGCGCCGGCGTGCACACCACCACGAAGAGGTGGGAGAAGCCTTCAAGAAAGCGCGACAGCAGGAAGCTGTTGGCCTCGGGCGCGAAAGCGCCGGCAAGCGCCACGGCCCCGCCGCCGAAGAGGGCAAGGCGCAAGGCCCGGGCAAGGCCCACTGCATTGGCAACAGCGCCAACGGATACCGCAAACAGCACGCCGACGAGGCCAAGGATCGAGACGGAAAGCCCGGCCCCCACAGGGCCAAGTGCAAGGTCACGCGCCACCAGGCTCATCACGGGAGACAATTTGGCGAACTGCATCGCCGCCACCAGACCCGCACAGTAGAGAATGATGATGGCAAGCCAATCTGTGCGCGGTGCGGGTTCACTCATGCCGCGACCGTTGCCACGTGCGGCTCAAAAACGAAAGGGGCCGGTCGCCCGGCCCCCGCATGTCAGGATTGCGCTGTCTCAGGCGCGCACGAGGTTGGAATAGGCGTCCATCATCGTCCGGCTCATGTTGCCGGGCTTGAACGTGTAGGGGCCGATCTCCGAGACCGGCGTCACTTCCGCCGCCGAGCCCACGATGAAGCATTCGTTGAAGGTCGAAAGCTCCTCCGGCATGATCCGGCGTTCGATGAGTTCGAGGCCTTCCTTCTTCGCCAGCGCGATCACCGTCTGGCGGGTGATGCCATTGAGGAAGCAGTCGGCAATCGGCGTATGGATGGCACCGTCGCGCACGAAGAAGATGTTGGCACCGGTGCATTCCGCCACACGGCCCTGCCAGTCCAGCATCATGGCGTCGGCATAGCCCTTCTTCTCCGCCTTGTGCTTGGAGATGGTACAGATCATGTAGAGGCCGGCGGCCTTGGCATGGACAGGCGCACACTGCGGATCAGGGCGGCGATAGTCGGCGATATCGAGCTTGATGCCCTTCATCTTTGTTTCCGGGTCGAACATGGAGGGCCAGGCCCAGGTTGCGATGGCCACATGGATGCGGTTGTTCTGCGCTGAAACGGCCATCATCTCCGAGCCGCGGAAGGCCACGGGCCGCACATACTGGTCGCCGCCGCCGCTCGCCGCCACCACTTCGTCCTTGGCCTTGTTGATTTCGTCATCAGTGAAGGGCAGGTCGAAATCCATGATGTTGGCGGACTTGCGGAAGCGCTGCGTGTGCTCCACCGTCTTGAAGATCTTGCCGTTGTAGGCGCGCTCGCCTTCGAAAACGGAAGAGCCATAGTGCAGGCCATGGGTCAGCACATGCACCTTTGCATCACGCCAGGGAATGATTTTGCCGTTGAACCAGATCACGCCGTCGCGGTCGTCAAAAGGGATGATTGCCATGGCCTTGGTCTCCAAAGATTTTGCGTTGCAGCAAGCGCATGCCATACTGGGCCGGAATTGACTCGTGATCAGGCATGCCTGCTGTGATCTCGAGCAGACGCTAACAGAAGTGGAAAATATGTCAATATGGCTGACATAATTTCGAATCCGCCCCTTTCGGATGAAGATGCTGTCGCCCTGGTGGAGCTGCTGTTCTTCGCCTATCGCGATTTCGTGGCTGATCCCGACACCATTCTGGAGGGGCTTGGGTTTGGCCGCGCCCACCACCGCGTGCTGCATTTCGTCGGCCGTGATCCCGGCATGACCGTGGCGCAGCTGCTGGATATCCTGCGCATCACCAAGCAATCCCTCAGCCGCGTCCTGAAAGACCTGATCGAGAAAGGCTACATCTACCAGAAGGCAGGCGAGGAAGACCGCCGCCAGCGCCTGCTGCATCTTACCGATGAGGGCGAGCGTCTCTGGCGCGCCCTGGCCGCACCGCAGATGCGGCGTTTCAACCGCGCCGTCGCCGGACTGGAAGAAGGCGAAGCCTCCAGCTACCGGAACCTTCTGCTGCAACTCATCAATCCTGAAAACCGCGATGTGGCGGAAGCCTGGATCAGCCGGGCGCGCCGCACGTCTCCAGGGGCTCCGTGAACAATCCTGTGAGTGATGCCGCCCATATCCTGATCGTCGATGATGACCGGCGGATCCGTGCGTTGCTGGAAACCTATCTCACGGGCCAGGGCTTCCGCGTCACCACGGCGGCCAATGCGGCAGAGGCGCGCGAGCGCATGCGTGGCCTCGTCTTCGACCTGCTCATCCTCGATGTCATGATGCCCGGTGAGACGGGCGTGAGCCTTGCCGAGAGTCTGCGCGCCGCGCGCCAGCAGGTTCCGATCCTCATGTTGTCGGCCCGCGCCGACAGTGGCGACCGCATCAAGGGCCTTGCCGCCGGAAGCGACGACTATCTGACCAAGCCTTTCGAGCCCGAGGAACTGCTGCTGCGCCTGCGCAACCTCCTGCGCCGCGCCGGTCCGGCGACGCCCGCCATCAGGGAGGCACAATTCGGCGATTGCCTCTTCGACATGGTGAAAGGCGAACTCTGGCGGGCAGGCGAGGTGGTCCACCTCACGGGCCGCGAAAAGGATCTGCTGCGCCAGCTTGTGCTCGGCAGCGGCAGGCCCGTGTCCCGTGCCGACTTGCGCGGCGATGGGCAGGATGATGCCGCCCGCGCTGTTGACGTGCAGATCAACCGCCTGCGCCAGAAAATCGAGAATGATCCCGCCAACCCCGCGCTGTTGCAGACGGTGCGCGGCGAAGGCTATGTGCTCTATGTGGAAAGCGTGGAATAGATGCCGCACCAGACAGGCTTCATGAACAGCTTCAACCGCTTCCTGGAACGTCACCTTCCGGGCGGGCTTTACCGGCGTGCCCTGATCATCCTGATAGCGCCTGTGGTGCTTCTGCAGACGATCATGGCTGCCATCATCCTCGACCGTCACTGGGACAACGTCACCAAGGCCCTGGGCCGTTCGCTGTCGATGGAAATCGGCTTGCTGGTGGACGACTACCAGAAGTCCGACAAGTCTGCGGAGGCCGTGGCCCTGATCGAACAGCGCGCCCGCGAGCGCTTGCGCCTCGACATGGATGTCATCCGCGGAGCCGACCTGCCGCCGCCGGAAACACCGCCGTTCTACGCCCTCTTTGAACGCAAGATGCAGAAATACCTCACCCGTGACACCGGCCGCGCCTTCTGGGTGAAGAGCGGCGGGCCGAACGGCGATGTGGAGGTGCAGGTGGAGGTGGACAAGGGCACCATCTTCCGCATCCGCACCGAAGCCGAACGCGCCCAGGCCAGCGGAACGGGCGGCCTGCTGCTGTTGATGCTTGCCGCCTCCGGCATGCTGCTCGGAATCGCCATGATCTTCCTGCGCAAGCAGGTGGTGCCGATCCTTGAACTCGCCGAGGCCGCCAAGAACTTCGGCATGGGCCGCGACACATCTGGCTTCCACCCCCGTGGCGCCGATGAAATCCGCGCCGCTGGCAATGCCTTCCTCGACATGCGCCGCCGCATCGCCCGCCATGTGGAACAGCGCACCGACATGCTGGCTGGCGTGTCCCATGACCTCCGCACTATTCTCACCCGCTTCAAGCTGGAACTGGCTGTCCTCGGCGACAACCCCAAGGTCCACCCCCTGAAGGAGGACGTGGACGAGATGCAGCACATGCTGGAAGACTACATGGCCTTCGTGAAGGGCGATGGCGGCGAGCAGGCCAGCGACGTCAATGTGCCCGACGCCGTGCGCATGACGGTGGAAAACGTGGAGCGCGACCGGCCCGATTCAGACGCGGAAATCGCCATGAAGGATCTGCCCCGCGCCACCGTGCATCTCAAGGCCAATGCCTTCCGCAGGCTGCTGGCCAATCTCATCAGCAATGCCGTGCGCTATGGCCACCGCGTGCAGATTTCAGGCGAGATCAGGGACCACCGCCTCTGGCTTTATGTGGATGACAATGGCCCCGGCATTCCCGCCCACCAGCGCGAGGAGGCGTTCCGGCCCTTCGTCCGCCTCGACAACGCCCGCAACCTTGATGAGACGGGAACCGGCCTCGGCCTTGCCATCGCCCAGGACATCGCCCACGCCCATGGCGGGGAGATCACGCTGGAGGATGGTCCGCTGGGCGGCCTGCGCGCCGTGGTGCGCTTGCCGGTTTAAAACAGCCTGCCGCCGTTCGGCACATCAAGGTCCGGCCCGATCAGCACCACGCCACCTTCCGTGTCGGGGAAGCCGAGCGTCAGCACCTCCGACATGAACGGCCCGATCTGCCGGGGCGGGAAATTCACAACCGCCGCCACCTGCCGCCCGAGCAGCGTTTCGATCACATAGTGCTTGGTGATTTGCGCCGACGAACGCTTCACGCCGATCTCCGGCCCGAAATCGATGCGCAGCTTGAAGGCCGGTTTGCGCGCCTCCGGGAAGGGCTCGACACCAATGATGGTGCCGACCCGGATGTCGACCTTCTCGAAGTCTGCATAGGTGATGCTGTTCATGAACTCTCCATCTGTCGCGACCCCCTCTGCCCTGCGGGCACCTCCCCCAGCGAGCTGGGGGAGGGTGGTTCGGCCCCGCTCCCCCAACTTGTTGGGGGAGCTGTCCGAAGGACTGAGGGGGGCCCTTGTCCGTTCCTAACTCGCCAGTTCCCTGGACCGCCGCGCCGCTGCTTTCACGGCCTCGATCATCAGCGGCTTCATGCCGTCTTCGGCCATCAGCACCTGCAAGGCTTCATAGGTGGTGCCCTTGGGCGAGGTCACGTTCTGCCGCAGCGTGGCGGCGTCAATGCCGGACGAGCGCATCAACTCGCCGGAACCCGCCACTGTGGCGCGCGCCAGCTTCACCGCCACATCAGGCGGCAGCCCGACTGCCTCCGCAGCCGCGGCAAGGCACTCCGTGAGATAGAACACATAGGCTGGCCCCGAGCCGGACACGGCCGTCGCCGCATCAATCAGTGCCTCGTCATCCACGCGCACCACTTCGCCGATGGAGGACAGCAATTCTTCGGCGAGGGTCATTTGGGCAGGCGAAACGTTCCGGTTGGCCGCCATGGCCGTGATGCCGCGACCCACGGCGGCGGGCGTGTTGGGAATGGTGCGGATGACAGCCGCCTCATTTCCGAAATGCCGTTCGAAGGACGCGATGGTCTTGCCTGCGGCAATCGAGAGGATCAGGGGCTTTGAGGCAGCGAGGCCGTGCAATGGCGTCAACACATCGTCCATCACCTGCGGCTTCACGGCCACCAGAACGACTTCGGCATCCGTGATGCTGTTGATCGGCGGATTGTGCCGCACGCCATGCTTCGCCAGAAGTGCTGCCACTTCTGCCGGGGGAGAGGGATCAAGCGCCACCACCTGCCGCGCCGCAACGCCAGCCTTCAGCCAGCCTTCCAGCATGGCTCCGCCCATTTTGCCGGCGCCGATCAGCACCAGCGTGCCCTTTAGAGAAATGCTCATGCCTCACCGTGTGTTTCGAGAAGGGCGCTGTCAAGCGCCTGATCTGCCGTATGCCCGGCCCAGATGACGAACTGCACTGCCGGGTAATAACGCTGGCAGCAATCCACCGCGAGGCGGATCAGCCCTTCGCACTGGGCGTCATTGGCCTCGGCCCCGCCCGCCAACAGAAGGCTGTCGCGGAACAGGATACTGCCATCCTTGTCCCAGAACTCGAAATGGCCATGCACAAGTTGCGCATTCATGGCAGCGATCAGCCGCGCCATTTCATCCCGGCGCTTTTCCGGAACTTTCAGCTCGAAGGTGCAGGCCACCAGCAGTGACTCAAGGTCTTCGCGCCAAGTGAGCGAAAGAGAGAGCGCGCACCAGCCGCCCTCCACCGACATCAGCAGTTCGTCGTTGCTTGGCCGGTCCAGTGTCCATTCCCGCCGCTCGGCAAGGCGCTCCACCCGGTCCAGCGGGTTCGAGTGAATGGGGTCAAGTGTTGCCGCAAGGCCCATCAAAATCCTCCGCCAACGGAAGAATCAAATGCGTTGGCTGAGGGGCAACATGGTCATGCGTGTGATTCACGGCAAGAATGCCGCTGATTCCTCCACACAAATTTGTGCTGACAGGATTTCAGGCGGATTCGGTCTTGCCGAGCCGCGACTCAAGGTCCGCGATTCGCCTTGCGAGGTCTTCGTTTTCGCTGCGCGCCTTCTCCGCCATCTCCTTGACGACGTCGAACTCTTCGCGCTTCACCACATTGAGGTTGTTGAGAACGCGCTCCACCTGGCCCTGCACCAGCGTGTCCACTTCCTTGCGCACGCCCTGTGCGGCCGTTGCGGCATTGCCCATCAGCTTGGCGAGTTCATCGAAGAACTTGGAATTGGTGGTGACCATGGAAGGGGCTCCTGTGTTGGCGCAACACCTAGGCATTCTGCCCAGGTGATTCAAGTGCCGCCGCGCCGCAGCGCTCCCCAAGGCCACACTTGGCGGCGCCATGATTAACGCATATGAGCAGGCCATGTTCGCCGTCATCAGCCATCCCGGCATCGATCCCGTGGCCCTCCAGATCGGCCCCTTCGCCATCCACTGGTACGCGCTGGCTTATGTGGTGGGGCTGCTTTTTGCCGTCTGGTATATCAAATACCTGTCCCGCCAGCCGCGCCTGTGGGGGGCCAACTCGCCCACCCTCAGCCCCGCCGAAGCGGATGACTTCTTCATCTTCGCGCTCCTTGGTGTCGTGCTTGGCGGGCGGCTGGGCTACGTGCTCTTCTACAAGCCGCTCTTCTACCTGCAGAACCCGCTGGACATTCTCAAGACATGGGACGGCGGCATGTCCTTCCATGGCGGCTTCCTCGGCGTTGTCATCGCCTGCTGGCTCTATGGCCGCGCCAAGGGCAAAACGCTCGACCGCATGCTCGACCTTGGTGCCGCCTCAGTGCCCGTGGGGCTGGGGCTGGGGCGCATCGCCAACTTCATCAACGCCGAACTTTGGGGCCGCCCCAGCGACATGCCCTGGGCCGTCATCTTTCCGGGAGAGAGCTTCGCCCGCCACCCGAGCCAGCTTTACGAGGCGCTGCTGGAAGGGCTGTTGCTTTTCCTCGCTGTGCGCATCGCCACCCATCGCTTCAGTGCGCTGAAGCATCCGGGCCGTGCCTCCGGCATTTTCGCCGCAGGTTATGCCCTTTCGCGCATCATTGTGGAGTTCTTCCGAGAGCCCGACGCCCACATCGGCTACATCGGTGGCATTTTCACCATGGGCATGGTGCTGTCGCTGCCGCTTCTGGCCATCGGCATCTGGCTCCTCCTCCGCTCGCGCCGCACCGGATGACACCCCTTGAAACCATCATCCGCGGCATGATCCGGGCCGATGGCCCCATGCCGCTGGACCGCTACATGGCGCTGTGCCTCGGCCATCCCGAACATGGCTACTACATGACCCGCGATCCCTTCGGTGCAGGCGGTGACTTCACCACGGCACCTGAAATCTCGCAGGTCTTCGGTGAACTGATTGGCGTCTGGGTGGCGCAGGTCTGGCAGGCGCTGGGCTCTCCCCGCCATTTTGCGCTGGTGGAACTGGGGCCGGGCAGGGGCACGCTGATGGCCGATGTGCTGCGCGTCCTCTCTCGCGTGAAGGATGCGGCCAAGGCGGCTGAGGTGCACTTTGTCGAGACCAGCCCGGTGCTGCGCGAGGCGCAAGGGATCCGCGTGCCGCAGTCCACCTGGCACCACACCATCGCCTCGCTTCCGGCGCGCCCCTCCATCATCATCGCCAACGAGTTCTTCGATGCGCTGCCCATCCGCCAGTTCGAGCGCAAGAACGGAACGGTCTTCGAGCGCGTCATCGGCCTGACAGGTGACATGCTGGAACGGGGCCTTGTGCCGTCGCCGGTGCCTGTGCCGCTGCGGGGCGAGGGCGTCTTCGAGGATCACGCCATCCGCGCCGCCGCGGCCCGGCAACTGGGCGATCATCTGGCAAGGTCCGGTGGTGCCGCACTCATCTTCGACTATGGCCACGCCAGAAGCGCCTTGGGCGACACCTTGCAGGCCATGATCGCCCACAAGTACTGCCGCGTCACCGAGAGGCCCGGCGAGGCCGACATCACTTCGCATGTGGATTTTGAGGCGCTGGCCCGCGCCTTTCCCGAAGGGGGCGCCCGCATCGCCGGTCTGATGGCGCAGGGCGATTTCCTCAATGCCATGGGCCTCGAAGCCCGCACCGAAGTGTTGTCCCGCAGCGTTGAAGGCGAGGCCCGCACGCAACTGGTCGCGGCATCGGAACGGCTTGCACATCCCGCCCAGATGGGCCACCTTTTCAAGGTGATGGCGGTCACAAGCGCGGGGCTTCAGCCCC
Organism: uncultured Alphaproteobacteria bacterium; assembly: GCA_937870685.1. Classification (GTDB taxonomy): domain Bacteria; phylum Pseudomonadota; class Alphaproteobacteria; order Rhizobiales; family Aestuariivirgaceae; genus Aestuariivirga. Next base: position 56,190 of record CALMZX010000031.1, read on the forward strand.
CATATCCATTTGGTGCGACATGATTGACAGCGAGGCCCTGAACATCCCCGGCATTGCGCACGGGTTTTTCACCCGTGGCGGCGGCCATTCCACCGGCATCTTTGCCTCCCTCAATTGCGGGCTGGGCTCCGGTGACGATCCGGATCTGGTGCGCATGAACCGCGAGACCGTGGCCCGCGGCCTTGGCATCGATGCGGCCAACCTCGTCACCGCCCACCAGGTCCACAGCGCCGAGGCCATCGAAGTCGTGACGCCATGGGCCATCGACGCCCGCCCCAAGGTCGATGGCATCGTCAGCAAGACCCGTGGCATCGGCCTTGGCGTGCTCACAGCCGATTGCGGCCCGGTGCTCTTCGCCGATCCGGAGGCAGGCGTGGTTGGGGCCTGCCACGCGGGCTGGAAGAGCGCGCTCACTGGCGTCACCGAGGCAACGCTTTCCGCCATGGAAAAGCTCGGTGCCGTCCGCACCCGCATCACCGCGGTGCTCGGCCCCACCATTTCGAAGGACGCCTATGAAGTGGGCCCGGATTTCCCCAAGCCCTTCCTCGAACAGGATGCCGCCCACGCCAGATACTTCACGCCCAGCGTGAAGCAGGGCCACCACATGTTTGATTTGCCTCGCTATTTGGTGGACCGTCTGCGCCGCGAGGGCGTCGGAACCGTGGCCAATCTGGGGCTCTGCACCTACTCCGATGAAGCCCGCTTCTACAGCTACCGCCGCGCCACCCATCGCGGCGAACAGGATTACGGCCGCCTGATTTCGGCCATTGCAGTGGTGTGACGAGATGGCAATCCATTTTACCCGTGACGAATTCAAGGCCCGCATGGAGAAGGCCACTGCGGCCATGGCGGCACGCGGCCTTGATGGCATGCTGCTCTTCCAGCAGGAGAGCATGTACTGGCTCACGGGCTACGACACCTTCGGCTTCTGCTTCTTCCAGTGCCTCTATGTCGGCGCCGATGGCCGCATGGCGCTGCTCACCCGCTCGGCGGATTTGCGCCAGGCACAACACACCTCGATCATCGATGACATCCGTATCTGGACCGACGCCGCAGGTGCCCAACCCGCCGCGCAGTTGAAGGACATGCTGGAAAGCCTCGGTTGCCGCGGCCACAATCTCGGCATCGAAACCAAGTCCTACGGTCTCACCCATTTCAACGGCAAGGCCGTGGATGCGGCCCTCGACGGTTTCTGCACGCTGAAGGAATCGACCGACCTCATCGACCGCCTGCGCCTCGTCAAATCGCCTGCCGAACTGAAATACGTCCGCAAGGCAGGCGAACTTGGAGACGCCGCACTCAAGGCCGCCATCCGCAAGACAAAAGCCGGTGCCGACGAGGGCGACATTCTCGCCGCCCAGCAGGCCGCCATCTTCGCGGGTGGCGGCGACTATCCCGCCAATGAATTCATCATCGGCTCGGGCCGCGACGCGCTGCTCTGCCGCTACAAGGCAGGCCGCCGCAAACTGGCAAAGCGCGACCAACTCACGCTGGAATGGGCCGGCGTCTATCGCCACTACCACGCCGCCTTCATGCGCACCCTCATCATCGGCAAGCCGACGAAACATCATGAAGCCATGGACACCGCCTGCCAGGCCGCACTTGCGGCAGTGGAGGAAAAGCTCCGCCCCGGCAACACGGCGGGTGATGTTTTCGCTGCCCACGCCCGCGTCATGGACGAGCACGGCATGAAGGACCACCGCCTCAACGCCTGCGGCTATTCGCTCGGTGCCAAATTCACGCCAAGCTGGATGGATATGCCCATGTTCTACACCGGCAATGACGCCGCACTGGGAGCAGGCATGGTCTTCTTCGCCCACATGATCCTGATGGATTCGAAATCGGCCAACGCCTTCTGCCTCGGCCGCACCTACATCATCACCAAAGGCAAGCCCGAACCCGTATCAACCTTCCCACTGGGCATGATCACCCGTTGAAGACACGCGCGGCTATAGTGCTGGCGCTCGCGCTGGCAGGATGCACTGGCGATAGCCAGAGCCTGCTGCTGCGCGATCTCGAACAATTGGCCGAACTGCCGAAGAAGATGGACAAGGTGGCCCGCAAGGACGTGGCTCCCGCACCCGCCGAACAGGCCGTGGCGGCAACGGCGCAGGGCACGGCAATCGCAGCCGCGCCACTTGAAACCAAAGTGCCGGAGCCCGCGCCACAGGAGACGGCTCCTCTGCCTGAAGCATCACCAGCACCCGAACCTGTCGTCGCTTCGACTGATGTGCCCCAGACCGTTCCCGCAAAAAAAACCAAGCCGACATTGCTGGAGCACCTGCGCAAGTCCGGCGTGGTGAAAACCGAAGCGCAGCAGCCGGAACTGCGCGGAGCCTACGACCAGATTCCCGAACCCATCCCCGTGGAAAATCCGCTGGCCCGCCCGCCCTGGGAGGTCTTTGTCGAGGCCGGTCCCAACGCCCACAAGGAACTTGATCTCGAAACCCTCTATGGTTCCGGAAACATTCCAGCCGAACTGATTGCCGAGCAGCAAGCCAATGAGCAGGTGGCCGTGGCAACAGAGCAAGCCCCGATCGCCATGCCACCCGTCGATGAACCGGCAGCGGAAGCCGCTCCGGCGGAAGCGCCAGACAAGAAGGAAAAGAAGGGCGACGTGGTCATCAAGGCCGTCGCCGTTCCCGCCGTGAAGGGTGCGCGCGGCGAAGGCAACAGCGAATTGACCGAAGCCATGCGCAACGCGCTCAAGGAGGCCGGCTGGCCCGTGCTGAACGCCACCCGCAAGGACGCCCTCACCGTGCAAGGCCGCGTCACCATCGCCAAGGCCAACGGCGCAACGCAAGCCGTGAAAATCGTCTGGGACGTGCTGACGCCGGACGGCAAACACCTCGGCGACCTCAAACAAGACAACGCCGTACCCGCAGGCTCACTGGATCAAAGCTGGGGCGAAAACGCGCAGTATGCAGCGGATGCAGCGGCGGAGGGGATATTCAAGTTGATCCAAAAGTACAGGTGAGGGGGGAGGGAGGGCTACAACGCAAGCAAAAGTTGTCGCGCGCAAACGTAGACAAATACTCGTGGTTGTGCGATCTGTTGGTACTTGAAGCGCGAGACGCATGTTTTCTCATGGAGGTGCGTGGCTCAGCTTTTTCGGGAAGAAGCAGTCCGATGAATAGGTACCCACAAGGTAATGACTGATGAAAATCGAGACTAGTCAACTGCAAGACATTGCCGGCGTTGCGCAATATTTGGATGATCAGTGGGCTCCTTCAAGCGTGATGAGCAAGGCTACGGCAGAAGGAAAATCGCACAGAGATTTTCAGGATGAGATCAACGAGCGGGCCCGCGCTGAGTTTATGAAGTCGCTATTGCTGTATGAGCAACTAGTGGTCAATCGGGCGTTCATGTACAATAATCCTATACTGGTCGGGTTGTACGCTGACGGAAGTCCTGAGCGCAGTGACTTTGAAAAAATGCTCAGTACCCGTTGTCTAGTTCCATTCCTGTACAATGAAGGGTCTGTAGTCGAGAAGCCAATAAACATACCTGTTGAAAATCACATTTGGGAGAATTGGCTTAGCGTTTGCCGTAACTCGAGTCCGACTGCTGTCCGCTTAAGTTGGGACGACAATTTGAATGCCACCGCAATCAAACAGAAGTTGGCAAACCGATTTGGCGCATTCGCAAAAAATCTGAATCAACTCAATCTTTCGGAACTTATGGGGTCTTTGGGGCAAATCAGCGAACCCTCAACTGCGGAGGCGTTGCGAAGTGTCTTACGGAAGATTGCTATAGACGCCGTAAATTTTGAATTTGACAACAATGGCAAACCAATAACGCGTCAAGAAATATACAGGCGTTACATCTGTGTTGAGGGAGCTGATCCAACTCGCGGAATCGTCGACTCTAAAAAGCCGTTTTCAATTGCACTGAAACAGTTCTTCGATCTCAAATAT
>CALMZX010000032.1 GCA_937870685.1 uncultured Alphaproteobacteria bacterium
TCATGTTCATGGGAATCGACAGCGCCGAGGGCATCTGGATCAGTGGATCACGGGCGGTACCGCCGTATTCAAGCACAAGCACGCTATGTCCCGCCTCCGACAGGCGGTAGGCCATTACCGAGCCTGCAGAGCCCGAACCCACAACAATATAGTCAAAACGCTCTGTCATCCGCGTCCGCGCCGCCCGCCCTCAAAATACCGGTCAATCTCGCGGATGCGTTCCCGGGTCGCCTTCCAGTTCCGGCGCACGATGCCGGCCACCATGGCCTCCACCGCGAACAGCGTCACCACGTTGGAATCCCAGCCGGAGGGCACCTCCAGCCGAAGCGCCAGCGTGTGCGCGGCCAGCCGTGAAACCGGGCTCATCCACTGGTCTGTAATGAGCACGATTTTCGCGCCCCGCTGTCTTGCGGAAACGGCAAAGTCCTGCACGCGCGCGTCATATCGCCGGACGTCGAAGACCAATAACACGTCACCGGACCGGATCTCCGCAAGATGTTGCGGCCAGTGATTGGCTGAAACCGGCACGAGCAGCACGCCCGGACGCGCCATTTGCAGGTGGGTATGGAGGTAGCCGGCGAGGTGCCCGGTGATGCGCCCGCCCAGCACATGCACCTGACGTTTGCCGTCGCCCAGCAATTGGCACACGTCGTCGAACACATGATGGTCTATGTGGCGAAGGCTGGCGCCGAGGTTCTCCATGGCGGCATCCGCGAGCGTGTTGAGAATGTGCCCGCGCGGCGCCTTGGATGACCACTGCTCCGGCTTCTCGATCGGATTTTGCAACTGCGCCGAGACCTCCTCGCGCAACGCCTGCTGAAAAGCAGGAAAGCCGCTGAAACCCAGCTTCTTGGCAAACCGCAACACGCTGGGCGTGCTCACTCCCGCGGCGCGGGCGAAATCCGAGATGCTGGCGAGGCCCGCCACAGGATAATCGGCCATCAGAGCGGCGGAAAGCTTTCGCTCGGCCACCGTCAGGCCCACCCTGCCGCCGGTGATGCGTTCCGCGACGGTTGATGTCTTGGCACTTGCCATGTTCGGACTGTAACGAATTTGACAAGCCAAAGTCCATCTGAAATGATTGTTTCAGGAGCGGGCAAGGCATGATCAGGATTCTTCAGGACAGTGAGCCGCATCCGGCGGAGGTGATCAATCCGGCCGGCACTTCGCCCTATGTCCTGGTGTGCGAACATGCCTCCAACCGCATTCCCGCAAACCTGGGCACGCTCGGGCTGCCCGACGCCGACCTGCAGCGCCATATCGCCTGGGACATCGGAGCGGAAGCGACCGCTCGCATTCTCTCGCGCATTCTTGATGCGCCGCTCATCGTGCAGCGCTACTCACGCCTCGTGTATGACTGCAACCGCCCGCCGGAAGCAGACGGTGCTTATCCTGACGTCAGCGAGATCTACGAGATTCCCGGCAACCGCAATCTCACCCCCTCCGCCAGGCTCGCCCGCACCCGCGAAATCGCCCGGCCCTTTCACGCCGCCATTGAAGCCTTTCTTGACCAGCGCGCCTGTGAGCGCAGGCACACGCTTGTGGCATCCATTCACTCCTTCACACCGGTTTACAAAGGCAAACAGCGGGAGCTGGATGTCGGCTTTCTGTTCGACCGCGACGCCGCCCTTGCCAACTTCCTCATCAAGGTCTTTCCTCCGGACAAGGCCCGCCTCAACGAACCCTATGGGCCGAAGGACGGGGTCATGCATCTCCTGAACCTTCATGCTGCCCCGCGCGGCCTGAAACATGTCATGATCGAAATCCGCAATGATCTGATCGCCGACCATGCCGGGCAGAACGCCTGGGCCAACTATCTCGTTGTTCCGCTGGCGCAGGCCGCCATCAAGCTCGCCACACCATCAACCCGGAGCTAACCGGGACAAACAGGAGGACTATCATGGCAAACGGACCGCTCTCATTCGAGGCCCTGAAGAAACTGGTAAAATCCGGCGCGATCGACACGGTCATCGCAGCCTTCCCGGACATGCAGGGCCGCCTCATGGGCAAGCGCTTCGAAGCCAACTACTTCGTCGACGGTGCCTACGAAGAAACCCACGGCTGCAACTATCTGCTCGCCGTGGACGTCGATATGGAACCTGTGCCCGGTTACAAGTCGGCATCATGGGAAAAGGGCTACGGCGACTATGTGATCAAGCCCGACCTCGGCACCATCCGACTCTGCCCTTGGCTGCCCAACACAGCCCTCGTGCTCTCCGATCTCCTCGACCACCACACCCATGAGCTTGTTCCCTACGCGCCGCGCAGCATTCTGAAGAAGCAGATCGCGCGCCTCACTGCCATGAAGATGAAGGCCTATTTCGCCTCCGAACTGGAGTTCTACGTCTTCGACCAGAGCTTCAAGGAAGCCCACGAAGGCGGCTATCACAATCTCACCACGCCGTCCCACCTCAACGAAGACTACAATCTTCTCCAGACCACCAAGGACGAGAACCTCATGCGGGCCATCCGCAATGGCCTTTATGGTGCTGGAATTACAGTAGAAAACTCAAAGGGCGAAGCCTGGGCCGGGCAGGAGGAAATCAACGTCAAGTACGATGCCGCCCTGCCGATGGCCGACACCCACGTCTTCCTGAAACATGCCTGCAAGGAAATCGCCCAGGTCATGGGACAGGCCCTCACCTTCATGGCCAAGCCGAACTACAGCTGGGCAGGCAGTTCCTCGCACGTCCACCAGTCGTTGTGGAGCGCTGATGGCAAGACCCCGCTCTTCCACGACAAGGGCGGCAACCATGGCATGTCCGCCATGATGGAACAGTATCTTGCGGGCCAACTCACCCATGCAGGCGAGATCACCTATTTCCTTGCCCCCTACATCAACTCCTACAAGCGCTACATGGCGGGCACCTTCGCGCCGACGCGCGCCGTCTGGAGCTTCGACAACCGCACGGCGGGCTACCGCATCTGCGGCGTTGACACCAAGGCGATCCGTGTGGAGTGCCGGGTCGGTGGCGCGGATCTCAACCCCTATCTCGCCTTCTCCGCCCTGCTCGCAGCGGGCCTTGATGGCATCGAGAACAAGATGAAGCTGGAGCCCGCATTCTCCGGCGATGCCTATGACAAGTCGAAGAAGCTCCGCGAAATTCCCAAGACACTCCGCGAAGCCACCGAAATGCTTGATGGCTCCAAGCTGCTGCGCAAGGCCCTGGGAGACGAGGTGGTCGATCACTATGTCCACACCGCGAAGTGGGAGCAGTTCGAATACGACCGCCGCGTCACCGACTGGGAAGTGCGCCGCGGCTTTGAGAACTACTGATCATGGCAGACAGCATTTCCTCCGTCTCCCCGGTTGACGGCAGCATTGTTGCAAAGCGGGCCGTGGCCTCCAAGAAGCAGGTGGCGGCAACCCTTGCCGCCGCCCGCGCCGCACAGAAGGACTGGGCCGCCCTCCCGCTCAAGGAACGCGCCGCCTTCTGCAGCAAGGCGGTCGATGCCATGTTGGCGATGAAGGACGAAATCGTTCCCGAACTCGCCTGGTCGATGGGCAGGCCCGTGCGCTACGGCGCTGGTGAATTGCGCGGCTTCGAGGAGCGCGCCCGCCACATGATCGCCATCGCCCCGGAAGCGCTCGCAAACCTCACCCCTGCGCCCAAGGACGGCTTTGAACGCTACATGACGCGCGAGCCCCTCGGCGTCATCTTCACCATTGCGCCGTGGAACTATCCCTATCTCACCACGGTCAACTCCGTGATCCCCGCCCTGATGGCCGGAAACACGGTTGTGCTGAAGCACGCAAGTCACACCCTGCTCGTTGCCGAACGTTTCCAGAAGGCCTTCGACAAGGCAGGCCTGCCCAAGGGCGTTTTCCAGCATCTCGTGCTGAACCATGAGCAGACCGGACAGATCATATCCTCCGGTCTTGTGAACGCTGTCTGCTTTACCGGCTCTGTTGAAGGTGGCCGCGTCATTGAGCGTGCCGCCGCCGGACGCTTCCTCCATGTCGGACTGGAACTGGGTGGCAAGGACCCGGCCTATGTGCGCGCCGACGCCAATCTCGCCCATGCCGTTGAAAACCTCGTCGATGGTTCCTTCTTCAACTCGGGCCAGAGCTGCTGCGGCATCGAACGCGTCTATGTTCACAAGGACCTGTGGAAGCCCTTCATCGAAGGTTTCATCGACCTGACGAAAACCTACGTGCTCGGCAACCCCTTGGACGAAGCCACAACACTGGGACCGATGATCAAGGCTGATGCCGCCGCCTTCGTGCGCAAGCAGGTGGCAAGCGCCGTCCGCGCTGGCGCCAAAGCCCACGTCGATCCCAAGGCCTTCCCCGCCGACAGGAAGGGCACCCCCTACATGGCCCCGCAGGTGCTCACCGGTGTCAACCACCAGATGAGCGTCATGCGCGACGAGAGCTTCGGCCCCGTCGTCGGCATCATGAAGGTCTCGGGCGATGAAGAGGCCGTCAGCTTGATGAACGACAGCCCCTACGGCCTCACGGCCGCACTCTGGACCGAGGACGCCAAGGCCGCCAAGGCCATCGGCGCGCGGATCGAGACGGGCACCGTCTTCATGAACCGCTGCGACTACCTCGATCCCGCGCTGGCCTGGACCGGCGTCAAGGACACCGGCCGCGGCGCCACGCTTTCTACCGTGGGCTACGACATGCTCACCCGACCCAAGAGTTTCCACCTGAGGACACGGACATGATCCCCAACCGCAATTTCAATTTCCCCAACCCCATCCGCTTCGGCAATGGCCGCGTCAGGGAACTTCCGGACTTCTGCAAATCCGCTGGTATGAAGAAGCCGCTCTTCGTCACCGACAAGGGGCTCGCCGGTTCTGACATGGTGAAGGACATCCTCGCCAATCTCGACAAGTCCGGCCTCGGCCGGGCCATGTTCTCTGACGTCGTTCCCAATCCGACCGAGGCCAACGTACTCGATGGCTGCAAGGTCTATCGTGATGGCGGCCATGATGGCGTGATCTGCTTCGGCGGCGGCTCGGCCCTCGACACCGGCAAGATGATTGCCCTCATGCATTCCCAGAAGGTTTCCATCTTTGACCTTGAGGACGTGGACGACTGGTGGACACGCGCCGACGCCAGCAAGATCGCGCCGAATATCTGCATCCCCACCACGGCCGGCACGGGTTCTGAAGTGGGCCGCGCCGCTGTCATAACCAACACGAAGACGCACGAAAAGAAGATCATCTTCCACCCCGACGTGATGCCGAGGTTCGCCGTGCTCGATCCTGAACTCACCGTTGGCCTGCCTGCCAAACTGACAGCGGCAACAGGTTTCGACGCCTTCGCCCACTGCCTTGAAGCCCTGTGCTCGCCCTTCTATCATCCGGCGGCAGAAGGCATTGCCATCGAAGGCATGCGGCTGGTGAAGGAGAACCTCACCAAGGCAGTGAAAAAGGGCAAGGACCTGGATGCGCGCGGCAACATGCTCGTCGCCTCATCCATGGGCGCCACCGCCTTCCAGAAGGGCCTTGGTGCCATCCACTCCCTCTCGCACCCCTTTGGCGGACTTTACAATGCCCACCACGGCACGCTCAACGGCATCATCATGCCTTACGTGCTCAAGGCCAACCGCAAGAAGGTCGAGGCCAAGATTGAACGCGCTGCCGCCTATCTCGGCATCAAGGGTGGATTCAACGGTTTCATGAAATTCGTCCTGGCATTTCGCAAGGAATGCGGCATTCCCCATAAGCTGGCGGATATCGGCATCGACACCAAGCAGCTGGACACGGTGGCCGAAATGGCCCGCCGCGACCCCTCCCACGGTGGCAATCCGGTGGATTTTTCGGTGAAGCAATACAAGACCCTTGCGAAGAAGTGCGTGGTGGGGGATTTGTAGCCCCACACACAACATCACCTCTCCCGCTTGCGGGAGAGGACGCCGCGCAGCGGCAGGTGAGGGATTCCCATGCGCTCCACGAAAGCGATCCAGATCATCAACTGCCACGCCGAAGGCGAGGTTGGCGATGTCATTGTCGGTGGCGTTGCCCCGCCGCCCGGCGACACCATCTGGGCCCAGTCACGCTTCATCGCCAGTGACCAGACGCTGCGCAACTTCGTGCTGAGCGAGCCGCGTGGCGGTGTCTTCCGTCATGTCAACCTGCTGGTGCCGCCGAAGAACCCCAAGGCCCAGGCCGCCTTCATCATCATGGAGCCGGAAGACACGCCTCCCATGTCGGGTTCCAACTGCATCTGCGTCTCCACGGTGCTGCTGGATTCAGGCATCATCCCCATGCAGGAACCAGTCACCCATTTGACGCTGGAAGCACCCGCCGGCCTGATCGAAGTCTCGGCCACCTGCCGCAACGGCAAGGCCGAAAGCATCACCCTCACCAATGTCCCCTCCTTCGCACCGCATCTGGAAGCGACGCTGGATGTCGAGGGGGTGGGCAAGGTCAAGGTGGACACGGCGTTCGGCGGAGACAGCTTCGTCATGGCGGATGTGGCGGATTTCGGCCTTTCCATCACGCCACAGAACGCCCATGTCATCGCCGCCCTCGGCCGAAAATTGGTCAAGGCTGCCAACGAGCAACTTCCTTTCCACCACCCGGACCTGCCGGACTGGAAACATTACGCCTTCTGTTTCATGCGTGAACCTCTGGAACGCAGGGATGGTGTGCTGACGTCCCGCAATTCCTGCGTGGTCAATCCCGGCAAGCTCGACCGTTCCCCCACCGGCACGGGATGCTCTGCACTGATGGCGGTGCTCCACGCCAAGGGCCTGATGAAAGTCGGCGACACCTACATCGGCCGCAGCGTCATCGACTCGCAGTTCATCGGCCACATTGCCGGTGAAACCACGGTTGGCAACCACAAGGCCATCGTGCCCCAGATCACCGGCCGCGCCTGGATCAGCGGCCAGACCACCTTGCTCCTCGACCCTGCCGATCCGTGGCCCGCAGGCTACAAGGTCAGCGACACCTGGCCCAACGGCTAGCTGAGTTCCCGCACCATCTGGAGAAACTGGATGACGTGTTCCTCGGGTGTGGCAAAGGACGTCACGAAGCGGCAATGGATTTCATCGGCGGCCAATCCGTCCCACGGCCAGTCGTAGAACCGCACACCCCGCGCCTGCACTGCGTCGAACAAGGACTTCGGCATGATGGCGAATACCTCGTTGGCGTGCACCGGATTGGAGAGCCGCACCCGGTTTGACGCCTGCAACCCCTTGGCCAACACCTGCGCAAGGCTGTTGGCTCGCCGCGCATTGGCCAGCCACACGTCGTCTTGCAGGTAGGCCAGCATCTGCGCCGAAAGAAACCGCCCCTTGGAGACAAGCTGCCCCGTGCGTTTGCGGCGATAGAGGAAATCGTCTGCCAGCGCGGTATCAAAGAACACCACCGCCTCCAGGATCATGCCGCCATTCTTGGTGCCGCCGAACGACAGAACATCAACACCCGCCTCCCATGTCATTTCGGCTGGTGAACAGCCCAGCGACACCAGCGCATTGGCGAAGCGCGCACCATCCATGTGCACCTTCATCCCGCGTGGACGTACCACCTCTGCCAGCGCCCTGATTTCAGTTGGCGTGTAGACCATGCCCAGTTCCGTGGCATTGGTGATCGAAAGGCCGTAGGGCTTCGCCCCATGCTCGCCATGGCCGAATTGCGAGAGCTTGTCGGCCAGCACGGCGGGTGCCAGCTTGGCACCCTCGCCCGCCATGGTCACGAGCTTGCCGCCACCCATGAACAACTCGGGACAGTTGCATTCATCCGTGTTGATGTGGCTCGTTTCGTGACAGAACACGCCGCCGTATGTCGGGCATATGGCCGAGAGGGCCAGCGAATTGGCCCCGGTGCCGTTCACCACGAGAAAGGCCCGCACGTCACGCCCGAAAATCTCGGAAAGACGCGCATCCACGGCTTTGGCACCGTCATCATGGCAATAGGACACATCGGTCAGGCGCGCATTGGCCGCCACCATGGCCTGCATGATGCGCGGATCAACACCATACACATTGTCAGACGTGAAATTCATGAGCGTCTTTCTCTCTGCTCGAAAGCCAGTACGCCCAAGCCACAGGCAATGATGAGGATCATGCCAAAGATGGCAAGCGTGTTGAGCCATTCTCCGAAAAACGCAACGCCAAAAAGGGCAGCAGCCAGTGTGCCACAATAGTAAAACGGGGCAACAGCCCGTGCCGTGGCGTGGCGGAAAGATGAAAACACGAAGTAATGTCCGAGCATCACGAAAAAGCCGGAACCGATGGAGTAGAGCCAGGTATGGGTTGGCACAGGCTGCCAGCTTTCAAACAGCTGGTTGTTCAGCAGCGCCGCCAGCATCACCGCCACACAGACCCCGAATGCAATCACGAAACCTGGCGTATCGGCCGGTGCCTTGCGTGACAGCAAGTCCCGTCCGGCAGCACCCAGGGCCGTCACGAAGCCGAGCAGCGCATAGGGCGAGGCTCCTGCAGTTCCAGGCTGCGCCACCAGCAAGGCCCCTGCCAGTCCAAGCCCAATCAGGGCCCAGCGCACCGCGCCCACATGCTCGCCCCACAACAGGTGCGCCCCCGCCAGAACAATCAGCGGCGAAATCTGGTAGATGGCCGTGATGTCGGCCAGCGGTACATGCGCCAGGCCGATGATGAAGGAGGAAATTGCCACGACCTCAGAGAGTGTGCGCAGAAGCGTCCAGGTCTCCAGGAATCGCGGAACCTCGCGTGTCTGTCCCGTCACCACGAGCAGGCCGAAACACCAGACTGTCGCGGATATGCCGCGCAACACCAGGGACTGGAACGGCGGCACGTCCGCCAGCATCAGCTTCAGGAAGCTGTCGCAACTGACAAAACTGAGGCCGGCCAGCACCATGTAGATGATGCCGCGCAGATTGGAGGATTGATTCATGAAACCGCCGGATATTGAAGTCCGGCAGTGTCTTAGAGGGCTTTTGTCAGCCAGACAAATGCCGCCTATGCAGCCACGCCCTGCGGCAGTGTCACGGGCACCTTGATGTAGTGGATACCGTTTTCATCCGCTGGCGGCATCCTGCCGGCCCGCATGTTGACCTGGATTGACGGCAAGAGCAGCGTCGGCGCCGCCAGCGTCCTGTCCCGCGCGGTTCGCATCGCAACAAAGTCGTCTTCGCTGACCGTACCGTTCACGTGGATGTTTCGGTCAATTTCCTCGCCGACAGTAGTCTCCCAGGCAAAACTCTTGCGACCCTCTTTGGGCAGGTAGTCATGGCACATGAACAGCCTGGTTTCGCGCGGCAGTGCCAGCAGCTTTTGGATGGACCGGTAGAGCGTGCGGGCGTCACCGCCCGGAAAGTCGGCCCGCGCCGTGCCGTAATCCGGCATGAACAGCGTGTCGCCCACGAATACCGCGTCACCGATCCTGAAAGACACGCAAGCTGGCGTGTGCCCTGGTGTTGCAATGACCTCGCATGCAAGATTGCCGATCCTGAGCGTGTCGCCATCCTTGACCAGCACGTCAAACTCGGCACCGGAACCGGAAACATCTAGCGCGTTGAAGATGGGCCGGAAAATCTGCTGTACCAGCCGGATGTTCTCGCCGATGGCCACCTTGGCCCCCGTCTTCAGCTTGATGTAGGGTGCCGCTGACAGATGATCTGCATGCACATGGGTCTCCAGCACCCAGTCGATCGCAAATCCCTCCTCCGCCGCCTTGGCCATCACCGTTTCGGCGGACGCCACATCAGCCTTGCCCGACTTGTGGTCATAGTCGAAAACCGGATCGACCACGGCTGCCCTGCGGGTTTCCGGGTCCCCAACCAGATAGGTCACGGTATTTGTGGGCGCATCAAACCAGGCGTGAATGACGGGTTTCGGCAGTGCCCTCATGATTCAGTTCCCTCTCAAGGGTTGACATATATGCAAGATAACGCATATTAGCAATCACGAATATGAAACGGCCACTCCCCGGACCGTCAAACAGCATTGGCATCATCTTGAACCTGATACGCAACATTCTCAAATCCCTTTTGCCAGAGAGAAAACCCATGAAAATCGTCTCCATTACGCCTCAGGAAGCCAAAGCCCTCGCGGACAAGGGAGCCGTTTTGGTGGACGTGCGCGAACCCGGTGAGCGCGCTGCGGGCTACATCCCCAACGACCGCAATCTGCCGCTGTCCCGGCTCACGCCCGTTCCTGTGGAGTCCAGTGGCAAGCCGGTCATCTTCTATTGCGCCAGCGGTGCCCGCACCCGCATGAATGCGAGCGCGCTGGACGCCATTGGCGGTGCCGAACCGAAGATCATGGCCGGCGGCATCATGGGCTGGGCCCAGGCTGGCTACCCCATCGCGCGCGGATGACGTGATCCAGGAGCTGCTCACACCCGAAACCCTCACAGTGGTGAGTGGCATGGCCGTCGGCCTTGTCCTCGGGCTTGTGGGCGGCGGCGGCTCCATTCTCGCCGTTCCCCTGCTCCTCTATGTGGTGGGCATGCCTTCCGCCCATGCGGCGCTTGGCACCAGTGCCGTGGCCGTGGCACTCAGTGCCCTTGCCAACCTGATCGGCGCCATGGCCCGGGGATTGGTCAAATGGCCCTGCGCCCTCGCCTTCACGGCAGCAGGCATCGCGGGTTCGGCCGCAGGTGCCCAGGCCGCCCTTGCCGTCCCCGGCGCACGGCTCATCCCGCTCTTTGGCGGCCTCATGCTGGTGGTCGGCACGCTTCTGCTCCTGCGCAAGAACGCCGAGGGCGACCCGGATGTCCGTCTCACCATCGCGACAGCACGGCGGATGTTGCCCTCCATCATTGGCCTAGGCTTTGCCGCGGGGGCCCTGGCGGGCTTCTTCGGTATTGGCGGTGGCTTCCTCATCGTTCCCGCTCTCATGCTCGCCACCGGCATGCCCATCACCTACGCCATCGCCACTTCGCTCGTCTCAATCACGGCCTTCGGCCTGGTCACCGCTGCGAACTATGCCTTCGCGGGCGAGGTCGTGTGGTCCACTGTGGGCCTGTTCGTGGCAGGCGGCATCGCTGGCGGTGTCATGGGCCAACTCGCGGGCAGCCGCCTTGCCTCCCGCAAGCCCCTGCTGCAAAGCCTCTTTGCCGTCGCTGTATTGGTCGTCGGTGCCTACACGATCTATCGGGGAGCTCCGTAGAGCAATTTTATTTCGTTTTCGGCTGCGGATTGAATCTTAACTTGCGTATGACGCTCACTCCTGCCATTAAAGGACAGCCATACTGTCCTTTCTGCCCCTAGGCGCGACTTGGGGGTGGAGCCACTGAGGAGTGCCACCCCATGACCATCCACCACTTCCATCCGGAAGGTCTGCCCGAGGCCCATGGTCTGTACGATCCCCGCAACGAGCACGACGCCTGCGGTATCGGCCTTCTCGCCAATATCCACAACATCAAGAGCCACCAGACCGTGGCCGATGGCTTGCGCATTCTCAAGAACCTGGAGCATCGTGGTGCGGTGGGCGCTGACCCCAAGGCGGGTGATGGCGCGGGCATCCTGATCCAGATTCCCCATGACTTTTTCACCGCCGAAGCCGCCCGCATCGGCTTCGACCTGCCCGCCGCCGGACAGTACGGCGTGGGCTTCCTCTTCATGCCGCGCGAACCCGTCTACCGTCAGGACATCGAGCGCATCTGGTGGGAAACCGCACGCGAAGAAGGCCTCAAGGTTCTGGGCTGGCGTGACGTTCCCGTGGACCGCTCGGTGCTCGGCTATTCGGTTGTCGATACCGAACCCATGCACCGGCAGGTCTTCATCGGCCGCGGTCCCACCATCCGCGACGAGGCGCAATTCGAACGCAAGCTCTTCGTCTGCCGCAAGGTCGTCTCCAACCGCGTCGTGGAAGTGCTCGGCAAGAAGGCCCGAGCCTACTACCCCGTCTCCGTTTCCTGCCGCACCGTCGTCTACAAGGGCCTCGTGCTCGGCGCAGAAGTGCCGAACTACTATCTCGACCTGAAGGACGAGCGCGTCACCTCGGCCTTCGCGCTGGTGCACCAGCGCTTCTCCACCAACACCTTCCCCTCCTGGCCGCTGGCCCACCCCTACCGCTTCATTTGCCACAACGGCGAAATCAACACGGTGCGCGGCAACTTCAACTGGATGGCGGCTCGCCAGGCCAACATGAAGTCGGAAGTGCTCGGCGAAGACCTCTCCAAGCTCTGGCCCATCTCCTATGAAGGCCAGTCCGACACCGCCTGTTTCGACAACGCGCTCGAGCTTCTCTACATGGGCGGCTACTCCCTGCCCCATGCCATGATGATGCTGATCCCCGAAGCCTGGGCGGGCAACCCGCTCATGGACGAGGACCGCCGCGCCTTCTACGAGCACCATGCCGCCATGATGGAGCCGTGGGATGGCCCCGCCGCCATGGTCTTCACCGACGGCAAGGTGATCGGCGCCACGCTGGACCGCAACGGCCTTCGCCCCTCGCGCTATCTCGTCACCGACGACGGATTTGTCATGCTCGCCTCCGAAATGGGCTGCCTCGAATTCGCCGAGGAGCGCATCAACAAGAAGTGGCGCCTGCAGCCCGGCAAGATGCTGCTCATCGACCTCGACAAGAAGGCCATCATCTCCGACGAGGACCTGAAGAAGGATCTGTCCACCGCCAACCCCTACAAGGACTGGCTGAAGAAGACGCAAGTGGTCCTGCGCGACCTGCCCAAGGCCAAGACCCAGCGTCCCAAGCCTGCCGTTCCCCTGCTCGACCGTCAGCAGGCCTTTGGTTACAGCCAGGAAGACCTGAAGATCCTCATGGCCCCCATGGCTACAACGGGTCAGGAAGCCGTCGGCTCCATGGGCAACGACTCGCCTGTATCAGCCCTTTCAGACCGTCCGAAACTTCTCGATACCTATTTCAAGCAGAACTTTGCCCAGGTGACCAACCCGCCGATCGACCCTATCCGCGAGGAACTGGTGATGTCGCTGGTGTCTTTCATCGGTCCGCGCCCCAACCTGCTCGATCTCAAGGGCACATCGAAGCACATGCGCCTTGAGGTGTCGCAGCCCATCCTCACCAACGAGGAACTGGAGCGCATCCGCAACATCGGCGAAGTGCGCGAGAACCCCTTCCGCACCGTCACCATCGACATCACCTATGACGTCGCCAACGGTGCCCGCTACATGGAAGCGGCGCTTGACTCGGTGACGGCACAGGCCGAGCGCGCCGTGCGCGACGGCTACAACATCATCATCCTCTCGGACCGCGCGGTTTCCGCCGAGCGCGTTCCCATCCCGTCACTGCTGGCAACATCCGCCACGCATCATCACCTCATCCGCAAGGGCCTGCGCACGCTTGTGGGCCTCGTTGTGGAATCGGGCGAGCCACGCGAGGTGCACCAGTTCTGTGCTCTTGCAGGCTATGGAGCAGAGGCCATCAACCCCTATCTCGCCTTCGAAACGCTGGAAGGCCTGCTGCCCACGCTTGATGAAAAGGTTTCAGCCTATGAGGCCGTGAAGCGCTTCATCAAGGCCGTGGACAAGGGCATCCTCAAGGTCATGTCGAAGATGGGCATCTCGACCTACCAGTCCTATTGCGGCGCGC
>CALMZX010000033.1 GCA_937870685.1 uncultured Alphaproteobacteria bacterium
AACCCTCGTATTCAGCTTGGAAGGCTGCTGCTCTACCATTGAGCTACACCCGCGAAACTCATGCTGCCGGTTCCGGTTCCGATCCGCCGCCAAGCCCTTCTGGGGCGATGGTGGGAGAAGTAGGACTCGAACCTACGAAGCCGTAAAGCAGGGGATTTACAGTCCCCCCCCTTTGCCACTCGGGACATTCTCCCGAATCGACAACCGATACTGACAGCAATCAGGCCCGTGTAAACACGGGCCCTTTCGCGGCGCGGTGTATGCCGCCGCCGGGCCGGAGTGTCAAGCGTTTGAGGAGCGCGCGCCGAACGCCCCTGGTTTCATTCGCCAACGGTAAACCAGCGCGTGTACAGACGGTCATAAGTTCCGTCTTCGCGCATTTTCAGCAGTGCTTCGTTGACCAGCTTGCGAAGGTCGCGCTGGCGCGGCAGCACCGTGGTGCGCGGGAAGACGATGCCATAGTTCTCCTTCTTGAAGACCGGCCCCACCACGCGCATCCTGCCCCGTCCCGCCGTTGCGGCGTGGTACAGCAGCACGGGTGAATCATAGACGATCGCGTCCAGATTGCCTTTCTCCAGTTCGGTGAAGGCCTCCGCGATCTTCTGGTATTCCGTCAGCTTGCCCTGATGCTGACCGACCCACAGGGCGGCGGTGGAGCCCTGCGTGGTGCCGATGCGTTTTCCGGGAAGGTCATCCGGCCCCTGGATGCCGCCCTGCAGCTGCTGCACCGTGAAACTGGAGGTCAGTTCAGCCTGCCAGTAGGTGAGAAAGAGCAGGCTGACAAACACCGCCGCGATGGAGGTGATGCGACCGAGGCGTGACCGCGGGCTGTCGTTCTGCTGGCCAGCAGCAGCCGAAAGTGCCCAGCCCATGGCGTGGAAAATGCCGGGGAAATAGTGCCGGGAGAACGGCGAATTGTCGTGGTTGCGTTCGGCCCACCAGACGATGTGGCCGGGGATGAGGATCAGCAATGCGAGAATGCCGAGAAGGTAAGGCATGGCACCCGAGGTGAAATAGTTGAGCACCGTCCACGGGGAGAAACTGTTGTCCGCCTCATCCGGAACCATCACCTGCAGGCCGGCCTCGAACATGGGCTGGGAAAAGTCGAAGCGCTGCTCGCGTTCGGAGGTGATCGAAATGGCGGCGATTCCGACATCGGCTTCCCCCTCCTCGATCGCCTTCAGGATTTCGGTGACATTCTTGCGCTCAAGCCATGTGAAGGGCACTCCGGTGCGGGTCGCAAGTTCCTGCCACAGTTCGGCGGAGAACCCGGTGATGGCATCTCCTTCCTTGATGATGAACGGCGGCAGTTCCCGGGTCACGACCGTCAGCGACTGTGCCTGCACGGGAGCGGACGGTGTCTGCGCCGCTTCCTGCGCCCAGGCCATGCTGCCAAACATTCCAAGCAGAAGAACTGCCGCAACCCTCATCCAGCCTGTCACCATGGTTCTTCACCTCGAGTGCTCGCATGAACACAGTTGCTGGCCGTCTTCAAGCTAAACATGACTATGCACAGATACAACCGCGCCCTATAGCAGCACCATGCGCAAGCCATTTCCCCCGAAACACGGACCCAAGACCCCCCTGCACCGCATCAAGCGTGCCGAAAAACCCCAACCTGCCAGCCTGAGCGGCGACAGGCCCAAGGCATTGGCCCACACGCCGGACCCCGGCAATGACCTGATCCATGGAATTCATGCTGCGGTTGCAGCGATCAGCAATCCACAACGGCGCATCGTCAAACTGTGGGCGACGGAGAACGGCTTCGCCCGGCTCAAGGAAGACGGGGCCAGCCCTGCCATCGTGCCGGAAATCGTGCACCCGCGCATTCTTGATCACCTGCTCACCGGACAGGATGCTGTTCATCAGGGCGTAGTGTTGGAAGCCGTCCCGCTCAAGCAGCCACGCCTTGACCAGGTGGCGCGCGACGGCCTGATCGTTCTGCTCGACCAGGTGACAGACCCGCACAATGTCGGTGCCATCCTGCGCTCCTGCGCGGCCTTCGGCGTCAAGGCACTGGTGACGACGGCGCGGCATGCACCCAACGAGACGGGTGTGTTTTTCAAGGCGGCCTCGGGTGCCTATGAACACGTGCCGGTTTGCCGTGTCACCAATCTTTCGGCGGCAATGGAGGAACTGCGCGGCTACGGTTTCCGGCTGGTGGGACTGGACAGTGAAGCGCCCATCTCGCTGGAGGAGGCCGACAAGAGCCTGCCACTGGCGCTGGTGCTGGGGGCAGAAGGCAAAGGCCTGCGCGAAAAGACCCGCGCCACCTGTGATGCCGTGGCCCGCCTCGACATGCCAGGCGCCATCAAGAGCCTCAACGTGTCAATTGCGGCAGCGATTTCGCTGTATGCACTGACGCATTGAAACCTGCGCCAGGTCAGTCGTCCCGCTCGATCTTCGGAAGCTTGTGGGCGATGCCCTTGTGGCAATCGATGCAGGTGGAACCTTCCGAGAGGTTGGTGCCGTTGGCCACCGGCTCCATCTTTTCGCGCGAACGCTGACGCTGATGCTCGAAGCTCATGGCTTCAAAGCTGTGGCAATTGCGGCATTCACGAGAGTCCGTGGCTTTCATCTTCGCCCAGACATGGGTGGCCAGTTCAAGTCTCTTGGCCTCGAACTTCTCCTTGGTATCGATGCTGCCGAGGAACTTGTGCAGCAGTTCGTTTGAAGCCTGTATCTTGCGAACCATCTTCGGTCCCCAGGCGTGCGGCACATGGCAATCGGAACAGGTGGCCCGGACGCCGGATGCATTCTTGAAGTGCACCGAGGTCTGGTACTCCTGATACACCGTGTCCCGCATTTCGTGGCATGAGGTGCAGAAGTCCATGGTGTTGGTGGCTTCCATGGCGGTGTTGAAGCCGCCCCAGAAGATGATGCCGGCAACAACGCCCATGAGCAGCAGGAGACCCTGCCCAATCACCGCGTTTGGCCGGCGGAACCAGCACCAAAATCGTCCCAGCATCCGCATTTCCTCCGGTGCAGTTCGCGCGGGACAAGGGTCCTCGTCCCGCGCGCAATTTGATACAGCTTGCGGCTTATTCCGCCGGCAGCGTGGCGAGATAGGCCACGAGATCAGCCGATACCTTGTGATCAAGCGCGCGCATGGCGGGCATGATTTCACCCGGCTGACCATTCAGGACCTTGTGCATCACTTCCCAGGGATTGTCCGAGAGGGAACCAAGCGGCGGCATGTCCTTTGGCAGTTTGCCGTCCGCGCCATGGCAGTTCATGCAGATGGTGCCGAACACCTGCTTGCCGGCCTCGGCGTTGCCTTTCGATTTCTTGGCGGACGCATCGACATAGTCGTCCCATTTGATCTGGCCGTAGACGACAAAGTTGGCGAGATCGGTCAAATCGGCTTCACCCAGCTTGTCGCCGTAGCCGTGATCGCCCTTGAGCAGGGCCACAACGGCAGCCGGGTCGCCACCGGCCATGCCGTTGATCCCCTTGATGCCCGTGGCGTGGCTGCCCTTGGCGTAGGCACCAGCAGCACCCAGACCATCCCAGCCGTGGCATTCCTTGCAGCGCCAGTTGGAGGCCGGATCCTCGGCATATTTCTTGTTCTCGGCGGGATAGAGCTTGTGGGATTCCTTTGGCGCATCGGCCTTGATCACCTTGTACCACTTGTCATAGAGCCTGCCGCCCCTGGCAATCGAGGCTTGGTCAGGGTCCGCGGCAAAAGCCGGCGCAGTCATCACAATGCAGGCCATTGCGGCTGCTGCCATCACCAAGGCAGTCCGCGACGTGTTCAGCATGTTCCTCATGTCAATCTCCTCTCCACGTGTTGCCCGGCTATTTCCGGACGTTGTTTGAGGAGGCTACGGCTGGGAACGGCGGCAAGGTTGATGCAAATCAACGGCGGCTCAAAATCGTAATGGATTTGGATGCAATAAACTTCGGCTGATCGCCTTGCCGCTTTGGTTTAGTGCCCTGATCCAAAAAAGAAGCCGGATGGCGTATTGCCACCCGGCTCCTGTCGCCGTCCCGGAATGCGATTCGCGGGATATCCAGTCTCTTTAGTAGGCTCCGCCCTTCGTCACAACGGGGCCGTAATGAATGACCACGCCCGGGTCATAGGACGGGTACATCGGACCGCCGTAGCGGACGTGCTTCTTGCGCTTGTGCTTGCGGGGTTGGACGACAATGCTGTCGCCATAACCGGCACCATAGTCGCCGCCGTAGCCCCCGCCATAGCTGTAGCCACCGCCGTAGCCGCCCACGGCATAGCCGCCGCCGTAACCGTAGCCGCCACCCGTGCCATAACCGCCAGCCTGACCCTTGCGGGCGCGGCGTTCCATCTGCATGGCAGCCGCAGGGCTCGTCGGCACGTAGCGTATGATCCGCTGTTGGCCTTCATAACCGTAGCCACCGCCGGTGCTGTAGCCGCCACCACCCACGGCATACCCGCCACTGTAGCTGTAGCCGTAACCCATGCCACCGCCCACGTGAGCGGCGCCGTGGCCTCCGCGCTTGTGACTCTTCACGCCGTAGCCGTAGCCATGGGCATAACCATAGCCGCCGCGCTTCAGCGAGCCGCCCAAGCGGTAACATTCTTCCTTGCGGAAAACCGTGATCCAGTCGAGGCCACGATAGCAGCGCACCGACAGGTCGGGATCGCCGCCGCCACCCCAGGAGACGGAGCTGCCGCCTTCATCATAATAGTTGTTGTTGATCACCGTGACTCCGCCACGGCCATGCTTTCCGCCGCGCCCCTTGCCACCATGTCCCTTGCCGCCGCCGTGGCCCCAACCGCCTTCCCCGCCATTGTCAGCCCAGCCGCCATGATTGCCACCACGGCCCTTGCCATGACCACGGCCACCACCACCGTGGGCTGAAGGCTGCCGCTGCCCAGGGACATCAGGATACCCTTGAGGTAGGTGGTGCCGGTGAGGCCAAAGAGCAGGCTCATGCCATAGAGCATGAAGCCGGTGGCCATGACGCCAAAGAGGATGTACTTCATGCCCGCCTCCATCTGCACTCGCAGGCC
>CALMZX010000034.1 GCA_937870685.1 uncultured Alphaproteobacteria bacterium
GCGGCATGATCAACGGCCTGATGACGCTCTCGGGCGCCTGGGACAAGCTCCGCACCGACCCTGTGCTGCGCATGATGGTGATGTCGGTTGCCTTCTACGGCATGTCCACCTTCGAAGGCCCGCTGATGTCGGTGAAGGCCGTCAACGGTCTCTCCCACTACACGGACTGGACCATCGGACATGTGCACTCCGGTGCCTTGGGCTGGGTCGGCATGGTTTCCTTCGGTGCCATGTACTTCCTCGTGCCGAAGCTCTGGGGCCGCAAGCAGCTCTATTCGCTGCGCCTCGTCAACTGGCACTTCTGGCTGGCCACCCTCGGCATCGTTGTCTACGCCGGCGTGATGTGGGTTTCCGGCATCATGCAGGGCCTGATGTGGCGCGAGTATGATGACCAGGGCTTCCTCGTCTACAGCTTCGCCGAAACCTCTGCCGCCATGTATCCCTACTACGTGATGCGTGTGGCGGGTGGTGCCCTCTACCTCGTGGGCATGCTGGTCATGATCTACAACGTCTACAAGACCATCCGCGGCGACGTGCGTGCGGAAGTCCCGATGGGTGCCGAAGCGCCCGCCCTCAAGCCAGCCGAATAAGGAGCAAGAAGACGATGGCTACCAACAACGCACCTGCGCTCGGCTTCCACAGCAAGATCGAACGCAACGTCACGCTGCTCCTTGTCCTCTCACTCCTTGTGGTGACGGTCGGCGGCATCGTGGAAATCGCGCCTCTCTTCTATCTCGAGAACACCATCGAGAAAGTGACAGGCGTGCGTCCCTACTCGCCCTTGGAACAGGCGGGCCGCAACATCTATGTCCGCGAAGGCTGCTATGTCTGCCATTCGCAGATGATCCGTCCCTTCCGCGACGAGGTGGAACGTTATGGTCACTACAGCCTCGCGGCTGAATCCATGTACGACCACCCCTTCCAGTGGGGCTCCAAGCGCACCGGTCCGGACCTTGCCCGCGTCGGCGGCAAGTACTCCAACGACTGGCATGTGCAGCATCTCGTGAACCCGCGCTCGGTCGTGCCGGAATCGATCATGCCTCCCTACGCCTTCCTGGCGCAGGCCGAGCTTGATCCCGCCGTCATGGGCGCACACCTCTCCACCCTCTCGGTGGTGGGCGTGCCCTATACCCAGGAACAGATCGACAATGCCGCCGCCGACATGGTGGCCCAGGCCGATCCGAACCAGGACGGTGCCGGTGTGACGTCCCGCTATCCGAAGGCCGTGATCGGCAACTTCGATGGTGATGCCGCCAGGCTCACCGAGATGGACGCCCTCGTGGCCTATCTCCAGGTGCTTGGCACCATGGTGGACTTCTCGGCCTACAAGCCGGAAGAAAACGAGCGCTGAGGGAGCATCCCATGGACCTTGATTATCACACCATGCGGACCTTCGCTGACAGCTGGGGCCTGCTCTTCATGTTCCTCGTCTTTGTCCTCGTGGTCTGGCTGGCCTTGCGCCCATCCGTCAAGGCCGCCCACGATGACGCTGCCAATATCCCCTTCAAGGAGTAAGAATCCATGTCCGGCAACCGTGAAATTGACCAAGTGTCCGGCGTGGACACAACCGGCCACGAATGGGACGGCATCAAGGAACTCAACAACCCGCTGCCACGCTGGTGGCTGTGGACCCTCTATGCCACGATCGTGTGGTCGGTGGGCTACATGGTGGTTTATCCCGCCATTCCCGGCCTCTCGCCCGGAGCCGGTGCCTCCAAGGGCATCTGGGGCTGGTCGAGCCGTGCTGACGTTCGCAACGAGCTCAGTGCTGCCGATGCCGCCAAGCAGGCCATGACCGACAAGATCGCCGGCATGGACATCAATGCCATCATGGCTGACAACGACGCCCGCACCTTCGCGGTCTCGGCAGGCGCTTCACTCTTCAAGGTGAACTGCGTGCAGTGCCATGGTTCGGGCGCCCAGGGCGGACCGGGCTTCCCCAACCTCAACGATGACTCGTGGATGTGGGGCGGCAAGCCGGAGCAGGTCGTGCAGACCATCGCCGGCGGTGTCCGTGACACAACCAGCGCCGAAACCCGCGACAGCCTGATGCCGGCCTTCGGCAAGGACGGCATCCTCGACGCGGAGAAGATCGGCCAAGTGACGAACCATGTGCGTCAGCTCGCCAATCTTGAGCATGACGCGGCTGCGGCAACCGCCGGTGCCACGGTGTTTGCCGAGAACTGCGCCTCGTGCCATGGCGAGAAGGGTGAGGGCAACCAGGATCTGGGTGCGCCGCAGCTCAACGATGCCATCTGGCTCTTTGGTGACAGCCCCGAAGCGATCACCGCCCAGGTCAACGCTCCCCGCCACGGCATGATGCCGGGCTGGAAAGCCAAGCTGGGTGACGCTAAGGTCAAGCAGCTGGCGGCTTACGTCCTCTCGCTGGGCGGCGGTCAGTGACCCGGACCGGAGTCAGTAGCAAAAAGTGAACACACACACGATCATCGACAAACAGGACGTCAAGGCCGTCAATACGGGGGCCAAGGCACAGGGGAATCTCTACGCGGTACACCAGAAGGTGTTTCCAAAACGCGCCGAGGGAGCCTTCCGGAAGCTCAAGTGGATCATCATGGCGGTCACGCTGGGGATCTACTACCTGACGCCCTGGATCCGTTGGGATCGTGGACCCCATGCGCCGGATCAGGCCGTGTTGCTCGACATGGCCAACCGGCGCTTCTATTTCTTCTTCATCGAAATCTGGCCACAGGAGTTCTACTTCGTGGCCGGGCTTCTGGTGATGGCCGGTGTCGGCCTTTTTCTCATCACCTCGGTGGTGGGCCGCGCATGGTGCGGCTATTCCTGCCCGCAGACCGTCTGGACCGATCTCTTCATCAAGGTCGAGGAACTGGTGCAGGGTGACCGCAACGCCCGCATCAAGCTCGACAAGGCGCCATGGTCCGTCCGCAAGCTAGGATTGATCAGCCTCACCCACCTGATCTGGATTGTCATCTCGGTCGCAACCGGTGGTGCGTGGATCTTCTATTTCGCCGACGCGCCCACGCTGTTCTGGAACTTCATCACACTCAAGGCGCCTTTCGTCGCCTATGGCACCGTCGCGGTGCTCACCGCCACCACCTATCTGCTTGGCGGCCTCATGCGCGAGCAGGTCTGCATCTACATGTGCCCGTGGCCGCGCATCCAGGCGGCCATGCTTGACGAGGACTCCCTCGTCGTCACCTATAACGACTGGCGCGGCGAGCCCCGCTCCGCCGGCACCAAGAAGGCGGCCGCCGCCGGTCTCGCGGTGGGCGATTGCATCGACTGCAATGCCTGTGTCGCCGTCTGCCCCACCGGCATCGACATCCGCAATGGCCAGCAGCTGGAATGCATCACCTGCGCGCTCTGCATTGATGCCTGCAACGGCATCATGGACAAGATCGGCAAGCCGCGCGGCCTGATCGGTTATTCGACTTTGCGTGACTACAATCACAACATGAACATCGCCTGCCCTGACGCCACCGACGACGTCTGGGGCCGCATTGATCCGGCATTGGTCCACAAGACCGGCGGCGGCTTTGTCGACGGCCTGAAGCACTTCGACGCGAAGATTTTCTTCCGCATCCGCACGCTCATCTACATGGGCATGTGGTCGCTCATCGGCGTCGGCCTGCTCTTCCTGCTGCTCACCCGCGACCGCCTGGAAGTGAACGTGCAGCACGACCGCAATCCCGTGGCGATCAAGCTGTCGGATGGCTCTGTGCGCAACGGCTACACCATGAAGATTCTCAACATGATGCCGGAACCGCGCACCATCACCCTGTCGATTGACGGGCCCCCCGGTGCTTCCATGACCATCACCGGCATGGACGAAGTCATCGGCCGCATCGCCCATGTTCCGGTGGAGCCGGACAAGCTGCGTGCGCTTCATGTTTTCGTCACAGTGCCGCCGCAGCTTCTGCAGGCGGGATCGACCAACTTCAAGATCGTGGTGACGGACGAACAGTCCTTTGAATCAGACAGTTACCAGGCCATCTTTGAAGTTCCGGAGAACATGAAATGACGGGAGCAGCAAACGTGCGCGAATTCACCGGCAAGCACATGCTGGCCATCATGCTCGCCTTCTTTGGGGTGGTTCTCGCCGCCAACATGACCATGGTCTATTTCGCGCAGTCGAGCTGGACCGGTCTCGTCGTCAAGAATTCCTATGTGGCAAGCCAGGAATTCAATGAAAAGACGGCAGCCCTTGTTGCCTCGGAGTCCGCCGACGTGCATCCCGTGGTGAGCTTTGCTGCTGGCACTCTCCAGGTGACGCTGCGCACGCGCGCCGGTGAAGCCGTTTCCGCCCGTGGCGTGAAGGTCACGCTGGGCCGTCCCTCCCATGAGGGCGAGGACCGTACCGTGGAACTGCTGCAGAATGGGCCCGGCGTGTTCGAGATTGCGCAAAGCCTTGGTGCTGGCCAGTGGACCGGTACCGTGTCGGCGGATGTGCCGGGTCACGGCCTCTGGTCCCGCCCCATCCGCGTCATCGTGAAGTGACGGCTGGCTGGAGCACCATGCCATGTCCTGCTGCGCCGCCCCGCTGATCTCCGACAAGACGCGCGACACGCTCTCCGCCAGCCGCATCGCGCTGCTCGAAGACCTCAAGGCCAACAGCAAACAGCTGGTCGATGGCCGTATCTCCTATCTGCTGTCCGCGCCCGCCATCCACTGCGGCAACTGCATCACCTCGATCGAGGACCAGGTCGGCAAGCTCGAAGGCATCACTGATGTCCGCGCCAACCTCACCATGAAGCGCGTCGCCGTCACGCTTGATGGTGACAGCCGCAGCCTCCTCCCCGTGGTGCAGGCGCTGGAAAACCTGGGCTATGCCACGCAGTCCCTCACCGCCGAGGAAGCGGGCGGCAGCGATCCGGAATTCAGGCTGCTGGTGCGCTCGCTGGCGGTGTCGGGCTTTGCCGCCGCCAACATCATGCTGCTCTCCGTTCCTGTCTGGAACGGTGCGGAAGGCGCCACCAAGGAACTGTTCCACTTCATTTCGGCGCTCATCGCCATTCCCTGCGTCGCCTATGGCGGCATGCCGTTTTTCCGCTCCGCCATCGCCGCCCTCCGCCGCCGCCGCGTCAACATGGATGTGCCAATTTCGCTGGGCGTCACGCTGGCCACCGGCATGTCCATGTATGAGAGCTTCATCGGCGGCGGCCACGCTTATTTCGATGCCGCCACCTCGCTGCTCTTTTTCCTCCTGATCGGCCGCGTGCTGGATCATCTCATGCGCGCCCGCGCCCGCGCCGCCGCCAGCAATCTCGCGCGTCTCTCGGCCAAGGGCGGTTTTGTTGTCGGCGAAGCAGGCGACCTCACCTATGTGGCGCTGGACGCCATCAACCCCGGAATGCGGCTGCGTGTGTCCGCGGGCGAACGCTTCCCCGTGGACGGCACCATCGTCGAAGGGGTGAGCGATGTGGACCGCGCCCTGGTCACCGGCGAGAGCGATCCGCAGCGCGTGGTGGAAGGCACAGGTGTCGAGGCCGGCACATTGAATCTCACCGGCCCCGTGGACATGCTCGCGACCCGCCCGGCACGCGAATCCTTCCTTGCCGAAGTGATGCAGATGATGGCCGCCGCCGAAAAAGGCCGCTCGTCCTATGTGCGCATCGCTGACCGCATGGCCCGCATCTATTCACCCGTCGTCCACATCCTTGCCTTCACATCTTTCACGGGCTGGATGATCTGGACCGGCGGAGACTGGCACCAGTCCCTCACCGTGGCGGTGGCGGTGCTCATCATCACCTGTCCCTGTGCGCTGGGCCTCGCCGTGCCGGTGGCTCATGTGGTCTCGGCCGCGCGCCTCTTCGCCAACGGCATTCTGCTCAAGGATGGCTCTGCCCTCGAACGTCTCGCCGCCATCGAGGGAGCGGCCTTTGACAAGACGGGCACCCTCACAACGGGCGAACCTGCCGTTGCAAGCACAGACATTCCCCCGGGTGCCACTGCCGCCATTGCCAAGGCGCTGGCGCTGCGCAGCGTGCACCCCGCTGCCCGCGCCGTGGCCCATGCCATCGATGGCGTGCCCGAACCCCGCGTCAGCGGGTTGCACGAGGTGCCGGGCCATGGCGTCGAAGGCCTTGTGGATGGCAGGCGCGTCCGCCTCGGCCGCCGCAGCTGGGTTGCGGCCCTCATGCCGGAACAGGCGGCGACAGATGCACAAGGCGTGGCCTTTGCCATCGAGGGCAGGGGCCTCTGGTTCACCACCCTCTCGGAACGTGTCCGCCCCGGTGCCCGCGACATGATCACGGCCCTGCGCGCCCGGAACATTCCCGTGACGCTTCTCTCGGGCGACGGTGCTGCCCAGGTTGCGGCCATCGCCCGCGACATCGGCATCAGCGACTGGCAGGCCGAACTGAAACCCGGCGACAAGCTGGCCTTCCTCACCGCAGCAGCCGGGCAAGGCCGCAAGATGCTGATGGTGGGTGACGGCCTCAATGACGCGCCTGCCCTCGCAGCCGCCCATGTCTCCATGGCCCCGGCCTCGGCCTCCGACATCGGCCGCACGGCAGCGGATTTTGTCCTCACCCACGAGTCGCTCTCCTCCATCACCTTCGCCCACCGCGTCGCCAAGGCGACGGGGCAGGTGGTGAAGCAGAACTTTGCGCTGGCCATCATCTACAATGTGCTGGCGGTTCCGCTTGCCATGGCGGGCCAGCTCAACCCGCTGCTGGCGGCCTTGGCCATGTCGTCATCATCCATCATCGTGGTGGCCAACAGCCTGCGCCTGCACTTGCTGCGGCCAGAAAGGGCCGAAGCCCATGGACCGGAGGCCGGCCGCAAGGTAAAGCCGCAGCCCATGGCCAAGGAGGCTATCGCATGACCACGCTGTCGCTTCTCATTCCCATCGCACTCGGCCTTGGCCTTTTGGGTCTTGGAGCCTTTCTCTGGAGCCTGAGGGCGGGTCAGTATGAAGACCTTGACGGCGCTGCCGTCCGCATCCTGCGCGAAGACGACGACACACCTGGCCGCTGAGGCATCCGCGCCGCCGCGGCATTTGCATTTGCCACCCCGGACGCGCTATATGGCCAACCCATGAACGACCAGCACCTTTCCCTTGCAGACCGTTTGCGCACTGTGGGCCTGCGCCCCACGCTGCAGCGCCTGGCCCTGGGTGATCTCCTGTTCTCCGGCGGTGACCGCCACGTCTGCGCCGAAAATCTCCATGCCGAGGCGCGCGCCGCCCGCATTCCTGTGTCGCTGGCCACGGTGTACAACACCCTCAACCAGTTCACTGAAGCTGGCCTGCTGCGCGAGATCGCCATCGAGGGCGACCGCAGCTATTTCGACACCAACACCTCGAACCACTTCCACTTTTTCGACGAACAGCGCCATGAGCTGATGGACATCGAAGTGGGCGGCCTCACCATCACCGGTGTGCCGGAAGCGCCCGCAGGCAAGGTCATCGACCGGATCGATGTGATCGTCCGTCTCAAGGACGCCTGAAGGATTCCTGAAAGATACGTGCAGGAGACGTGACCGTGATCAGGTGCATGGGTGTTCAGTCCACGGTTTCGCCGGGATAGACGCCCCACAGCCGGTCCTGCCGGGCATAGCCATCATAGTCACCCGTGCTGATCTCGCACCAGCGTCCGTCGCAGGTGCCGATGCTGGCCAGCACGCCGGGGGAAAGGCGGGCCGAGACGCCGCTCTGCGCCTTGGGCGCGTCATGCAGGTCCAGTGCTTCTCCGTTGCCGCTCCAGGCGGCCACATAGGCATTGCGGCGGCCGGAGAGCATGCTCTGCAGGATCCACCCTTCTGCCCCATCGCTGTCGCGGATCTTGCGCCAGTTCTCGAACTCGGCGGTGATTTCAACCGGCATGCCCTTGCGCTGGAACATGAAGGCCACGGGGTGGTCGCTGGAAGGCCCGCGCCGCACATTCACCTTGTCGGCCTTGAGGGTGACGAAACGCGGCAGGGGAAGGCCGGTGGTGCTCTTGCCCTTGTCATTGGCGGTGTTTTCCGCCGGGCTGACAGATGCCGTGATCTCGCCAGCGGCGGATGCAACCTCCCGGGCTGCGGCCTTCTGCTGCATCAGCGAGGCGGCACCATAGGAAACGGCAGCACTTGCAAGCGCAAGGCCCAAGAGGGAGGCAACGGCAAACGCAGGGAACAAACGGGTCGGCATGGCAGGCGGATAACCTTGGCAGTTGCGGCCTTGCGGCCCTTGCGCCAAAGGAAGGTGAGGCAAGACAAGCCTTGTGGTCTCCTCAGCCTTTGGGCTACTCCCTTAATGGCCTGAGCAAGGTTAAGATTGCGTCAAACCTGCTGTTTTTTGGATTCCGGATGCCTTCTGCCAAACCCACCGTCATCGTCACGCGCAAGCTGCCGGAACCTGTCGAATCGCGCATGGCGGAACTCTTTGACGTGCGTTTCAACGCCACCGACCGGCCCATGAGCCATGCCGATCTGGTCAAGGCCGCCAAGGAAGCCGACGTTCTGGTGCCCACCGTGACGGACCGCATCGACAAGTCGGTCATCCTGCAGGCCGGGCCCCGCCTCAAGCTCATCGCCAATTTCGGCAACGGCGTGGACAATATCGACGTCGAGACGGCCCTTGCCCGCGGCATCACCGTCACCAACACGGCTGGCGTTCTCACCGAAGACACCGCCGACATGACCATGGGCCTCATCATCGCCGTGTCGCGCCGCATGATGGAAGGGGCCCGTGCGGTTGCTGACCCCGCCCAGTGGAAGGGCTGGTCTCCCACCTGGATGCTGGGCAACCGCATCTGGGGCAAGAAGATCGGCATCATCGGCATGGGCCGCATCGGCACGGCACTCGCCCGCCGCGCCAAGGCCTTCGGCCTCTCGGTCAACTATCACAACCGCAAGCGCGTCCACCCCAAGACCGAAGAGGAACTGGGCGCCACCTATTGGGAAAGCCTCGATCAGATGCTCTCCCGCATGGACATCATTTCCATCAACTGCCCGCACACCCCCGCCACTTTCCATCTCCTCTCGGCCCGCCGCCTGAAGATGATGAAGAAGGACGCCATTCTGGTGAACACCGCGCGCGGCGAAGTCATCGACGAGAATGCGCTCGCCCGCATGCTGGATGCAGGCGAACTGGCCGGTGCAGGCCTTGACGTGTTTGAGCACGAACCTGCCGTGAACCCCAAGCTGCTTGCCTCCAGCCGGGTGGTGCTGCTGCCGCACATGGGCTCGGCCACCATCGAAGGCCGCATCGACATGGGCGAAAAGGTCATTATCAACATCAAGACCTGGGCCGATGGCCACAAGCCGCCGGACCGCGTGCTTCCGGGCATGTTGTAAGTCAAAGGCCCCCCCCCTCAGTCCTTCGGACAGCTCCCCCAACAAGTTGAGGGAGCGCACATGAGGTGCACCTCGCCAGAACATTGAGGGCGCTCTTTCAACCACGCTCCCTCAGCTTTGCTGGGGGAGCTGTCCGAAGGACTGAGGGGGCCCCCTTGTTCCCATCACAATCATCTTACCCGCATCTGCCCGCCCGTGATTTCCATTTCTGCGGCAAATCCGTACAAGGTCGGAACAACCCGACGGAGACCCCATGCTGAATCGCCGCACTTTCCTTGCAACCTCTGCCGCAAGCCTCATCCTTCCCGTCGCGGCGCGCGCAGCGGACTGGCCGGCGATCGAAGCAGAGGCCAGGGGCCAGACCGTCTATTTCAATGCCTGGGCCGGCTCTGACACCATCAACGCCTACATCGCCTGGGCGGCGGGCGAAGCGAAGGCGCGCCATGGCATCACCGTCGAGCATGTGAAGATCACCGACACTGCTGAGGTGGTGAAGCGTGTGCGCGACGAGGTGGCGGCGGGCAAGCAGGATGGTTCGGTCGATCTCGTCTGGATCAACGGCGAAAACTTCCGCACCATGAAGACGGAGAAGCTGCTCTTCGGTCCCTTCTCGGAAAGCCTGCCCAACTACGCCCTCGTCGATGTCGCGGGAAAGCCGACGACGCGCCAGGATTTTGCCGAAAGCGTCGATGGCCTCGAAGCGCCGTGGGGCATGGCGCAGCTCACCTTCTTTGCCGATGGCGCAAAGGTCGCACAACCGCCGCGCAGCATGGCCGACCTCATCGTCTTTGCCAAAGAACATCCGGGCCGTGTCACCTATCCCGCCCCGCCAGATTTCCACGGCACGACCTTCCTCAAGCAGGTGCTGCTGGAAACAGCACCCGATGTTGCGCAACTCGCCAAGGCTGCTGACGGCATGGCCATCACGCCGGCGTGGCAGGCGATGCTGGACGACCTGCATCCGCATTTGTGGCGTGAGGGCAAACAGTTCCCCAAATCGCAGGCCGACATCACAAACATGGTCGCTGACGGCGAACTGCTGATCGGCCTCACCTTCAATCCCAACGAGCCCGCAAACCTCGTGGCGGCGGGCACCATGCCCGCCACGACCATCGCCTGGCAGCACGCGAAGGGCACCATCGGCAACACCCATTTCGTCGCCATCCCCGTCAATGCCAAGGCCAGGGCGGCGGCACAGGTCTTCGCCAACTTCCTGCTTTCACCGGAAGCGCAAGCCCGGAAGAACGATATCAAGGTCTGGGGCGATCCCACTGTTCTTGCAGTTGAAAAACTGCCCGCCGAACTGCAGGCGGCATTCACCGGCAGCGCCGCTCCCGGCAGCGTCAGCCTGCCGGGGCCGACACTGCTGGAGCCGCACGCCTCATGGGTGCCGCTCCTCGAAAAGGACTGGCTCTCCCGATACGGCAAGGGCTGATGCGCGTTCTCGCGGCATTGCCACTGGTGCTGGTCTTTCTATTGCCGCTGGCAGCATCGCTGCTCTTTGTCCTGCCGGATGCCGTGAACGCAGGCGCGCTGCGTGAACTCGTGGCCCACCCGCAATTTTCCGGCGCGCTGCGCCTCAGCCTGTTCACTGGACTTGCCAGCACGGCCCTCTCGCTATTGGCGGCCCTCGCGATCACCTTTGCCGCGGGGGGCCGCAACCTTGCGGGGCGGGCAGGGGTGTTCCTCGCCGTGCCGCATCTCTCGCTGGCGATTGGCCTGGCTTTCCTCATCATGCCTACAGGTGTTGTCGCCCGGCTGTTCGCGCTCTTGGCGGGCTGGAACGCGCCACCACAATGGGTGACGACACAGGATCCGTGGGGCTTCTCCCTGATTGTGGCGCTCGTCCTCAAGGAAACCCCGTTCCTCGTCTGGGCCTTCGCCAGTCTCCTGAACCGGGATGACCTCCGGCGGCAGTTCGAAGGGCAGCAGGCCGTGGCCCGCAGTCTGGGCCATGGCCCGGCGTCCACTTTCCTGCGCATTCTCCTGCCGCAACTCCTGCCGCGTGCCGCCGGTCCACTCATCGCCGTGCTGGCCTACGGGCTCACGGTGGTGGACATGGCGCTGGTGATCGGCCCCACGCAGCCACCGGTACTGGCCCAACTCGTCTGGACCGACATCAACGATGCCGATCCTGCCGTCTCGGCGCGCGGCGGTGCTGGCGTTGTCGTGCTGGGCCTGGTGGTGGCGCTGGTCGTTGCCGCATCAGCGCTGGCGGCTGTGATGTTCAAGAAGGTCCGCCAGCGTTTCTATGGCGCCGCACCGCGCCCCGGCCGGGGTATGCCGCGCGGTCTCGCCGCGCTCTGGCCCGCATTCCTGGCGATTTATGCTGCGGCAGTGCTGATCATGATCGTGCAATCGCTTTCCGGGCATTGGCCCTTCCCGCAACGTCTGCCGGACGTTGTGACGTGGAAGGCGTGGAGCCATCTTGCCGCTGATCCCGCGCCCTTGCTCACCAGCCTTGCGCTGGCCCTTGCCAGCGCGGCAGCAGCACTTGCCGCGTGTGTCGCGTGGCTGGAATGGACACCGGCCCGCGCCGACCGTGTGCTGGCGCCGGCCGCCGTACTGGTGCTCTGCCTGCCCGCGCTGCTTCTGGCCCTGGGGGAATACCGCCTGTTCCTCGCACTTGGCGTCACGGGTAGCGCGGCGGCGCTTTTCCTCGCCCATCTGCTGCCGGTCACGGCCTATGTCTTCCTGCTGCTGGCAGGCCCCTATCGCGCTTTCGACCCGCGCTGGCAGGCCACGGCCCATGGATTGCGGGCCCGCCGCCTGCCGTTTCTCCTCCGCATCAAATGGCCCATGCTGAAAGCCCCGCTGCTCTCGGCTGCCGCCATCGGCTTTGCCGTCTCGGTGGTGCAGTTCGTGCCGGCCCAACTGGCGGCGGCAGGTCGTTTTGCCACCCTGCCCATGGAAGCGGTGACACTCTCGTCCGGCGGCAACCGTGCGCTCATCGCCACCTATGGGCTCGCTCTCATGGCCCTGCCACTGGCGGGCTTCCTGCTGGCCAGCCGTCTCTCGCGTCCGCGCTGGAGCACGCCCTGATGCTCTCCCTGCAGGACATCGCAATTTCCATGGCGGATGGCACGCCCCTCATAACAGCGGTTTCACTGGAGGCGGCGGCAGGAGAGACCGTCACGCTGATGGGGCCGAGCGGCAGCGGCAAGTCCTCGCTCCTCTCCTTCATCGGGGGCGATCTCACATCTGCCATGACGGCCACGGGCCGTGTCACGCTCAATGGCAAGGACATCCTGCACCTCCCGCCGGAGCGCCGCCGCATCGCCCGCCTCTTCCAGGACGACCTGCTTTTTCCCCACATGACCGTGGCTGAGAACCTTCTCTTCGCCGTCCCGATGGCCCCGCAGGCCGAACGCCACGCGAAGATGCAGCAGGCGCTGGCCGATGCAGGGCTTGAAGGCTTTGCCAACCGCCCGCCCCACACGCTGTCGGGTGGCCAGCGCGCCCGCGTGGCGCTCCTGCGCGCCTTGCTGGCAGAGCCGCAGGCGCTGTTGCTGGACGAACCTTTCAGCAAGCTGGACCGTGACCTGCGCGCCACCATCCGCGCCTTCACCTTCGATCACATCCGCGCCCGCGCCATTCCGGCCCTTCTCGTCACCCACGACCGCGAGGACGTGCCAGCGGGGGGCCGCGTGCTGGAAATCACGGCGAGGGGAGAGATCAGACATGTTTGACCGCCAAATGCTCGCCCTCACCAAGCCGCTGGTGGAGGCCATCGCCCGCCGCATCGCCGCGCGCGGCATCACCGCCGATCAGGTCTCGCTCACCGGCTTTGCCGCGGGCGTGCTCGCGGCACTTCTGATCAGTGTTGGTGAAATCACCTGGGCCATCGCGCCACTTCTCTTCAACCGCCTGTGTGACGGCCTCGATGGTGCCGTGGCCCGCGCAGGCACGCCCAACGAACGCGGCGCCTTCCTCGACATCACGCTGGATTTCTTCGTCTATGCCGGTGTGCCGCTGGCCTTTGCGCTCTGCGATCCGGGCCGAAACGCGTTGCCCGCCGCCGTTCTGCTGGCCGCCTTCATCGGCACCGGCGTCACCTTCCTCGCCTATGCCATCATGGCGGAGAAGCGCGGCGAGAAGAGCGCGGAATACCCGTCCAAGGCCTTCTACTATCTGGGCGGCCTTACCGAAGGCTTCGAGACAGTCCTCTGCTTCGTTGCCATGTGCCTGTGGCCGGAATATTTCCCGCAGATTGCCTTTGCCTACGCCGCGCTGTGCGGCGTCACCATCATCACCCGCATGGCGGCGGGCTGGCGCAGGTTTGGCGATTGACGCGCATTCAGAAAAAATCTTCGTCCAGCCCAAAATAATTCTTGATTGCGACAGGCGACTCCATCATATGCGCCCCGTCCTAAGTCGCACGTGCCGCTAAGGTGATTTCTTCCCGCGTGAAGGAGATCCCCAAAGTAACGACGGTGAGGGCTTCTCGTCTCTGCTGGTGTGTCCAAACGCCAGTGTCACTTGAGGCAAACACAAGTCTGCTCGATGTGCGATTGGGCCTTCCCGATCAATCAGAAGCGAAAAACCGGTCTGGGTTCCTGTTTGGCGTCTCCATCGCGCCTGTGCAGGGTTCTGGTCTGGCATTGCAACGTCTGCTCCTGAAGGGATCACGCCCATGGCCACCGCGAAAATCATTGATTTCCTCCGACGTGAGAAGCCGGAAGGCCCCTGCCTTGTGGTCGACCTCGACGTGGTGCGCGCCAACTACGAAGCCTTTGCCAGCAGCATGCCGGACACCCGCATCTTCTATGCCGTGAAGGCCAACCCCGCACCGGAAGTGCTCTCGCTTCTGGCCTCCCTCGGCTCGTGCTTCGACACCGCCTCGGTGCCTGAAATCGAAATGTCGCTCGCCGCCGGCGCCACGCCGGACCGCATCTCCTTTGGCAACACCATCAAGAAGGAGCGCGACATCGTGCGTGCCTACGAGATGGGCGTGCGCCTCTTCGCCGTGGACAGCCACACCGAAGTGGAGAAGGTCGCCCGTGCCGCCCCCGGCGCGCAGGTTTTCTGCCGCATCCTCACCGATGGTGCCGGTGCCGAATGGCCGCTCTCGCGCAAGTTCGGCTGCGAACCCGCCATGGCGGAAACCGTGCTGCTCCATGCCCACGCCCTTGGCCTCAAGGCCTATGGCGTCTCCTTCCACGTCGGCTCGCAGCAGACGCGTCTGGACGCATGGGATGTTGCTGTCGGCGAAGCCAAGGCGATCTTCGAGCGCATGCTCGGCCACGGCATCAAGCTGGAAATGGTCAACCTCGGCGGCGGCTTCCCGACGAAGTACCTGAAGCCCGTGCCGGGCCAGTCCACCTATGCCAACGCCATCCATGACGCGCTGACCAAGCACTTCGGCAATGCGCTCCCTGAAACGATCATCGAGCCGGGCCGTGGCATGGTTGGCAACGCTGGCGTGGTGAAGGCGGAAGTTGTCCTGATCTCGAAGAAGCACGCGAACGACAATACGCGCTGGGTCTATCTCGACATCGGCAAGTTCGGCGGTCTCGCCGAGACGATGGATGAGGCAATCCGCTATCCCATCACCACTGCCCGCGACGGCGACGTGAAGGAACCGTGCGTGATTGCGGGCCCCACCTGCGACTCGGCTGACGTGCTCTACGAGAAGACACCTTATCCGCTGCCGATCACGCTCACGGTCGGAGACGAGGTGCTGATCGAAGCCGCCGGTGCCTACACCACCACCTATGCGGCCGTCGCCTTCAACGGCTTCCCGCCACTCAAGGCCTACGTGATCTGAGACACTGAACCGCCACGAACGATCCCTCATCCCCTCCCCCTTGTGGGGAGGGTTAGGGTGGGGGTCGCTCCGGCGTCAGTCGGTCACGCCCCGTTTCCTTCTGTTTTCACCATCCGACCCCCACCCCGGCCCTCCCCACAAGGGGGAGGGAGAGGAGTTGTTCCTATGGTCACCATTCGTCATGAAACCGCCTCTGATGTCGCTGCCCGCGAAGCCCTGTTGGACAAGGCCTTCGGCAAGGCACGTCTCCGCAAGACCTCAGAGCGCCTGCGTGAAGGCCGTTTGCCTGCGGAGGGCCTGGCCTTCACTGCCCTTGATGCGCGGGGCCGTGTCATCGGTACCGTGCGCCTGTGGAACGTCATCGCCGGTTCGGCCGGGCCGTCGCTGCTGCTCGGTCCGCTGGCTGTCGATTGCCGCCAGCAGAAGAAGGGCATCGGCCGTGCGCTCATGGAGCATGCCCTCAACACGGCGCGCGTGCTGGGCCATGACTCCGTGCTGCTGGTGGGCGATGCGCCTTACTATCAGCGCTTCGGCTTTGCGGTCGGCCACACCCGCAGCCTGCACCTGCCGGGTCCGGTGGAGCGTGAGCGCTTCCTCGGCCTCGAACTCAGTCCTGGTGCCCTCGATGGCGCGGAAGGTCTGGTGAGTGCTTCGGGCGCTGCCGCTGAATCGCCGCGTCCCGCCGCCGCTGCCTGACACAAGAAAGAGCGGCCCCGGAAAGGGGCCGCTCCTGGGTCACATTTGCATTCTTCTGTCAGACGGCGGTGAAACCGTTGTCGACGAAGAGATGCGTGCCATTGACGAAGCTGGCGTCATCGCTGGCCAGGAAGAGCGCGGCGCGGGCCACTTCCTCCGGTTCGCAGATGCGCCCCTGCTGGGCTGCCAGCGCCGCCTCTGACACGTCAACCCCGTGCTTCTGCAGCTCCGCCACTTCCCGCAGCCCGTGCGGCGTGCGCACGAAACCGGGGCAGACGGCATTGCAGCGGATGTTCTTGTCACGGAACTCCACCGCAATGGCGCGGGCAAACATGTGGCAGGCCCCCTTGGTCGTGTCATAGAGCACTTCCATGGGCGTGGCCGCCACGGCGGAGATGGACGAGGTGCACACGATCGACCCGCCGCCCGCCGCGATCATCTGCGGCAGCACGGCCTTGGTCATCAGGAACATGCTCTTGACGTTGATCTCCGTCAGGCGGTCCCATTCAGCCTCGGTCGTCTCAAGGAATGGCTTGATGACGATCGAGCCCGCGTGATTGAAAAGGACGGTGATCGGCCCCAGCTTTTGCCGGATGCTCTCCACCGCCTTCGCCACCTCGTCGGCCTTGGAAACATCGGCCTGCACGAAGCAGGCCTTGCCGCCTGCCTTCTCGATGTCGGCCACGGCTTCGGCCCCCGCCTTGGCGTTGATGTCGACAATGCCGACAGCAGCGCCTTCGGCGGCGAACAGGCGGGACGCTGCCCCGCCCATGCCGGTGGCCCCGCCCGAAATCAGGGCCACCTTGTTGTTGAGCTTGCCCGTCATGCTCAGGTCAAGACTCGCCGAACTTGGCTTCGGTCTTGGCGATCTCGGCCTGGCGGCGCTTGATTTCGTCGCCGATGGGCGGCCCCCTGAAGCGCTTGTTCTCGAACACGAACCAGATGATCAGCGACAGGATGATGAAGCCCACCGTGATCTGCAGGGCCCAGTCATTCGGCGGCTGGATGCCGATGATGAAGAGCAGCACCATGGCCGCGAGCGACAGGACCGCCACCAGCTTGTAGGTGCCGATGCCCATGTTCCACGGTCCCATGTGCGGCCACTTCGGTCCGCCGATGGCAACGATGCCAAGGGCGATGGGCAGCGCGAAGGAGAGGAACAGGAAGATCACCGTGCAGGACACCACGATCGAGTAGGCGGGCGTTCCGGCAATGGTGATGGCGGAGGTGAACCAGACGAACAGGATCGACAGGATCGAGGCTGTCCAGATCGCCGCCACCGGGGTGCGGTGGGCAACGCTCACGGTCGCCAGCGCCTTGGAGGCGCCGGGAATGCCGCCGTCACGCGAGAACGCATAGAGCATGCGCGACGCGCTGGTGACGGTGGCAAGGCCGCACAGCCACTGGGCCACGAAGATCAGGACGTAGAGGATCATCTTGATCGTCGGGTTGACTTGCGCGTCCATGCCCCAGAAGAACACGTTCCAGCCCTGCTTGGCGGCTTCGTCCATGCTCGGGATCATCAGGATGAAGGCCGAGAGGAAGAGCCAGCCGAAGAGGCCGGACCAGAGCACCGACGAGACCATGCCGGCGGGCACCGAGCGGGCCGCGTCATGGGTTTCTTCGGCCGTGTGGGCCGAGGCGTCATAGCCGGTGATGGTGTAGACCGGCAGCAGCAGGCCAAGCAGGAAGGCCATCAGCCCGCCCGCGGCCACGGGCCAAACGGCGGAAGCGCCTTCCGTGCCCGTGTAGTTGCCGAAGGTCCACAGCCGCGAGAACTCATAGCTGTTGGCGGAAGCGAGAAGCACCACAGTGAGAAGCACCGAGGTGCCGAGGATCAGGTAGCCCGAGAAGTCGGTGAGCTTGGCCGTGAGTCCGATGCCGTAGTGGTTCACCAGCGCCTGCAGGATGGTGATGATGGCAACGAAGGCCACGCGGTGTGTCAGCGTGTCTTCAACGCCGAACATCGATCCGAAGGCACCGAAGAAGAAGTAGAAGGTGCCCACGTTGATGGCGCCCAGCACGGTGACAAGGCCGAGCAGGTTGAGCCAGGCGGAAAGCCAGCCGGTGAAGCGGTTGCCGAGGATCGAACCCCAGTGATACAGGCCGCCCGCCGTGGGGTAGGCGGAAGAGATCTGCGCCAGCGCCAGCGCAAATACGCCGGAAATGATCACGCCCACCGGCCAGCCGATGCCGATGGCAGCACCACCGGCGCCAGAAGTTGCTTGCCCCAGCGAGTTGATGCCGCCGGAAAGAATGCAGATGATCGAGAATGAGATGGCGAAGTTTGAGAACTTGCTCATGCTGCGCGCCAGTTCCTGCGCGTAGCCCATGTCATGGAGGATTTTCTTGTCCTCACTCACGTGTTTGTCAGCCATTATGGCCTCCCGGCCGCTCCGGGGCGGAACGGCATTTTGTTTGGTTGTTGATTGCCCTGATCTGCGTGTTCCCCCTGAACGGACGCAGCAAGCTCCCCTGGGCCGATAGTCTTACACCTTTCGTGAGCCGTCAACGGGGCTGGGCCAAGCTGTTTTGCGTTGCGGCATGGCCGTCAACCTGCGGCGTCACGTGAGTATTCCTCACAGGGACGGGCTGTGTTAGGGGAATGGCATGGCCCGCCGCCCCTACAGTTTCCCCTCGCTCAACGCGCTTGCCGCCTTTGAAGCCGCCGCCCGCCACATGAGCTTCACCGAAGCCGCGGCGGAACTGAACGTCACGCCGGGCGCTGTCTCCAAGCAGATCAAGCTTCTCGAGACCGATACCGGCGCGCGGCTCTTCGTGCGCCTGCACCGCGCCCTTGAACTGACGGCGGAGGGAGGAGCCCTCTACACGACGCTGCGCGAGTCCTTTTCCCGCATTTCGGAAACGCTCGAAGGCCTCAGCACGGCGCGGCGCGTCA
This sequence comes from uncultured Alphaproteobacteria bacterium, assembly GCA_937870685.1. Classification (GTDB taxonomy): domain Bacteria; phylum Pseudomonadota; class Alphaproteobacteria; order Rhizobiales; family Aestuariivirgaceae; genus Aestuariivirga. The sequence continues at coordinate 18,624 of CALMZX010000034.1, forward strand.
AGACCGTCAGCATCGGCTCCACCAGTGCCTTCGCCCAGTTCTGGCTCATGCCCCGCCTTGGCCGCTTCTGGAACGCCCACCAGGACATCGTCGTCGATCACATGATCTCCGACCGCGCCCATGACGGCTGGTCCTCGCGCGTTGACATGAGCATCCGTTACGGCACGCCGCCCTTTGCCGACGAGGAGTCGGACAAGCTCTTCGATGACCGCATCATCGCCGTCGCCAGTCCCGCCTACCTGAAGGGCAAGAGCGTCGGCACCTTTGCCGAACTGGCCTCGGAAACGCTGCTCTCGGTCGAAGGCGTGAACTGGACCTGGACCACCTGGGGCGATTTCTTCCGGGCCCAGGGGGCAAAGCCCGGCCGTCTCAACATCCGCCGCTTCAACAGCTTCGTCATCGCCGTGCAGGCCGCCCGCGACGGGCAGGGCATCGTCCTGGGTTGGGAGCGCCTGTTGGCGCCGCTTCTGGCCTCGCGCGAACTGGTGAAGGTGGGCAGTTTCACCATGGACGCGCCTGAGTCCTATTACCTCTGCTGCCGCCGCGACCAGCCCCTGACCCCCGAGGCCGCCTCCCTGCGGGACTGGCTGTTGCGCAACATCGATTGAGATAATCTCACAACACCTGTGCGCCTTATGGCTGTTGCCGAAATCCGTGGCCGCGCGCCATAAGGGCTCTCCAGCGCAAGGATGAACAGCCATGACCGACGCAGCAGCACCCGCAACATCTCCTGCAACGGCCCGCCGCGGTGGTGGCCGCGACGGCCGCCGCGCCATGCGCGCGGCCCCGCAGCTCTCCTTCCCCACGCTGGTGCGCAACATCCCGACCTACGAGATCGTGCCGGACGAGGCGGTGGAGTTGATCCACGAGGAGTCCATGAAGATTCTCGAGGAGGTTGGCTGCGAATTCCGTGACGACCAGGCCCCCGCCATGTGGAAGGCGGCAGGCGCCGACGTGCAGGGCACGCGCGTGCGCATCGACCGCAACCTGCTGATGTCGCTCATCTCGTCGGTGCCGTCGGAGTTCACGCTTAATGCCCGCAACCCCGAACGCACGGTGCGCGTCGGCGGCAGGAACCAGATCTTCATTCCCATGTATGGCGCGCCCTTCGTGCGCGACCTCGACAACAACCGCCGCTACGGTTCGCTGGAAGACCTCAACAACTTCCACAAGCTGGCGCAGATGTCGCCCTCGCTGCACTCCATGTCCTCGATCTGCTGCGAGCCCATGGAAATCGCGGTGCCCAAGCGCCACCTCCACATCATCAAGTCGGCGCTCACCCACGGCGACAAGCCCTTCATGGGCATCGTCACCGAGAAGGAACGCGCCGAGGACGTGATGAAGATGGCGGGCATCGTCTTTGGTGACAGCTACGTCAAGGACAACACCGTCGTTGTCTCCATCACCAACTGCAATTCGCCGCTGGTCTGGGACCAGACCATGCTGGACGCCATGCGCGTCTATGCCTCGCACAACCAGCCGGTGATCTGCGCGCCCTTCGCGCTCTGTGGTGCCTCCACTTCCGCCTCCGCCATTGGCGCGGTGGCGCAGGTCAATGCCGAGGCCCTGGCCGGCGTCGCCTTCACCCAGCTGATCCGCAAGGGTGCTCCCGTGATCTACGGCCAGTTCATGGTCACCGTGGACATGAAGACCGGTGCCCCCATGGGCGGCACGCCGGAAGCCGCCCAGATGATGTTCGTGATGGGGCAGTTGGCCCGCCGCTACAAGCTGCCCTGGCGCACCTCCGGCTTCCATGTCGGTTCCAAGCTCAACGACGCCCAGGCCGGCTATGAAGCCAACCTGCTCATGCACGCCGCCATCCTCTCCGGTGCCAACTACATCTGGCACGTGGCGGGCTGGCTGGAGGCGGGTCTCACCTGCGGATACTCCAAGTTCGTCACCGACGCCGAACAGCTTGTCGGCTGGTACAAATATGCAGGCGGCCTGCGCTTTGACGACTTCAAGGACGCCATGGCGGCGGTGCGCGAAGTCGGCCCGCAGGGCCACTTCCTCGGCACCCAGCACACGCTGGAAAATTTCGAGAAGGCCTTCTTCATGCCCACCATCATGGACTTCAACTCCTTTGAGCAATGGTCGGCGGAAGGCGCCAAGGACCACGACACCCGTGGCCGCGAAAAGGCAAAGGCCATGCTGGCCGCCTACGAGAAGCCCAAGATGGACGAAGCCGTCGCCGAAGCCCTCGACGACTTCATCGCCCGCCGCGAACGCGAGCTGCCGGGTTCTGTGAACTGATCCCGCCACAATTCCGGCAAGACTCTCCCGCTAAGAACCCCGGCATCATGCACAGACGGGGTTTCATTCTGGGGGCGCTTGCGGCTGCTGTTGCGGCCACGCCCGCCGTCGCCGCCAAGAAAAAGAAGCGCCCCGTCTATCGGGGGGCCGAGGTGGTCGAGTTCATCACGCCGGAAAAGCGCGGCACGGTGATCGTCAAGACCCACGAGCGCGCCCTCTACCATGTCATCGGCAACGAGACGGCCATCCGCTACGGCGTCGCCGTCGGCAAGGAGGGCTTTGACTGGGCAGGTATCGCCAAAGTCGGCCGCAAGGTGGAATGGCCCACCTGGACGCCACCCAAATCCATGATCCGCCGCAGGCCGGAACTGGCGGAATGGGCTGACGGCATGCCGGGCGGTCCGGACAATCCCCTGGGCGCGCGGGCCCTTTACCTCTACGCCAACGGCAAGGACACGCTTTTCCGCATCCATGGCACCAATGAGCCCTGGTCCATCGGCAGTGCCGCTTCCTCCGGCTGCATCCGCATGCTCAACGCCGAGATCGTCGAACTTTACGAAAATGTAAGGCTCGGCACCAAGGTCATCGTCTTGTAATTCCCGTCAGCCGCTGGATATAAGGCAGCCCATCCGGGGCCTGTGGGGGCTCGCCGATTCGTTCTGCACCGATTTCTGGGGACATGATGCAACGCCGTTCTTTCCTGACCGCACTCCTTTCCGCCGCCGCCGCCACCTTTGTCGGGGCCGCCGAAGCCAACGCCAGTTTCTTTGAAGATGTCTGGGCCAAGAAGCGCCGCCGCACGTCGCCGGTGCGCGCCAGCCGCGCCGACCACAAGAAGATCAAGGTCCGCAAGGTCAAGCTCGGCACCCGCAAGAAGCTGAACTACAAGGGCCGCGAAACCGTGACCTTCGCCACCCACGAAAAGCCCGGCACCATCATCGTCAAGACCCATGAGCGCGCCCTGTATTATGTGCTCGGCAATGGCAAGGCCGTGCGCTACGGCGTCGCCGTCGGCAAGGAAGGCTTCTCCTGGTCGGGCACTGCCCGGGTCGGCATGAAGAAGGTCAATCCGCGCTGGACCCCGCCGCCCGAAATGATCGCCCGCACACCCAAATACGCCCGCTGGGCGAAGGGCATGCCCGGCGGCATCCCGGAAAATCCGTTGGGCGTGCGCGCCATCTATCTCTTCAACAGGGGCGGCGACACGGGCTTCCGCATTCACGGCACCAACGCGCCGTCCTCCATCGGTACCGCCGCCTCGTCGGGCTGCATCCGCATGCTCAATCACGAGGTGAGCGAGCTGTACGGCAAGGTCCGCATCGGCGCCAAGGTCGTTGTGATGTAAGCTCAGCGTCCGCTGCGCCGCAGCCCGCGGTATTGCAGCGGCGTCAGGCCTGTCGCCTGCCGGAAGGCCCGCGTGAAGGCCGCCTGGTCACTGTATCCGCAGGCCAGCGCTATTCCGCTCACGGCACCCGTGTCAGCCTGCAGCAACTGGCAGGCCCGCGCGATCCGGCTGCGCATGATGAACTGCGCCGTGGACACGCCAAACAACTGCCGCATGCGCTGGTCCAGCTGATAGGCTGAAAGCCCCGCCATCTCTGCCAGTGCCGGAAGCCGCAATGGGTCTGCCAGCGCCTTGTGGATGTGATCGAGAACGCGCGCCAGCTTGCGGTTCTCGGGCTTCACCACCGACCAGGCCGGAAGGTCACGCGACAGTCCGGCAAGGCCGCCGACACGGCCTGCCCCATCCGCCACGGGCATTTTCCAGGTGAGACACCAGCCTTCATCGCCGCCGGGATAGATGTGCAGTTCCAGAACGCCGTTGAGCGGTTGCCCTGACGCGATCACCGCCCTGTCCTGAGCCGCATAGCGTTCGCCCAGCACGCCGGGAAAAACTTCGACCGCCGTCTTGCCCAGAAGTGCCCGCTTGTGGGAGAGCCCCAACCGGCTGGCCAGCGTTTCATTCGCCGTGGTGTAGCGGCCGTCACGGTCCTTGATGAAGAACACGGTATCGCTCACGGCATCATAAAGCTGTTCCAGCCACGGGGGTGCCGTGATGGCTGAGGGAAAGAGCAGGGGATGGGGGGCGGAAGCACCGCGCCGATTTCGCATGAGCATGATTTTGTGCCGATTCCACAGTCCGCGCTAGGCCTTCCGGCAAGACAGGCGAGCGCCCACCCGTTAGCTTCCGCCACCACTGGAGACACACCATGAGCAACACGATTTTTGACGGCACCATCCCCGCCCTGATGACACCCTGCGACGACAGGGGGGCGCCCGACTTTGCCGCCCTTGTGCGCATGGGCAAACACCTCATCACCGAGGGCATGTCTGCTGTCGTCTATTGCGGCTCCATGGGTGATTGGCCGCTCCTCAGCGACGAACAGCGCATGCAGGGCGTGGAAGCGCTGGTGCAGGCCGGCGTCCCCGTCATCGTCGGCACCGGCGCACAGAATTCCTTGCGGGCCGCAGCCCTTGCTGCCCATGCGAAAAAGGTCGGCGCGGGCGGCCTGATGATCATCCCGCGCGTCCTCTCGCGCGGCACCTCCGTCGCCGCCCAGAAAGCGCATTTCGAGGCGGTCCTCACGGCAGGCGAAGGTCTGCCCTCCGTCATCTACAACAGCCCGCACTACGGCTACGAGACCCGCGCTGATCTGTTCTTCGCGCTGCGTGCCAATCACGCCAACCTCGTTGGCTTCAAGGAATTCGGTGGCGCGGCCTCGCTCCGCTACGCCGCCGAACACATCACCGGGCAGGACCGCTCCGTCACCCTCATGGTGGGCGTGGACACGCAGGTCTTCCACGGCTTCGTCAATTGCGGGGCCACCGGCGCCATCACCGGCATCGGCAACGTGCTGCCGCGTGAAGTGCTGCGCCTCGTTGCGCTCTGCAAACAGGCCGCCACGGGTGACGTGGAGGCCCGCCGCCTCGCCCTGGAGCTTGAACAGGCGCTGGGTGTGCTCTCCTCCTACGACGAAGGCACCGATCTCGTGCTCTACTACAAGCGCCTCATGGTGCTGGCCGGCTTCCCGGAATACGGGCGTCACTTCATTGCCACCGACGCGCTCTCGGCCAGCCAGCAGCACTACGCCGACACCCAGTACAAGCTGTTCAAGGACTGGTACGCCCGCTGGCCCGGTCGCGCCTGAGCACCGCCGATGCTGCGCGTCATCGACAGTCACACGGAAGGTGAACCCACCCGCGTCGTGCTCGAAGGTGGGCTGGATCTGGGCAACGGTCCACTCTCCGAACGCCGCGCCATCTTCGCCCGGGATCACGACCGCTTCCGCCGCAGTGTCATCTTGGAACCGCGCGGCCACGAGGCCCTCGTCGGCGCATTGTTCTGTGAGCCACAGGACAAGAGCTGCGCGGCGGGCGTGATCTTCTTCAACAATGAAGGTTACCTCGGCATGTGCGGCCACGGCACCATCGGCCTCGCCGTCACCCTCGCCCACCTGGGGCGCATCGCGCCGGGTCGCCACCGCATCGAAACACCCGTCGGCATCGTCACGGTTGATCTCGCCAGCGCAAACGAGGCTGAAATCGAAAATGTCCCCAGCTACCGCCACGCCGACTCGGTCACAGTGGACGTGGCGGGCCATGGGCTGGTCACAGGCGATGTCGCCTGGGGCGGCAATTGGTTCTTCCTCTGCAAGTCCACGCCTTGCCCCATCGACGAACATCACCTCGCGGACCTCACGGCACATGCCTCAGCCATCCAGAAGGCACTGCGGGAGCAGCACATCACCGGCGCACTGGGGCAGGAGATTGATCACATCGAAATCTTTGGGGCCCCGCTTGCGGGCGGAGACAGCCGCAGCTTCGTGCTCTGCCCGGGTGGCGCCTTTGACCGCTCGCCCTGTGGCACCGGCACCAGCGCCAAGCTCGCCTGCCTCGCCGCCGATGGCGTTTTGTCACCCGGGCAGCGCTGGATCCAGGAGAGCGTCACCGGCGGCCGCTTCACCGCCAGCTACCGCCGCGACAGCCACGGCCAGATCATCCCCTCCATCCGTGGCCGCGCCTTCGTGGTGAAGGACGCCAACCTGCTTTTCCATCCAGATGATCCGTATACGGATGGATTTCGGACGGTGTAGGAGACACGGCTTCGGCTCAACCCTCTGCACAAGGGGGAGGGAAAGCACCAAGACGGTTGCGGCGAATGAGAGAATGGCAAGACTGTTCCGCCTCCCCACGTCATGGCCCGCTTCAAGCGGGCCACCCATCCGGTGGCGCCATGGATGGTCCACGTGAAGTGGACCATGACGGTTTTTCGGGATGCAACGCCTCGCCCCGTCATGGCTTGCATCACGCGAACCCCCTCAGTCCTTCGGACAGCTCCCCCAACGAGTTGGGGGAGCGCAACCAACACTTGATCCCACGCTCCCCCAGCTTGCTGGGGGAGCTGTCACGCAGTGACTGAGGGGGCCTCACCGGCAGGTCCGGTACCAGCCCATGTCCACATGGAAGTGGTCGGCGTGATCGGCATTGTAGTCTGGCGACAGCGTCACGTTGAACCAGTCGCACAGTGAATCCCGCGCCGCGGTGAGCAGTTTCCCTGCCGCCGAGGATTTCCCCCAGTCGCCCTTCACCGACACAACCTGGCCGTTGGCCAACCGGAAGCCTGAGATGTCAAAGGCATTGGCCGTGGCATGTTCGCTCATGCTCGTCCGTCCGCGCATGGTGCGGCAGGAGTAGGAACCGAAATGCAGCACCTCCGCCACCGGCTGGCCCAACAGCCGCCGCGCGGCGGGTTGCAGGGCGTGCCGCTCCCACATGTAGAGCCGCGCCGCAATGACGCAGCGCATGTCTTCAGGCCTCAGCTTCGCCTGCGACAATCGCGCCAGCGATACGGCGCCGCTCACCACACAGGAGCCGCTGCCCCGCTCCGCCCTGAGGCTCGCAGGCAGTCCCGCCCGCCGCAGGGCCGCCACGCAGCCCTCCGGGTCGGCTTCCGCCAGCCGCAACTGCCAATCCGTCATGAAACTGGGGCTTTGGTCGAGATCCGGCAGCGCCAGCGGGTCAAAACTGCGCGGCCAGTCGAACACCCCCAGCCGTGATAGGGGATAAGCCAGCGCCACCAGCAACATGAGGCCAAGAAAGGCCCGCACCAGGACACGGAGAACAACAGACCTGTTATGCCGCATGAGGCCTTTGCTACCTTTGCCGGATTTGCCATTGTGCAATGCACCGGATAAAACGGTTGCCACATCAATCAGGACCACAAGATGGCTGAAAACAAGCAGGCTGCAAAGCCCGGGCGGCCCCTCTCGCCGCATCTGCAAATCTACCGCCCCATGCTGTCCATGACCATGTCGATCATGCACCGCGCCACGGGCGTTGCCCTTTATGCCGGCAGCATCCTGCTGGTCTGGTGGTTTGCCGCTGCCGCCCATTCCGATGCCTATTTCGATCTGGTGCAAGCCTTCTTCGGCCACTGGTTCGGCCGCCTTGTCCTTTTCGGCTTCACCTGGGCCCTCATCCACCACGCCATCGGCGGCATCCGTCATTTCATCTGGGACATGGGGCAGGGCTTCAAGCTGACGACCGTCGAATGGATGGTCCGCGCCAACCTCGTGGGCTCCATCGTCCTCACCATCCTTCTCTGGGTCATCGCCTACGGAGTGAAGTCATGATCATCGATCCGGGCATGAAGACCCCGCTCAAGAAGGTGAAGGGCTTCGGTTCCGCCAAGTCAGGCACCGATCATTTCTGGCAGCAGCGTGCCACCGCCGTGGCCAACCTGCCGCTGATGCTCTTCATGGTGGCTTTCGTCCTCTGGCACCTCGGCTCCAGCCGCGCCGACATCATCGCCTCGCTGCATCACCCCTTTGTGGCGCTGCTCCTCATCATGGGGCTGGCGTCGGCCTGCTGGCACATGCGTCTCGGCCTCCAGGTGGTGATTGAGGATTATCTCCACTCCCACCTCCTGAAATTCTCGGCCCTTGCGCTGAACATTGCCGTGGCGACCACGCTGTTTGCCGTCTCGGCCTATTCCATCCTCAAGATGAGCTTTGCAAACTGATGGCTGTTGCTGAAATCCGCAAGAAGGCGCCCAAGACGGTCACTGTGGGCGGTCGCGCCTACCCCGTCACTGATCACAGCTTTGACGTCGTCGTCGTCGGCGCCGGCGGCTCAGGCCTTCGCGCCGCACTCGGTGCCTCGCAGGCTGGCCTCAAGACCGCCTGCATCTCGAAAGTCTTCCCCACGCGCTCGCACACCGTGGCGGCACAGGGCGGCATTGCCGCATCGCTTGCCAACATGGGCGCCGATGACTGGCGCTGGCACATGTATGACACCGTCAAGGGTGCCGACTGGCTGGGCGACCAGGACGCCATTGAATACCTCTGCCGCAACGCGCCGACGGCCGTCTATGAACTCGAACACTTCGGCATGCCGTTTTCGCGCACCGAGGAGGGCAAGATCTACCAGCGCCCCTTCGGCGGCCACATGATGAACATGGGTGATGGCCCGCCGGTGCAGCGCACCTGCGCCGCCGCCGACCGCACCGGCCACGCCATGCTGCACACGCTCTATGGCCAGTCCCTGCGCTACGACACCGCCTTCTTCATCGAGTACTTTGCACTCGACCTGATCATGGAAAACGGCGCCTGCCGCGGTGTCATCGCCATGAACATGGAAGATGGCTCCATCCACCGCTTCCGCTCACACCAGACGGTGCTGGCGACGGGTGGTTACGGCCGCGCCTATTTCTCCGCCACCTCGGCCCACACCTGCACCGGCGACGGCAATGCCATGGTGCTGCGCGCAGGCCTTCCCTGTCAGGACATGGAATTCGTGCAGTTCCACCCCACCGGCATCTATGGCGCGGGCTGCCTGATCACCGAAGGCGCGCGCGGCGAGGGCGGCTACCTCACCAACTCGCAAGGCGAGCGCTTCATGGAGCGTTACGCCCCCTCGGCGAAAGACCTTGCCTCGCGTGACGTGGTTTCGCGCTCCTGCACCATCGAGATCCGCGAAGGCCGTGGCGTCGGCAAGGAGAAGGACCACATCCACCTCCACCTCGAACACCTCGATCCCGCCGTGCTCAACGAACGCCTGCCCGGCATTTCCGAAAGCGCCAAGATTTTCGCGGGCGTTGATGTCACCAAGGAGCCGATCCCGATCCTCCCCACCGTGCACTACAACATGGGCGGCATCCCCACGAACTATCATGGCGAGGTTCTGGCGGGTGACAGGAAGGACCCGGAAAAAACCGTCCCCGGCCTCATGGCCGTGGGCGAAGCGGCCTGTGTCTCCGTGCATGGGGCAAACCGCCTCGGCTCCAACTCGCTCATCGATCTCGTGGTCTTTGGCCGCGCCGCTGGCCTGCGCTGCGCCGAACTGGTGAAGGAGCAGGGTTCCACCCACGCCGATCTGCCGGGGGATGCCGCCGAAGCCGCCATCGCCCGCCTCGATGGTTTCCGCTTCGCCGCAGGCGGCACGCCCACGGCCAAACTCCGCGCCCAGATGCAGCGTGCCATGCAGGACGACGCCGCCGTCTTCCGCACCGGTGAAACCCTGCAGGCAGGTTCCGACAAGATCAACGCCATCTGGCGCGGCATGGACGACATCGCCGTCACCGACCGCTCGCTGGTGTGGAACTCCGACCTCATCGAGACGCTGGAGTTTTCCAATCTCATCATCCAGGCGGCAGCGACGGTTGATTCAGCGCTGGCCCGCAAGGAAAGCCGCGGCGCCCACGCCCGCGAAGACTTCCCCGAGCGCAACGACAAGCAGTGGATGAAGCATTCGCTGGCCTGGACCGACGGCACCAAGAAGAAGGTGACACTCGGCTACCGCCCGGTGCACGACTTCACGATGAGCAAAGACATCGACTACATCAAGCCCAAGGCGCGGGTGTATTGATGTCGGGTCTTGCAGGCAGCCTTACCCCTTCTTCCCCCTCCCCCTTGTGGGGAGGGCCGGGGTGGGGGGCTGGTGGTGGTGCAGGATGGTGAAGATCCAAGGCCGGACAATTCAGCGCGACC
>CALMZX010000035.1 GCA_937870685.1 uncultured Alphaproteobacteria bacterium
GTCGCTCCAGGTGAAGGATTTCTCGCCATAGATCGGGAAATAGTCGGGATGGTTGAGGATGATGTAGCGGGCCACCAAGGCGATGTCGCGCACACTCATCTTGTGGTTCGGGTCCGGCAATCCGGTGGAATTGCGGAATGTGCTGTTCTTGAGACCGATTTCCTCGGCCTTGGCATTCATTCGATTGACGAAGGTCTGTTCCTTGCCGTCGATGCCTTCGGCGAGGGTGATGCAGGCGTCATTGCCGGAGTGGATGATGGAGCCACGCAGCAGGTTGAGGATGCTGATCTCCGACTTCGCCTTGGCATACATGGTCGAGCCCTTGGAGGCGGCGCCACCCTTCTTCCACGCATTGGTACTGACCGTGAACATCTGGTCCGGCTTGAGATCTCCAGATTTCAGGAGGTCAAGAACCACGGCCTGGGTCATCAGCTTGCTCATGCTGGCCGGGGGAATGGCTGTGTCCGCGTCCTTTTCGAAGTAGACCCGGCCCGACTTGGCGTCCATCAAGATGGCGTTGCGCGCCGCCGAGACATAGGCCTCGTCTCCCAGCGTCTGGGCCCGGACGGCCAGCGGCCACACGGCCAGAAACAGCAACAGGAGAGACAGACGCAGGCTTGTTACGACAGGCGTTTTCATGGTTGCCGGAGTTTAGGTCTCCGGTACCGGAAATGCAAACTGCTCAGGTGATGCGGGACAGATTATCCCGCGATTTTCAGCGCGACCTGCTGGACCCTTACGCGGCGGATCTTGGCTCCGGCAAAGCCCCGGTCCTGAAGCTGGTAGAGTAGCCGGGCAGCTTCCGTTTCATCACCGACGGCGCGCGTCTGCAGGCGATACAACGGGCCATCATTGCCTTCGAACTGGAACATTTGCAGGTCCATCGCGGTTGAAAGTTCCTCGTAGGCGGCGTCAGCATTGTCCCGGTTGGCAAAGGTTGCAACATGAACCACGAATCCGGCAGTCGCGGACGTTTCGTCCGCCATGGGCGCAGGGGCCGGAGGCGGCGTGTAGGCAACGCTTGTGACCGGTGCGGTGTCTTCCTGTGGTGGTTCAGGAGGTTCTGCCGAGGCGACCATGGTTGCCGGTGCCTTTCCGCGCGCGGCTGCCGCAAGCTGGCGGATGCCGGAGCCTTCCTTCATTTGTGCATTCATCATGGCGAGGTGGCGATAGCCCCTGTCCGTGATGGGGGCGTTGCCAATCCATTGCACACGGACCTTGGCCTTTCCCTTCTTGCGGAAGCCGAGCGTGTCGGAGGTCCGTTTCGAGAGGTCGATCAGGCGGGTTCCGACAAACGGGCCGCGGTCATTGATGCGTACCACGACTTCGCGGCCATTGGCCAGATTGGTGACCTTGGCATAGCTGGGCAGCGGCAGCGTCGGGTGGGCCGCCGTGAGATCGTTCATGTCGAACCATTCGCCGTTCGACGTCTTGCGGGCGTGAAAGGCTTCCCCGTACCAGGAGGCCATGCCCTCCTTGTCATAACCGGGCTGTTCCTTGGGCGTGTACCAGCGGCCTGCCACCTGATAGGGCTTACCGACGTGATATTTCCCACCGCCTTCCGGCAGTTGGCCCTTGCCCTTGTAATAAGGGCTGCCCTTGCCGGCAAAGGGGTCAAGCTTGGCCGTTTTCTGCCTGTCCGAGGCGCAACCCACGAGGCCGAGCGCCACCATCCCCACCACAAGATAGAACCAACCACGGCGTGCCATGGCAACACTCCCAACCGGCCTCCCGTCCCTTGGAGGCAAACCATCCGTGGCCCCATCGCCACGACGCTGATTTTGCGGTGATCAGGCTGAATGCCCGGTTGAGATTCATGGTTAACGAAGGATGGAGCAGGGCGTTTTCGGTTGCCCCGTCTGTCAGTTCCCCTGCGTTTCCGGCGGCGATACCGTGCCGGTCGTCTGGCCTGCCGAGGCCTGCAACCCGTCAAGCCGGGCCAGATTTGCCTGCGCCATCTGGTTGCCCTTGGCAATCGCGGCGCGATAGTATTCGCGGGCCTTCACAACATCCTTGCCAGTGCCCCACCCCATTTCATGCAGGCTGCCAAGATTGTTGAGCGCCCATGCATCGCCTTTGTCCGCGGCTTCACTGAACAGGCGGAAGGCGGTTGCATAGTCACGGCTGACACCTTGTCCGCGCACGTACAGGAGACCCAGGTTCACCTTTGCCGGTGCGAAATCCTGGTCAGCTGCCTTCTGGAACCATTGCGCCGCTTTTTCGGCGTCGGCATCAATGCCATCGCCATTCTGCAGGCGGAGAGCCAATTCATTCTGCGAGGGTGCGTGGCCTTTGTCGGCACCCGCCTGGAGCAACGTCGCGGCAGCAATCTTGTCTGGGGTGAGCCCCTTTGCGCCACGGCTGATCAGGCGCGCGAGCCTGTATTGTGCCTCGATGTTGCCCTTCAGCGTCGCCTCGCGGTACCAACGCGCGGCCTGCTGGGCATCCTTCTTGGCTTCAATGCCTTCTTCGTAATGAATTGCCACAGCAAGCTGTGCGGTATCGTCTCCAGCCTTGGCCAGCTTCATCTTCTTGGCGAATGACAGCCCATCAAGAGGCGTCGCCTGCTGGGCAAAAGCCAATGTGATACAGAACGCACACGCGCAAGCGAAAGTCGCAACGCGGGCAACGAGGCGCAAAGCCATAATTTACCACCACTGAATCGAATGCCCCGCCGTATGCGACATTATAGCACTAACGAATCCGAATGAAACGGTTCTTTTTGCAAAACGGCCCCCAACACCCCTGAAGCACCATGGCGTTCCCGCTCAAACGCATCTCCGAGCGGTAAGTGCCGCCGTCGTCCGCGTTGTAGATATAGCCTTTCCACCGCCCCGGCCCCGCCGGGGCCATTCCGCTGACCACTTGCAGACCCAAAATCCTGCGGTGACGGAGCGAGGGATTCGGGTTCTCATGATCGATCTTCGGCTTGCCGTCCTTGCCAATGGGCTGGGCGAGGCCAACAACCGTGGCACAGAGTTTCTGCCCGCCACAAAAATTGACGCGAACGGTTACCTTGCCGTTGGACATCCGCCAAATCCCGGCAGGCCCCGGATCCGCAGCGGCAACTCCAGACAACGCCGTCAATGCAACAGCCAGAACGGCCGCGCCGCGTTTCAGGGCATTCCACTCCATGACCAAACTCCCACTGTTCCGACCACGGGCCCACAACCAATTGCCCCGTTGCCGCGCTTGCACTAGCATTCGCCAATCTTCAGGAGATCAGCATGGCCGACGTGACCGCTTTCAACCGGAAACCCAGCACAAACTCCGCCGAGCGGCAACTGCGCATTGACCTCGCCGCTGCCTTCCGCCTGTCAGCGTTCTACGACTGGCACGAAGCCGTTGCCAACCATTTCAGCCTGGCGGTCTCGCCGGATGGCAAGCAGTTCCTGATGAATCCGCGCTGGATGCATTTCTCGCGAATCAAAGCGTCTGACCTCCTGCTGCTGAACGCGGACGACAGGTCGACGATGGATCGTCCCGGTGCACCCGACCTCACGGCATGGAGCCTCCATGGCCGCCTGCATGCCCTGCTCCCGCACGCCCGCTGCATCATTCATCTGCATCCGCCTTATGCCACGGCCCTCGCTTCGCTTGCCAATCCCGAAATCAAGCCAATCGACCAGAACACGGCCCGGTTCTTCAATCGCGTGGCGGTCGATCTCGACTACGGCGGCATGGCCAATACCGATGCCGAGGGCGAGCGCCTGGCCAACATGCTGGGCAACCGCTCCATCATGATGATGGGGAACCATGGCGTGCTGATCTGCGCCTCCACCGTCGCGGAAGCCTTTGACCTCACCTACTACCTGGAGCGTGCCTGCCGGAACATGATCCTCGCCTATCAGACCGGCCAGAAACTGCATGTGATGAGCGATGCCGTCGCGGAAAAGACGGCGCGGGAATGGGAAGACGACAGGGATCAGTTCCACTCTCATTTCACCGAGATGAAGGCCATTCTCGACGGCCAGGACCCGAGCTACACGGACTGACGCCGCCAGCGGAGCCTTACGCCAAATCCAGTTGATTTGCCTGCCCCATGCGCTACATGGGCAGCGTTCGGCGCAACCTCGCGGAGGGGTGGCAGAGTGGTCGATCGCGGCGGTCTTGAAAACCGTTGGGGGTGCAAGCCTCCCGGGGGTTCGAATCCCTCCCCCTCCGCCACTCCCGCACAACGACACAGCCATGTCTCTTGTGGGGCGGGTCGTGATTGCCGGTTCGCAGGAAAAGCAGTTGTGCCAAATGGCTGCAGATCAGCTGTGCGGAATTGGATCATTGCCCGCGTTACCCCGCTCCGTCGCTTCGTTCTCAGCAGCATGAAACTCAGTTTTTTCCCATGCCCATCGAATAACTCTCGAGCGGAATTCCGCAGCCATCGAAGGTTGTGCTGTCAGTGGAAATTGTTGGCCGCCCCTACCCCGCACACGCCAACGCGCGCAGAAAAAAATGCAGTGACGCTCTCCCCGTTCACAGTGGACCAAGCGAAAGCAATCTGGAGTTACACCACCAATAAGTTGAAGAGCGGGATTTCAGCCCCGAATCAACATTCCAATATCACCTTCGGTAGAGATCGCGGGGCTTGGCGAATTAACTTGTCCGTTTGCGGATTATTAACCATGCTGCCGATGTTGCGACTTGCCACGGCACTCTGGAATGCTCGCAGCACGAGAGGATTACGGTTTCGTCAGGGGGCAGTCCTGCGGCCGTGACATGAAAGCTTCCCGGATGAGATCGCGCCGCTGCACATGGCGGCGAGATGGCATACTGGTTGCTCGCAATTTGTTGGGGGCAAAACCCACATGTGAGTATGGAGAAGCACAATGAAGCGTATCCTCATTGCAATACCAGTCATCTTTTTTTCAGTGACTTCCGCCTACGCCCTTGACCCGGGCTGCAACCGCGCCATCCAGAACTGGCAGAACGGATCTCAGGACACATGTCCGGTGGCTGATGCCGGTCATTCGGGCGATTCCTTTGTCACAAGCACGCTCCGTGAGAGGCATTGCTACAAGGAAGACCGGCAAATGCGCAGCCGCAAGAGCAAGAGCGAAACCGATACGTGATCTGTTGCGGGACCTGCTGGCGCTTGCCTGGCTAATCCCCTGACACTTCATGCTGCGCGCAACCGCTCCAAGTCCTGCCTGAGGCTTTGCAGGAGCGGAAGCAACGGACTGTTGTTCTCTTCGCGGCTGAGCCCTCGCTCAGCCGCGAAGACTTCCGCGGCGGTCAGTTTGCGCATCAGCGCCTCGTAGGACGTCGCGAATTCGTCCGGGCTTCCGGCATGAGGCAACTCTGTCGCTGAAGATGCTTCATGCCCCAGAAAGGCATAGAAATCGGGCAGGACCAATGCCCCATCGTCTTTTGTGGCGACCGGTTTCGGCGGCACCTGCTGCCGAGCCTGTGCCTCTTCGTGCGATGCCTGGTGCAAGTCCTCACCGGACGACACTTCCCTTGTTGTCAGGTCAAAGTATGCATTGCGCGCATCGTTGATGAAGCCTTCGAGCGCAAGGACGGCCTGCGCCACGAAAGTTTCCGGAACAGCGAAAGTGCCTCGCGACTGGTCCTGACACGCGCTCAGTGCGGCAAGCACGCCCGTGGCACGCATCAAGGACGTTCCAAGCTGGTCCATCGGATCACGTCTGTCAGGTGACTGCTGCATGCTGTATCCCCACTGCTGCCAGAACCCCTGGGCATTTACCGTGCATTGCCATTGCCGCTGCCGAACCTTGGGTATTCTGCAACCCAACTAACGCAAGTCATTGATTCGCGTAACTGCTTGCCTGAGTGGCGGCCATGCCAAGCGGATGCTTGCGTTCGACTTTGCGGTGCGATTTGATATTCGGGTGCGGCAATGAAGGAGACGGAGATGCGGATCGCAATCATCGGGGCAGCGGGCATGCTGGGGCACAAGCTGGTGCAGAAACTGGCGAGGGACGGCGTGCTGGGGGAGCCTGGTGTGTCCGCGCTGATGCGCCACGATGTGGTGCTGTCACCTGCACCGCCGCCCTCGCCGTTCGCCATCGAAACTCATCTTGGTGACCTCTCAACCGATGGCGAGGCAGAAAAGCTTGTCGCCTGGAAGCCGGATGTGATCTTCCATCTCGCCGCCATCGTCTCGGGAGAAGCCGAAGCCGACTTTGAAAAGGGATACCGGGTCAACCTCGATGGCACGCGAAACCTTCTGGAAGCGATACGCCGCGCCAACCTGGCGACTGCGCCCCGGCTTGTCTTCACCTCATCGATTGCCGTTTTCGGCGCTCCGTTCCCCGAGGCGATCGGCGATGAATTTCTCGCGGCACCCCTGACATCCTATGGCACGCAGAAGGCGATCTGCGAACTCCTGGTGTCCGATTATTCGCGTAAGGGTTTTGTCGATGGCATGTCGCTCCGCATGCCAACGGTCTGCGTGCGGCCCGGCAAGCCCAACAAGGCTGCGTCCGGGTTCTTCTCCAACATCATCAGGGAACCGCTGGCTGGTGCCGAGGCCATCCTGCCGGTCGAAGACACCGTCCGCCATTGGCATGCCTCGCCGCGGGCTGCGGTTGGTTTCCTGGTGAAGGCCGCGGCCATGGGCGGCGCGGCTCTGGGACCGAGACGGGCACTCACCCTGCCCGGCCTTTCCTGCACGGTGGCTGAACAGATCGCAGCCCTCGAACGGATTGCCGGAAAGGAAGTCACGAAGCTGATCCGCCGGGAGCCAGACGACAGCATCCGGCGCATTGTGTCGGGTTGGCCCCGGAATTTCTCCGCGACACGGGCGGCGGCACTGGGCTTTTCGGCCGAGAGCAGCTTTGACGAGATCATCCGTGTTCATGTGGAAGACGAACTCAATGGCCGACTGCCGTGAAGCAGCCTGCATCCCGACCTCGCCATGCGCCCTGATCCGGTCCCCCCGGCGTTGATGGCACTGGTCGGCGGGACCATGGCCCGGTAGCGCGGAACATCATGAGGGATCCCGCAGATCATCCAAGCGAAAACCGCGTCGCGGGCATTTCCTACATGCTCGCCACAATGGTGTGCTTCATCGCGCTGGATGCGATCATGAAGTATTCGCTGGAGCATTATTCCCTGGTGCAGGTGACCTGGGCACGGTTTTTCTTTGCGACGATTTTTGCCGTTGCTCTGTGTGGACGCCGGCTGTTCGAACTGGCCCGCAGCACGGCGCCGGGCGTGCAACTCACCCGCACGCTCTTGCTCATGACGACCACCGGACTCTTCAACGCCGGCGTGAGCCGATTGCCGTTGGCGACGGCCACAACAATCATGTTTCTCACGCCCATATTGGTCACCCTGCTGTCCATCGCCGTTCTTGGCGAGAAAGTAGGCCTCAGGCGCTGGGTCGGCATCGTTCTCGGCTTTGTCGGTGCGGTGATCGTGGTGCAGCCCTGGGGTAACGCCAGCAGCAGTTTCACCGCAGGCACGCTGCTGCTGCTTGCGGCCGCCTTCACCAATGCCTCCTACCAGATCGCGACCCGGCAGGTGCGGTTCGATGACCCGCTGACCAGCCTGCTTTTCACTGCCGCGGGCGGTGCGGTTGTCACCAGTTTCCTGTTGCCCGCCCACTGGGAAACACCAGATGCGTTTGGCTGGCTGCTGATGGTGGGCAGCGGCTTTGCGGGCACGCTTGGGCACCTGTTCATCATTCGCGCCTTCCGCCACGCGCCGGCGAGCGTGATCGCGCCATTTTCATACAGCTCCCTGATCTGGGCCACGCTTTTTGGTTTTGTGATCTGGGGCCAGTTGCCTGACGCTGCTACATGGGCAGGGGCAGCGCTGATCGTTGCGGCCGGTCTCTACATCTTCTTCCGGGAGCGGCAGGTCAAGGAACTGGCCAATGCCGATGACACTGCTGACTGACACGTCCAGAAGAGGACATCACCTTGCTGCCTTCTTCACGTCCTTCTCTAGTTCTTCCAGATATTCGGCTTCGCCTTCCGGCAATTCGGTCTTGTGTGCGACGCCGAATGCCTCGTAGTAGGCAAGTTCGAGTAACCCCTGCAGCGTGCCAAAGCCCTCGGCCTTGGCCATGTTGCGCAGTTCCAGCACCATGTCAGCGATGTACTGGGCTGTTTCACGGGCCTGACGAAGCGGGAGGCAGGCTCTTGGCGAGTTGCGCAAGGCAGGTGAAGCGGTTTGCAGTGCCGTGGACGACATGACGTGGGCTCCGTGAACAAAACGAGACTCACCATATACGTGTTTTGTTCTCTGCAAATAGACTTCTGGTTGTATTTGGGTGAATTGATGCGGTATATTTTTTGGAGGACGGCTTTTGACACCTTCTGATCAGCACTCTGATTTGGCGCAGGAGAAATCCCGGGTCGCGGCCTGGTCGCTTCTCGCCAGTTTTGTGCTGGCGTCCGCCAAATTTGCGGCCGCCATCTTCTCCGGCTCTCTCGGCCTGTTGTCTGAGGCATTTCACAGCCTGCTGGATTTCGCTGCCACGGGCGTCACGCTATTTGCCATCCGCTATGCCGAGCGGCCCGCCGATGACGACCATCCTTTCGGGCACGCCAAGATGGAGAGTGTCGCAGCCCTCATCGAAACCGCCATGCTGTTCGGTGTCACAGGCTGGATTGTCTACGAGGCGGCACAGCGCCTCTTGCACAGCGGTCACGAGGTGGACATCAGCTGGTGGGTGATTGCAGTTGTCGTTTCCTCCATCGTCATCGACTGGAACCGGTCGCGGGCGCTGCAGGCCACCGCCGACAAGACCAGCAGCGATGCGCTTGCCGCCGATGCCCTGCACTTTCGCGCCGACATGTGGAGTTCATGCGCGGTCCTGATCGGCCTGCTGCTCAGCCTTGCAGGCTATGCCTGGGCTGATCCGGCGGCGGCCCTTGTTGTGGCAGTTTTTGTCTTCCATGCCGCCTACGGACTGGGACAGCGAACGCTGGCCACGCTTCTCGACGCCGCGCCAAAGGGCCTATCAGTCAATCTGTCCGAAATCGCCACCAGTGTTGACGGTGTCCTGTCGGTGTCGCAGGTCAGGGCGAGGCCCGCAGGACCGACGCTGTTCGCGGAACTCACTATCGATGTGGCCCGGACACTGCATCTCTCCCGTATCGTGGAAATCCGCGAGGAGGTGGCGCGCCGCATCCGCAACGCACACCCTTCGGCGGATGTGAGCATCTCGACCACTCCGGTGGAGATCGATGATGAGAGCGCGCATGACAAGATCATGCACATTGCCGCCAGCCATGAGGCAGCAATCCACCATGTGACCGTACAGGACAACGGCGGCAAGTTGGCCGTGAGCTTCGACTTTGAAGTGGATGGCGCGACTGCGCTGCTTGATGCCCATGAGCGGGCGACGGCGCTTGAGACGGCCATCCGGGATGGCCTCGGTGGCGAAGTCGAGGTTGAGAGTCACATCGAGCCGCGGCCACCCGCCCTGTTGCATGGTGCCGAGCCACCTCCCCGCCTGTCAGGCCGCGTCCGCAAAGAGCTGATACTCCTTGCCGCAAAGCAGCGATTGCTCAGTGACCTGCACAACATCCGAATCCGCTCCACCGAGGAGGGCTTGTTCGTGCATTATCACTGCAGGTTCGCGCCGGAGACCCCTGTGCAGACCGTGCATGACATCGTCGATGGGATTGAAATCAGGCTGTGCGATGCCATCAAGGGCGTGGCGCGGGTGGTGGCACATGCCGAACCCGTGGGTGTTGAACGCCACAAGCTGTAGGCAAGGGCGGCACCCCTAGCGCTTGGCGATCTCGTCCAGCGCCATGAGCTTGCGCAACAGGGCCTCCAACTGGTCAATCGGCACCATGTTGGGGCCGTCTGACGGGGCGCTGTCCGGATCCTGGTGGGTTTCAATGAACACGCCCGCCACCCCCACGGCAACAGCAGCGCGCGCCAACACGGGCACCATGCGCCGGTCACCGCCCGAAGAGGCACCCTGCCCGCCCGGCTGCTGCACCGAATGGGTGGCGTCAAAGATCACGGGTGCGCCGGTTTCCGCGAGGATGGGCAGGCTGCGCATATCGGAGACCAGCGTGTTGTAACCGAAACTCGCGCCCCGTTCGGTCAGCATGACATTGGGATTGCCGCTGCCGGTGACTTTTGCGGCAACGTTCTTCATGTCCCAGGGCGCAAGAAACTGGCCCTTCTTCACATTGACCACCTTGCCAGTGTTCGCCGCGGCCACCAGCAAGTCAGTCTGCCTGCACAGGAAGGCCGGAATCTGAAGCACATCCACGACAGGCGCGACGATGGCGCACTGCTCTTCGGTGTGCACATCCGTCAGCACCGGCACCCCCAGTTCTGATTTCAGGTCGGCAAATACCTGCAGCGATTTCTCAAGGCCAAGGCCACGTCGACCGCCCAGGCTCGTGCGATTGGCCTTGTCGAATGATGACTTGTAGACAAGGCCGATACCGAGACGGCGGCTGATCTCCAGCAGGCGTCCCGCCATCATGAAGGCGTGTTCGCGGCTCTCGAGCTGGCAAGGACCGGCAATCAGGGCCAACGGCAGGGCATTGCCAAACCGGACTTGGCCAATCGTGACAACAGAGTTCAGGGTCATTTGGGGTACACCAGGAATGTTCCGGAGCCGTGGGCATAGAGCAGGCCTGCCTTGTCAGCAACCTTGCACTCGGCCGTCAGCATGGTCCGCCCCGCGTGCAGGACGTTTGCCGTGCAGCGCAACGGCCCCGTCTCCAGATCGATCTTGCGGACGAAATTCACCTTGAGCTCAATGGTGCCATAACCCACACCCTTGCCAAGCTTGGTCATCACGGCACAGCCAAGACCCGTATCGATCAACGTGGCAATGAAGCCGCCGTGCATGCGTTGCATGGTGTTCAGGAAGCGGGCGTCAGGAATGGCTTCCACAACAGCAGAGCCATCTCCCGCCACAACCACCTTCTGGTTCATGGTATTGCCCATCGGAGAGGCGTCGCCCCTCGCGATTAGGTCACGCAGGAATTCCAGGCCTGTCATTTCGTTGTAGCGGTCGTAGATCGTCATGGTCTTGGCAAAATCTCACTTTGTTGACGGTCGCGCGCCGGACGGGATGTGCAACAACTTCTTTCCCATGCGCCGGGCAATTTCCATGCGCAAGTCACTGGCCACCGATGCCGCCTCCAGCACATTGCGCAACTGGCCACCCAACTCAAAGTCCATGGCTTGAGGCGTTAGTTTCACCAGAGTCACATCGGGTCCGGGATGGCGCATCAGCTTGGGGTGCGACGATGCGATGTCCATGAGGGTCTTCACCACCTCGTCCGGCTTTGCATCATAGCTCACCGAAACCTGTACTGAAAAATGGCCAATCGTGTCCCGCAGTGTCCAGTTCCGTACGGGATTGATGATGAAATTGGAGTTTGGAATGACCAGTGAACTGCGGTCGAAGGTTTCAATCTCGGTCGCCCGCACGTTGATGCGTTTGACGATGCCTTCACCTGCTGCAGTCACAACCCAGTCCCCGATGCGGATGGGGCGCTCCGCCAGCAGGATGAGGCCAGAGACGAAATTGGTGACAATCTGCTGCAGACCGAGACCGATACCAACACCGAGTGCACCGGCGATGAGCGCGAGACTGGAGAAGTTCACCCCGGCAGCCGAGAGGGCAATGGCGAAGGCGATTGCGTAACCGGCATAGCCAGCGCTGGTGCGGATGGAATCCTGCGCTCCCTTGTCCAGCTTCGTGGCGGAGAGCACCCGGCTCTGCAGCCAAGTCGTAACGTAACGGGTCACGACAATGCCCAGCAGGAGGATCACCAGCCCCGCCAGAAGGGCGCCGGGGCTGATGGCGATGTTGCCGACCTCAAAGCCCTCGGCCACGCGGCGAAGGACCGTTGTGAAGTCCACCAGCGAAACGGCCCACAGCGCGGCCAGCCCCAGCAACGCCAGCAACAGCGCCGCAATGTCAACGACGGTCCTGAACACAAGGATGACGCGGGCAAGGCCTTCCTCGGACCAGCGGGTGAAACGCCGCATCAGCTGTCCGGTGCGGGTCGTGGGTTCCGCCGTCGCATCGGCCAGGGCATGGGCGAAGGCATGGAGGGTGCCCAGCACCACCGCCAGCATGGCGCTTTCGAGGATGTTTCCCGCAATGAACAGGCCAAGCGCGATGAAACCGAACGCGAGTGCCCCAAGGGCCAGAAGCAGGGCAATCCAGATCACTGGCGTGAATTTCAGGAACCAGATCAGGAAATAGGTGGTCTCACCCTTGGCGATGTCCTTGCCGGCCTCCCGGCGGATAATGATGAGCGCAAGGCCGATCAGGACAATGAGGGCGAGCGCACTCAATGCCGACACACCCACGGCAAAGCTCACCGGGATGGAAAGTGACGTCGCCACATTGGTCAATGTATTGCCCAGGCTATAGACCAGCGAGGCCAGCACGATGATGATGACGAGGCTTCGTGCGGCACCGCTGTCGATTGCGACAAGCCGGGCTTCCGGCCGGGTGGGCTGGCAGATCATGTAGGCCGCGCCACCATAGACAAAGACCTGCAGGATTGTTTCAGCGAGACCATCCAGCAGAAGGCTGAACTGAGGCGTGAGAAGGCCTGCCGCATCGAGCCCGATGACCAGCAGCAGCAGGACCAGCACCGTGCCGAGGGACAAACGGACAAAGTTGAAAATGGCATGCCAGAGCCGCCGCACCTTGCTGGCGCCCCCCTCCGGAACGCCCGTCACTGGCAACTCCGGCGAGGCAATGCCACGGAACAGCCGTCCGGCGCGGGCCAACGCAAAGGCGGTGATCAGCAAACTGAGGACAGTGACGGCCAAGACCCCGAAGTTCGCTTCCGGAGACACCCTGCCCCACCATTGTGACAGCAGGTTTCCGACACGGAGCACGAATTGCGATCCCGCTGTCACGGCGCTCCACCACAGCCTTGGATCAAGGATCGTGTCCTCATAGGCGAAGACACGGTTGAGGAACTGGTCGCGCTCGATGCCGCTGAGCCGGGACATCTGCTGGTCAGCCTCCACCACGACCAATTCAAGCTGCTTGCGCAGGCCGAGCAATTGCGCGGCGCGCTCGTTCAATGTCTTGCGTGGCTGTGCCAGTTCCGGTGGCTCGTTTGCGCCCTCTCCTGGTGGAGGCCCAAGCTGCGTTATCTGTGCCGCCACGTCGGCCTGCGGCTGGTCAAGTTGCCGCGCCGTGGCCGCTACGGCAGACTTCAGCTTGTCGAGGGCGCTGCGCTGCTGGTTGATGGCATCGTCGGTGATTGATGCCGGGTCGGTCCCGGCAATGATCCCGTCCAGAGTGGTGCGGGCAGTCTTGATTTCGCTTTCGATGCGGACGATGTCGGCATCATCGAAGGCGAGAGCGGGCAGCGCCGCAAAGAGCAGCAGCAGCGCAGTCAGGACGGCTGACAGCGCCCTTGCCATGGTCTTACACCAACCGGCTTTGCACCACCGCCGCTGCAATGAAGGACTTGAACAGCGGGTGGGGATCAAAGGGTTTTGATTTCAGTTCCGGGTGGTACTGCACGCCGATGAACCACGGGTGATCAGCGTATTCGACGGTCTCCGGCAGCAGTCCATCCGGTGACATGCCGGCAAAGATCAGTCCGGCCTCCTCCAGGCGCTTGCGATAGGCGGTGTTCACTTCGTAGCGGTGGCGATGGCGCTCGGAGATGTTCGTGCTGCCGTAAATGTCGGCGATATGGCTGTTTTTCTTCAGTGTTGCGTCAAAGGCGCCAAGCCGCATGGTTCCGCCAAGGTCACCGCCTGCCTTGCGAATTTCCAGTTCATTGCCCTTCATCCATTCCTTCATGGTGCCGACGACGGGCTCTGCCGTGTCACCAAACTCGGTGGAACTGGCGTCGCTGATTCCACACAGGCTGCGGGCCGCTTCGATGCAGGCCATCTGCATGCCGAAACAGATGCCGAAATAAGGAATCTTGCGCGTGCGGGCCCAGGTGACCGCATGGATCTTGCCTTCCGAGCCGCGCTCGCCGAAGCCACCGGGAACGAGGATGCCGTCCACGTCCTCCAGATAGGGCGCCGGGTCTTCCTTTTCGAAGACCTCACTTTCAATCCACTCGAGATTGACCTTCACCCTGTTGGCAATGCCGCCGTGAACGAGGGCTTCCTTGAGGGATTTGTAGGCGTCCAGCAGGCCCGTGTACTTGCCCACCACGGCGATGGTCACTTCGCCTTCCGGATGGGTGATCCGCTGCATGATGTCGTTCCACGCCGAGAGGTCCGGCGCGGGCGAGTTGGTGATGCCGAATGCGTCCAGCACTTCCTGGTCGAGGCCCTCGGTGTGGTAGGCGCGCGGCACGTCATAGATATTGGCGACATCCAGTGCCTGAATGACCGCAGAGGGACGCACATTGCAGAACAGCGCGATCTTGCGGCGCTCATTCACCGGAATTTCGCGGTCGGCACGGCACAGGAGGATGTCGGGCTGGATGCCGATGGAGCGCAATTCCTTGACGGAATGCTGGGTGGGCTTGGTCTTGAGTTCGCCCGCCGTCGGAATCCACGGCAGAAGCGTGAGATGGATGTAGATGCAGGAACCGCGCGGCGATTCCTGTCCGAACTGGCGGATGGCCTCAAAGAAAGGCAGGCCTTCAATATCGCCCACCGTGCCCCCTACTTCCACCAGAACGAAATCGAAGCCTTCGCTCTCGCCCTTGACGAAATCCTTGATGGCGTCGGTCACATGGGGAATGACCTGGACCGTGCCGCCGAGGTAGTCGCCGCGACGCTCTTTGGTGATGATGTCCTGATAGATTTTTCCGGTGGTGATGTTGTCGCCCTTGTTGGCGTGGCGCCCGGTGAAACGCTCATAGTGGCCAAGATCAAGGTCGGTTTCCGCGCCGTCGTCGGTGACGAAGACTTCGCCGTGCTGATACGGGCTCATGGTGCCCGGATCGACGTTCAGATAGGGGTCGAGCTTCCGCAGCCGCACCTTGAAACCACGCGCCTGCAGAAGCGCGCCCAGAGCCGCCGATGCCAGACCTTTTCCAAGTGATGAGACCACGCCGCCAGTGATGAAAATATATCGCGCCATGGGGCTCAATCCTAACCCGCCGCCCTTCCGATTCGAAGCGCGGAATTCAACTGTGTCACTTTGGATGTGGACGGCTGTGAAACAGCGCCGTGTTTCACGCCCGCCCGCCTGTGGGCCCGACTTACTGGTTGGTCGGAACCGATGGGGTCTGGGGCTGGCCACCGAGGTTCGGCAGCACCGGGGCCGCTTCATTCGTGGCAGGCGCTGCGGGAGCGTTTCCGGCCGGCTGTGCCGCTGGAGTTGCCTTGTCAAAGGCCGATCCACCCACACCGCCGCGCGTTGCCAGAACTGTCAGGGCGATCGATGTCACAAAGAATGCGACCGCCAGAAAGGCCGTCGCCCGGGTCAGGGCATTGCCGACGCCGCGGGCCGAGAAAATGCTCCCCGCCCCGCCATTGCCGCCGCCGATACCAAGGGCACCGCCTTCGGAGCGCTGGAGGAGGATGACGCCGATCAGGGCGAGCGCCACAAACAGGTGAATGACGAGAAGTACAGTTTGCATCAGCGGAATCCGGAAAATGAAGTTGGCGGGCCTTTAGCCCCTAATTGGGGGCGAGGCAACCCGGCGGCAAGGGCCACCTATTCCGGCAGGGAGTAGCGGAAGGTGCAGCATTTTGCCCCCTCCATGATGGTCTGGGCCCGGTCCAGCTTCAGGCGCGGGTCATAGCCCTCGCAGAAGCTGCCATCCCGGTTGCAGGACAGGAGGTGGCCGATCTTGCCGAGGCCCATCTCCTTGTAGGTCTCGGCGTAGCGGCAGCGCGTGACGTTGAAGTCGAACCTTGTGTCACTGGCCTCCAGCACGTCGATTTCCAGTGAGCCGCCCGTGGTCCACAATTCAAACAGCTTGATGAAATCGGCCATGGATGGCTGGCCACCGGGCGCTCGGGCGGCAAAAGCCTTGCCCTCGTTGATCGCCGCCTTGCGGATGGCCCGGTCAAGGACCTGCGACGCCCGCTCCTCCCCTATCTCCGCCACCATCTCCGCAAAGATGGGGCCGATCACTTCGGCCTGCAGCTTCCGCTTGGTCAGGGTGGGGAGTTCAGTGCTCATACATCGTTCCAAGGGTTACATGTATGTCTTTATAATTCCGATGAAATCCGCCGCCTTTAGCGAGGCACCGCCGACCAGGGCACCGTTCACATTCGCGGCACCCATGAGTTCTGCCGCATTGGAAGGCTTCACCGAACCGCCGTAGAGAATGCGGGTCTTGGCGCCTTCCGCGCCCATGATCTTGCCGATTTCCTTGCGGATGTGGGTGTGGGCTTCGGCGACTTCTGCCGTCGATGCTGTGAGTCCCGTTCCGATGGCCCAGACCGGTTCGTAGGCAATGACGGTATTGCCGGAGTTGGCCCCTTCGGGGATGGAGCCCTTGAGCTGGGATGTCAGAACGTCAAGCGTCTTGCCGCCCTTGCGTTCTTCAAGAGTCTCACCGATGCAGATGATCGCAACCAATCCGGCGCGGTGGGCGGCCTTGGCCTTGGCGGCGACCTCAGCATCCGTTTCCTTGTGGTTGGTGCGGCGCTCGGAATGGCCGACGATGACCATGGCGGCACCGGCATCCTTCAGCATTTCTGCGGAAATGTCGCCTGTATGTGCGCCCGATGCGGCGGCATGGCAGTCTTGGCCGCCGACCTTGATCTTGCCGCCCTTCATGACCGCCTTGGCCCGGCGGATGATGGTTGCGGGCGGGCAGACCAGCACGTCGCACTTGAGTTTCACGCCCTTCAGCATGGCGCCCAGCAGGCGGGGCTCGCGCAAGGCAGCGGTGGTGCCGTTCATCTTCCAGTTTCCGGCCACCAACGGGCGGATTGCAGTGTCGGACATCGTGTTCCCCATCAATGTGTTAGGCGGTTCCTAGCATCACAATCTCGCGCTTGCGAGAGCAAAGATGGCTACCTATGATGGCGCTTTCCGATTTGGGCCCGGTCTGTTCCGGAGCCCGGTTGCTTTCCGAAGGACACGACGACGATGCTCGAAACGTTCCGCAACGCCGCCAAGGGCTGGCTTGCCAAGGTCTTCATGGCGCTGCTGATCCTCAGCTTTGCGGCCTGGGGCATCACCGATGTGTTCACAGGGATGTTTTCGGCGCAGGACCTGGCCACTGTTGGCAAGACACGCATCTCCAGCGAACAGTTCCGCCGCGAGTTGAACAACGACCTGCAACGGCTGGCACAGACCACCGGCACGGCTCTCTCACTTGAGGACGCGCGCCGTCTTGGCGTGGACCAGCAGATTTTCGACCGCATCATCGACAATGCCGTGCTTGACGACCGCGCCCGCCAACTGAAGCTCACCATTTCCGACAAGGCGATTGTGGACGAAGTGGCGATGAACCCCATGTTCCAGAACGGCGCCAAGCAGTTTGACCCGGCGCGTTTCCGGACGCTGCTGCAGCAGAACGGTCTTGACGAGGCGACCTTCCTTGCGACTGAAAAACAGAACCGCCTGCGCCGGACGATGACTGATATCGCCGCTGCGGAAGCCACCCTGCCCCGCACGCTCACGGAAGCCATGATGCGTTACCGTGACGAGACCCGCGATGCCCGCTATTTCTCCTTCACAGTCGGCGAGGCCGATGTGCCCGCCCCGACCGATGCCGACCTCAAGAAGCAGTATGACGCGACACCTGCCGCCTACACCGCGCCGGAGTACCGCAGCATTGCCGTGATCAAGGTGGAGCCGTCCGACGTGGCGGACAAGCTTGCCCTCAGCGAGGAGGAAATCACCGCCGGGTATGAGAAGTTCAAGACAGACTATTTCACGCCCGAGAAGCGGACGATCCTGCAACTGTCTTTCCCGGACATGGCGAAGGCCGAAGAGGCCAAGAGGCGGCTTGATGGTGGCGAAGACTTCCTGAAGGTCGCGGCCGACCTTGGCGCCAAGGAAACGGACATCACCTTCGCTGACCGGACGAAGGCTGATTTTCTTGATGGCAAGATCGCGGAGGCGGCCTTTGGGCTCTCCGAAGGCGCAGTCAGCGCGCCAGTGCAAGGTGATCTCACGATTGCCATCCTGAAAGCGGCGAAGGTCGCGCCGGAGAACCAGAAGACCCTTGCCGATGTGCGCGAAGAACTCACCAAGCGTCTGCAGCTTGAGCGGGCCAAGGACGAAATCCAGTCGATCTACGATGCTGTCGAGGATGCCCGCGCCCAGCAGACGAAATTCGAGGACATCGCGGCCAAGGCCGGTATTCCCTTCACGCTGGTGCCTGCCATCAGTGCGGCAGGTGTGGCCCGCGACGGGACGGACATTTCAATTCCCATGAAGCAAGAGGTCGTCAAGGCGGCCTTTGCCAGTGACGTGGGCGTGGAGAATGACGCGATCAGTGGCACCGACAGCTATCTCTGGTACGAAGTGCGGGAGGTTGTTCCCTCGGCGCTCAAGCCGCTGGAGGAGGTGAAGGAGCAGGTGACCAAGGACTTCGTTGCGACGAAGCTGCGTGACCTTGCCACCGAAAGGGCCAAGGCGATGGTTGCCAAGGCAGGCGCCAGCACGAAGCTGGATACCCTTGCGACCGAAGCATCCGCCGAAATCAAGTCTGCCACCGGCGTCAAGCGCAATGATGTCTCGGAGGCCTTTGACGGCATGGCGGCGCTCGCCCTTTTCGCGGCCCCCGCCAACAGCCTGACGTGGTCGCTGGAAGGCGACGGCAAGACGGCGCGCATCATCGAGGTGAGCAAAGTCAACACACCGGCCTTCGCGGCTGCCAGCAACGACACCAAGGCCATGGCGGACGAGTTGAAGCTCGGCCTTGGTGACGACGCACTGGCCGTTTACCTGCGTGCCGCGCGG
The DNA here is from genome assembly GCA_937870685.1 of uncultured Alphaproteobacteria bacterium. Taxonomy (GTDB): domain Bacteria; phylum Pseudomonadota; class Alphaproteobacteria; order Rhizobiales; family Aestuariivirgaceae; genus Aestuariivirga. The sequence continues at coordinate 18,773 of CALMZX010000035.1, forward strand.
ACCCACGCCGACGTGACAGTCAATCAGGAGCTGTGGCAGAACATCCGCGGTGCCGCGGCACAGCAATAGCAGCGGAACCGCGCGCCATGATCGTTTCCCCCGACTACGACAGTTTTGCCCGCGCCTATGAACGCGGCGAGAACCAGATCGTCTCGACGCGGCTGGTGGCGGACCTGGAAACACCTGTTTCGGCGATGCTCAAGCTGGGCCGGAACGCGCGTTTCTCTTTCCTTCTCGAGTCCGTGGAAGGCGGAGCGGTGCGCGGGCGCTATTCCATCATCGGCCTCAATCCGGATGTGATCTGGAAAGCGAAGGGAGCGAAGGCTTTCGTCAACCGCAAGGCACTTGCCAATCCGGATGGCCCCTTCGAGGAACAGCCACTTGAGCCACTCGCCTCTTTGCGTGCCCTGAACGCAGAGAGCCGCATCACCCTGCCAGATGATGCTCCTCCCATGGCGGCCGGTGTATTTGGCTACCTCGGCTATGATTCCGTCCGCCTGATGGAACACCTGCCGGACCAGCCGCCGGATGTGCTGGGGCTGCCGGATGGAATCATGATCCGCCCGACAGTGATGGCAATTTTCGACAGCGTGAAGGACGAGGTGACGGTGACCACGCCCGTCTACGTGGAAAAGGGCCTTGCACCTCGCGCCGCCTATGCGCGGGCGACTGAACGCATTTCAGAGGTGGTGGACGCACTGGACCGGCCGCTGGACATGCAGTTGCGCGAGACTGACACGCCGCCCATGAAGCCGCAGGTTTCCAACACCACGCCCGAGGAATACAAGGCGATGGTGCTGAAGGCGAAAGAATACATCGCCGCTGGCGACATCTTCCAAGTGGTCTTGTCACAGCGCTTCGAAACCGATTTCACGCTGCCGCCCTTCTCGCTTTACCGCAGCTTGCGGCGCGTGAACCCGTCGCCATTTCTGGTGTTCCTGAATTTCGACAGCTTCGCCGTGGTGTGCTCTTCGCCGGAAATCCTTGTCCGCGTGCGCGATGGCAAAGTCACCATCCGGCCCATTGCCGGCACACGGCCCCGTGGCAGTACGCCC
>CALMZX010000036.1 GCA_937870685.1 uncultured Alphaproteobacteria bacterium
ACGACTCTCGGCAATCTTCTGCGGAATACCGTGAACTACACTGAGTCCGCCAAAGCCTATGATACGGCGGTTGATCTCGCCAAGGCCGAAGGCCGCGACCTGTGGAGTGTCCACTACTACCGCGGCATTGCCTTTGAACGCCTGAAGCAATGGGACAAGGCGGAAGCCGATTTCCGCAAGGCGCTTGCCCTGTCGCCGAATGAACCGTCGGTCCTGAACTACCTCGGCTATTCGCTGATCGACATGAACATGAAACTCGATGAGGCCATCGGCATGGTCAAGAAGGCCGTGGAGTTGCGCCCCAATGACGGCTACATCGTAGACAGCCTGGGCTGGGCCTATTTCCAGCTGCGCAATTATGAAGAAGCGGTCACCCATCTGGAACGCGCGGTGGACCTGAAGCCTGGGGACGCCATCATTTCCGAACACCTGGGCGATGCCTACTGGCGCGTGGGCCGCCGCCTGGAAGCGCGTTTCCAGTGGCAGCATGCGAAGGACAACAAGCCCAATGCGTCTGACCTCGCGCGTATCGAAGGGAAGCTGAAGGACGGGCTGCCTGCCGAAGCGCCGCCGGTCAAGCCAGCCGACAGTTCGCAGACCCAACCCTCAAACGGCGGATGACCTTGCCAGTTGTCGAAACGGCAAGGGCCAAAGTGAATTTGGCCCTGCATGTGCTTGGCCGCCGTGCCGATGGCTATCACGAGATTGATTCCGCCGTTGCCTTCACGGAAGCTGGTGACGTGCTGACCGTTCTGGCTGAGCAAGGCAGTGGTCTGCGTCTGTCTGTCAGTGGACCATTCGCGGGTGACGTTCCAACCGGTGAAGACAACCTTGTCTGCAAGGCCCATGCGCTGCTCTCGCAATGCCTGAACTTGCCTGCGATGACGGTTCGGCTTGAGAAGAACCTGCCAGTTGCCGCCGGCATCGGGGGCGGCTCGGCTGATGCCGCTGCGGCCATTCGGGCCATGCTGCGTGCTGCTGGTGCGTCGCTTCCGCCGGACACGTTGAATGCGATTGCATTGAAACTCGGCGCGGATGTGCCCGTCTGCCTGCGGCAACAGGCCTGCCGCATGCAGGGCATTGGCGAAATCCTGTCGGCGCTGCCGCACCTGCCTGCGCCTGCCCTTGTTCTGGTCAATCCCGGCGTGCCCTGCGAAACGGCCTCGGTTTTCTCCGTGCTTGGCCTTGCCAGGGGACAAGTGCACGGCTCAGGCTTGCCGCCGGATACAGCGGACAAATGGAGAAACGACCTGACCGAACCGGCGATCCGCATTCAGCCAGTCATCGGAGAGGTGCTCGGCCTGATGCGGCAGCAGGAGAAGCTGACGGCGGTGCGGATGTCGGGTTCGGGGTCCACCTGCTTTGGCCTGGCGGCTTCTCTGGACGATGCGCAAGAGGCAGCGCGGGAGCTGCGCATGCTCCAGCCGGGCTGGTGGGTATTGGCGTCGCGGCTGTCCTGAGTCCGCTCAGCGCTTGTCTGGCGCGGCAACCACAAGGCTGGCAATCCGGCGAACGATCGGCAACACGACCAGCAGGACTGGAAAGGCCACCACCCAACTCAGGCCCCAGGCCTTGAGCCAGCTGAAGAGGAGGTCTGGGGCAAGGCCGATCGCCTTCACCGTCGAGACGAACGAGATGATGGCGGACATGAAAATTGACAGGATGAAGGGCATGACAACGTTCATGGCCGTGGGTGGCAGCTTTTTCATGGTGTTTCCGTGAACCTGGGTCTCAGTGGGAGCGGGCGATGCAGAAGTCGACGGCTTCCAGCAGGGCGGATTTCCATTCGCTGTCGGCGAAAATCGCCAACGCATCCTTCGCCATGTCGCCGTAGTGGCTGGCGCGCTCAAGGGTGTCAGCCAGTGAGCCGTGACGTTCCATCAGCTTCTGCGCATAAACGAGGTCAGCCTCCGTCTGGTTGCCCTCTTCGAGTGTCCGTTTCCAGAAGTTCCGCTCTTCAGCGGCGCCGCGCCGGAAGGCCAGCACGACCGGCAGCGTGATCTTGCGTTCGCGGAAGTCGTCGCCAACGCTCTTGCCCAGTTCGGCCTTGGTGCCAGAATAGTCCAGCGCGTCATCGACCAGCTGGAAAGCGATGCCGAGGTTGCGACCGTAGGATTCCAGTGCCTCCTGCTCGGCGCGCGGTCGGTTCGAAATGACTCCGCCGACGCGGGCGGCGGCCGAGAAGAGCGCTGCCGTCTTGGCGCCGACAACGCGCAGATAGGAATCTTCCGTGGTGGAAGTGTCCTGCGAGACGGCCAGTTGCAGCACCTCGCCTTCGGCAATGATGCAGGCCGCATCCGAGAGGATGCGCAGGCATTCGAGCGAGCCTGTCTCCACCATCATCTTGAAGGCCTGGCCGAGCAGATAGTCGCCCACCAGAACGCTGGCCTGGTTGCCCCAGATGACGCGCGCTGCCTCCTTGCCGCGCCGCATGTCGCTTTCATCCACGACATCATCATGCAGCAAGGTCGCGGTGTGCATGAACTCCACAGACATGGCGAGCTTGATGTGGTGCAGGCCCTGGTAGCCGCACATGCGGGCTGCCGCCACGGTCAGCATCGGGCGGATGCGCTTGCCGCCGGAATTGATCAGGTGTCCGGCGATTTCCGGAATCAGTTCAACGTGGCTCTGGGCCTTTTCGAGGATGAGGTCGTTGATGAGGCCCATGTCCTGTGCGGTCAGCTGGACAAGCGCGTCCAGCGTCGGCTTTGGCCTTTCGGCTCCCCCATCAAACGGAATCACAACACCCATCATCAGCCCTCGTTTTCACCCTTTTAGACTGCCCGAATTCAAATGGCACCTCAATTGTGACCCATTCCCGCAGTCTAACAGATTGTATCCATGACAGAATTTTTTTGGTAACCTCTCGTTCACCAAGCCCCGTTAACGTTCGCATTCTATGCAACTCGCCGCCGAAGCCACACTTGGGCAGTCACCACCGCCCGCAGGCCACGTGCCCGCCTCACTCACGGAAGACGCCTTCCTGGGCGGAAGGTTGCGCGTGTTGCAACCAGAGCGTGGCTACCGTGCCGGCATTGATGCCGTGTTTCTGGCGGCTGCCATTCCGGTGGCGGCGGGGGAAACCGTGTTCGAGGCGGGGATCGGTGTCGGCGTTGCCGCCCTGTGCCTGATTGCGCGCAATCCCGCCATCCACATCACGGGCATGGAAGTGGCCGCCCGCTACGCCATGATGTGCGAAGAGAATGCCAAGCGGAACGGCTTTGCCCAGCTCCTCAAGGTCATTCATGGCGACGTGAAAGAAGCCATGCGGCGCGATCTCGCGCATCTGCCGCAACATGGGACTTTTGCCCATGCCTACGCCAATCCGCCCTATTTTGAGGAAGGCAAGGTCACGGCCTCCCCCAGCCTCCTGAAAGCCCAGGCCCATGCCTTTGGCCCGGATGATCTCGAAGTCTGGATCAAGGTCATGCATGCCATGGTGTCGCTGCGCGGCACGGTGACCATGATCCACCGGGCCGAGACGCTGGGAAAAATCCTCGTCTCCATGGAAGACCGCTTCGGCGACATTCGCGTGGCTCCGCTTTACGCGCGGGAAGGCACGGCTGCGAGCCGCGTCATCGTGCAGGGCGTGAAGGGTTCCAAGGCCCCGATGCAGCTGTTGCCGGGGCTTGTGCTGCATGGCGAAGGCAATGCCTTCACGCCCGATGCAGACGCCGTGCTGCGCGAAGGCATGGCCTGGCGGTTGCGCTGAGCGCTTGCCATCTGGCAACGAGCATCCCATATCCGGGCGATGCTCAAGTCCCTCCTGAAGATCATTCCCGCCCGTTTCCGCAAGTCCTCGCCTCTCATCCATGTGGTGCGGCTTGATGGCCCGATTGTTGCCGAACGGGGTTTGCGGCCCACGCTTTCCGGCAAGGGGCTGGAACCGGTCCTGACCAAGGCCTTCCGCAAGGGCATTGCGGGTGTGGCGCTGGCCATCAATTGTCCGGGCGGTTCGCCGGTGCAATCGGCGATCATTGCGCGGCGCATCCGGGAACTCGCTGCCGAGCACAAGGTGCCGGTCTATGCCTTCTGCGAAGACGTTGCGGCGTCCGGCGGCTATTGGCTCGCCTGCGTGGCAGACGAGATCTACGCCGACGAGAACTCCATCGTCGGGTCCATTGGCGTCATCTCTATGGGTTTCGGTTTTCCGGAGGCCATCAAGAAACTTGGTGTCGAGCGGCGTGTGCATACGGCGGGCGACAACAAGAGCCAGCTTGATCCGTTCCAGCCGGAAAAGCCGGAAGAGGTGGCGCGGCTGGAGGGCCTGCTCAGCGAGATGCACGAAAGCTTCAAGGCCATGGTGCGCGAGCGCCGGGCGGGCAAGCTCAAGGGCGAGGAGAAGGAACTGTTCTCCGGCCTCTACTGGCGCGGCGAAAAGGCACAGGCGCTGGGGCTCACCGACGGCGTTGGCCACCTGAACGATGTCCTGCGCCGGAAATTCGGCGAGAAAGTCCAGATCAAGGTGATTTCCGCTGCCAGTGGCTGGGGACTGCGACGGATTGGGATGGCCAATCCGTCTGATCTTCCGGAGGCCGCCCTGGACGCGCTGGAAAGGCGTGCATGGTGGTCACGTTTTGGCCTATAATGGCCGCCAGAGAGGACTCCCTTCCGGAGTGAAAAGCCCATGCGTTTCGTCAAATCACTGTTTGCGGCGGGTGCCGCCATGCTTGCAGGCTACGCCTTCAAGAAGATGGTGGGTGCCATTGAAAAGCAGGCCGACGCCGCGCGCGTGAAGCGCGAAGACATGCGCGATCCGGCGGAGTTCAAGCGGTTGAAGCAGGATCCCGCCACCGGCGTCTATTACGCCGAAGACTGAGCCTCCATGGGCAAGGACGAAACCGACCGCTGGCTGGAACAGGTCTATCAGGCGTCCGGCCGCGAGGATTTGCGCAAGCTCTATGATTCCTGGTCGGAGAGCTATGATGCCGATCTCCAGCATGTCGGCTATCTTCACGCACCGATCATCACGGGCCTTGTGGCGCGGCATGTGCCATCGCGCGATGCTGCCATCCTGGATGCGGGTGTTGGCACGGGTGCCATCGGCAATATTCTCTCGCTCCTCGGCTACAACAATCTCTCCGGCCTCGACATGTCGGAGGGCATGCTGGCGAAGGCACGGGCACGGGAGTGCTATGTGGACCTGCGCAAAGGTGTGCTGGGCGAGGCGCTGGACTTTCCGGATGGGGCCTTTGATGCCATCCTCTCCACTGGCACTTTCACAACAGGCCATGCGCCGGCCTCCGCCTTCCATGAACTGACGCGCATCCTCGAACCCGGCGGATTCCTGCTGTTCACTGTCGGCACCATCATCTGGGAGGAGCAGGGTTTCGGTCAGGTGCTGGACGGGCTGGTGCGGGCGAAGAAACTCGCTGCCGTCGAAACCACCCCCATCTACCGCCCGCTGCCATTCTCGCCACTTGAATCCGGCTTCACCACGCGCGCACACGTGTACCGCAAGGCGGGGTGAGGGAGGATATTGGCCTTTCGGTCCTACCCCTGTTTTCATGGTCTGGTGCGAGGTTCAGGGCGTGGGGCCACCGTTCAGTTTTGTAAAACACTTACTCTGTCATCCCGGCGTAGGCCGGGACCGGGCTTTTGCTGCAACCGGAGCCCCGCCCCGGCCTTCGCCGGGGTGACGGAAATGAAGAGCATTCCGTATCTGCTGATGTAAGTTGCGCCACTCTCGTGCATGGTCTTGCGGCAACGCCTTCCCTTGACCCTCCGGCCTGCCGCCTTTATGCGGCGCGACATGGCTTTGCATCCGACGAAATCCTTCCAGGACCTCATCCTCACGCTGCACCAGTATTGGGGCGAGCGTGGCTGCGTCATCCTCCAGCCCTATGACATGGAAGTGGGGGCAGGCACCTTCCATCCGGCCACGACGCTGCGCTCGGTGGGGCCGCGGCACTGGAACGCCGCCTATGTGCAGCCCTCGCGCCGCCCGAAGGACGGCCGCTACGGCGAGAACCCCAACCGGTTGCAGCACTACTACCAGTATCAGGTGATCATGAAGCCATCGCCGCCGGACCTGCAGGAGCTTTACCTGGGCTCGCTCGCGGCCATCGGCCTTGATCCGAAGCTGCATGACATCCGTTTCGTGGAAGACGATTGGGAAAGCCCGACACTGGGGGCCTGGGGGCTGGGCTGGGAAGTCTGGTGCGACGGCATGGAAGTCTCGCAGTTCACTTATTTCCAGCAGGTGGGCGGCCTCGACTGTTCGCCGGTTTCGGGTGAACTCACCTATGGCCTGGAACGGCTTGCGATGTATGTGCAGAACGTCAACAACGTCTATGACCTGAACTTCAACGGCCGCGCCGAGGGCGAGGGCCGCATTTCCTATGGCGATGTCTTCCTGCAGGCCGAGCAGGAATATTCGCGCTACAATTTCGAGCATGCCGACACGGCCATCCTGCACCAGCATTTCATCGATGCCGAGAAGGAATGCCGGGCGCTGCTGACGGCGGGCGAAAACGAAAGCCGCCACGAGCTGGCGCTTCCGGCCTACGACCAGTGCATCAAGGCCTCGCACACTTTCAACCTGCTCGATGCGCGCGGCGTCATCTCGGTCACGGAACGGCAGGCCTATATCCTGCGGGTGCGTGAACTGGCGAAAGCCTGCTGCGATGCCTGGAGCAAGACAGCGGGAGGGCGTGTGTGATGGCTGAACTCCTTCTCGAACTTTTCTCCGAGGAAATCCCGGCGCGCATGCAGGCGAAGGCGGGGGATGATCTGAAATCGCTGATCACCAACGGATTGGTGGAGGCAGGCCTCACCTATGAGGGTGCCCAGGTGCATGCCACGCCGCGTCGGCTTGTGCTTTCGGTCGAAGGCCTGAATGCCAAGGCCGCTGATACGCGCGAGGAGCGCAAGGGCCCGAAGGTGGACGCACCTCAGGCCGCCATCGACGGCTTCCTGCGCTCGACCGGGCTTTCGCTCGAGCAGTTGCAGAGGCAGGAGGACAAGAAGGGTGCCTTCTACATCGCCGTGATCAAGAAGGATGGCCGCGCCGCCAGCGAGATCATCGCGGCACTGGTGCCGGAGGTGATCCGCAAGTTCCCGTGGCCCAAGTCCATGCGCTGGGGATCGGGCACGCTGCGCTGGGTGCGGCCGCTTCATTCCATCATCTGCACATTCGATGGCGAGGTCGTTGCCTTTGATGTGGATGGCATCCGCAGCGGCAACAGCACGCGCGGCCACCGCTTCCTCTCCAAGGGGACGGTGGAGGTCCGGCGCTTCGAGGATTATGCCGACAAGCTGCACAAGGCCCATGTGATCGTCGACGCGAACGTGCGCGCCGAGAGCATCCGCCATGATGCGCGCACCCTTGCCATGGCGCAGGGCCTGGAACTGATCGAGGACGAGGCGCTCCTGAAAGAGGTCGCAGGCCTGGTGGAATGGCCCGTGGTGCTGATGGGCGATTTCGATGCGGCCTTCCTCGACGTGCCGCCGGAGGTGATCATCACCACCATCAAGAACAACCAGAAATGCTTCAACCTGCGGGACGCCAAGACGGGCAAGCTCGCGAACCGCTATCTGCTGGTCTCCAACATCGTGGCCAGTGATGGCGGCAAGGAAATCATCCGCGGCAACAACAAGGTGATCGCGGCGCGTCTCTCGGACGCCAAGTTCTTCTGGGACCAGGACCGCAAGGTGAAGCTTGAGGACCAACTGGCGAAGCTCGATGCCATCACCTTCCATGCCAAGCTCGGCACGCAAGGCGAGCGCGTGAAGCGCATCGAGGCGCTGGCCGGTGAAATTGCCAAGACCATTGGTGCCGATGTGGAGAAGGCAAAGCTGGCGGCGCGCCTTGCCAAGGCTGATCTCGTCACCGGCATGGTGGGTGAATTCCCGGAACTGCAGGGCCTCATGGGCCGTTACTATGCGCTGGATCAGGGCCACGACGCCGAGGTGGCCGATGCCATCCGCGACCATTACAAGCCGCAAGGCCCGAGCGACAACATCCCCGCATCCAAGGTCGGCATGGCGGTCGCGCTGGCCGATAAGCTGGACACGCTGGTGGGCTTCTGGGCGATTGACGAGAAGCCGACGGGATCGAAGGACCCTTACGCCCTGCGCAGGGCAGCGTTGGGAGTGATCCGGATTGTTCTGGAGTATGGCGTCCGGATTCCGTTGCGAGGTGTTGTTAGTAGACACATTGAGTTGTTGTTCCAGAAGTTACTGTCGTCCGGTCTGGTCTATGAACTAGACAAGGAAGTCGGTGTGCTACAAGATGAAGCTGGCCTATCGCATATGCGGCTATTCTCAGTTCGGCTTTTGAATTGGCAACCGCGTCGCTCAGAAGAATTCTCGATTGTCTTCCACAACGAAGATTACATTGAACTCCCTCCAGGAAATAGTACTGTCACTAACTTACTTTGGTTCTTCGCCGACCGCCTGAAGGTCTATCTCAAAGACCAGGGCGCGCGTCATGATCTGATCGACGCGGTGTTCTCGCTCGGCGGTCAGGACGACCTGTTGATGGTGGTGAAGCGGGTCGAGGCGCTGTCGTCGTTCCTTGAAACCGATGACGGCAAGAACCTGCTGGCGGGTGTGAAGCGCGCGGCCAACATTCTCCGCATCGAGGAGAAGAAGGACGGCACGACCTATTCCGGCGACGTCAATCCGCAGCAGCTGATCAAGGGCGAGGAGAAGGCGCTGCATTCCGCCATCACCGCGTCTTCGGCGCAGGCGCGCAAGGCTGTCGAGAATGAGGATTTCGAGGCAGCGATGAAGGCGATTGCCAAGCTGCGCGCGCCCGTCGATGCCTTCTTCGAGGGTGTCACCGTCAACGACAAGGACCAGACCTTCCGCGTCAACCGCCTGCGCCTCCTCAACCGCATCCGCGAGGCCTGCGCGGAAGTGGCGGATTTCTCCAAGATCGAGGGGTAGGCCTTCCGATTCCTCCGTCATGGCCCACGCATGTGGGCCATAAGTCTTTGAGCTCCGCACGCTGGCGCCGATCACTCTGGCAAAGACACGCCCTCCACATGCGTGGAGGGTGACGACATGCAAAAACATTCCACCCATAGTAACAATCGATGCACCTGGCATGCGGGGCAGTTCCTTTGCGCTGGCCCTACGCGGGGGCGCGCTGCCGTGATATGCGGGCCCCATGATCCACGCCCCTGACTCGCGCTATTCCTGGTTCCGTGTGCTGGTGTCGCTGGCACTGGCGACCATCGGCGGCATCGGCTTGTGGGCGGCGGTGATCACCTTGCCTGTGATCCAGCAGGAATTCGGCATCGACCGTTCGGGTGCCTCCTTCCCCTACACCATGACGATGATCGGCTTTGCCACGGGCGGCATCCTGATGGGGCGGCTCGCTGACCGCTTCGGAATCATGGTGCCGATGTTCGCGGGCACCATCCTTTTGGGGATCGGCTTTATCGCCTGTGCCTATGCGCCGAACTACTGGACCTTCGTGGCGGCACAGGCGGGCATCATCGGGCTCTTTGGCGTGGCCACCACCTTTGGGCCGCTGGTTGCCGACATTTCCCTCTGGTTCCAGAAGCGGCGCGGCATTGCCGTCGCCATCGTCGCCAGCGGCAACTATCTCGCCGGCACCATCTGGCCACCGGCGCTGACCTACGCGATTGAACAATGGGGCTGGCGCAACTCCTACATCTTCATCGGAATCGTGAGTGTGGTGCTGATGCTGCCACTGTCGCTGCTGCTGCGGCCGCGCGCTTCGCTGGAGGAGCGGCCGGCACCTGCCTCGCTCACGCGCGAGCCCAATGGCACGCCGGTGCTGCAGGGCCTGCTGATTTTCGCAGGCCTTGCCTGCTGTGTCGCCATGTCCATGCCGCAGGTGCACATCATCGCCTATTGCGCCGACCTGGGCTATGGCACGGCGCGGGGTGCGGAAATGCTCTCCCTCATGCTGGGCTTTGGCGTCATCTCGCGCTTTGCCTCGGGCTACCTCGCCGACAAGATCGGCGGTGTTGGCACGCTCATCATCGGCTCGCTGCTGCAATGCCTGGCGCTGCTGTTCTACATTCCCTTTGACGGGCTGGTGTCGCTCTACATCGTCTCCGCCTTCTTCGGCCTGTCGCAGGGCGGCATCGTGCCGAGCTATGCGCTGATCATCCGCGACAATTTCCCGGCGCGGCAAGCGGGCTTCCGCATCTCGCTTGTGCTCACGGCAACGGTTCTGGGCATGGCGCTGGGGGGCTGGCTTTCGGGCGAGATCTACGATCTCACGGGCTCCTATGCCTGGGCCTTCCTGCATGGCATTGCCTGGAACCTCGCCAACATGTCGGTGGCCTTCTGGCTGGTGTTCCGCAACCGGGCGCCGTCGCTTCCGGCCTCCGCCGCCACGGCCTGATTCACCGCCGCATTCATTGTCTGTGCACGGAGCGCTTGACCGGGCGGTCCTGAACGGCTTTGCTGCACCGCAACAATGACAACGCCCGACTCCCTCCTGTTCTGCCAGCTTGGCTCCTCCACGGAAGCCGATGCGGCGGCGCTTGGTGCCAAGGCCACGCAGCTGTGCAGCCTTGCAGGATTGTCGCTCGCCGTGCCGCCGGGCTTTGCCCTTCCGGTCGCTGCCTGCCGCAGCCTTGGCGAAGGGGTGAAGCCTGCCCTGGCGGACAGGCTGGACGAGGCCATCGCCCAGTTGGAGGCCGCCACGGGGCGCCGTTTCGGCGGGGCGGAGAAGCCGCTGCTGCTGGCGGTCCGGCCCAGTGTGCCAGTGGGCGTGCCTAGTGCCGTGGAAGCCGTGCTCAATGTCGGCCTCAATGACGTGACGGTGGAGGCGCTGGCGAAGGAAAGCAATGATGTGCGGTTCGCGCAGGAGTGCTACCGCCGCTTTATCCAGAACTACGCCCACACCGTGTTGGGTGACGATCCGGCGGCCTTTGAGGACGTGCTGGCGCTCTACAAGGAGGAGCGCGGCTATGTCTCGGATGCCGAGTTGCGGGGCTCGGACGCCCGCGAGATCGCAGCCCGCTTCAAGGCGCAGTTTGAAAGCAACAACGACCAGCCGTTCCAGGAAGATGTGCGCCAGCAGTTGCTGAGTACACTCACCGCCATGGCGCGGGCGTGGAATGCGCCGCGCGCCAAGACCCAGCGCAAAATCCATGGCGTGGCGGAGGATGCAGGCCTCGCCCTCATTGTACAGGTTATGGTTTTCGGCAATGCCGGGGATGACAGTGGCGTTGGCCGCGCCTGGTCGCGCCACCCGCAAACGGGTGTGGCTGCCATGGCGGGCGAATTCCTGCCACAGGCGCAGGGACCCGACCTGCAGGCCCGCCTGCGGCCGCTCCTGCCGCTCAGCAATGGAGGAAGTGACAGCCTGCAATCGCTCCTGCCGCAGACATTTGCCGCGCTGGAGCAGGGAGTTGCCGCGCTGGAAGCCAAGCTGCGTGATGCGGTGGAGGTGGAATTCACGGTCGAGCATGGGCGCCTGTGGTTCCTGTCGGCCAAGCCTGGCAAACGCTCAACCTCAGCTTCGCTGCAGATCGTCACGGATTTCGTGCGAAGTGGCGCGATGAGCGAAACGGAGGCGTTGCTCCGCATTGATCCGTTGTCGCTGGACCAGCTGCTGCACTCCACCATCGATCCCGAGGCCAAGCGCAGTGTGCTGGCTTCGGGCCTTCCGGCCTCTCCGGGGGCTGTGTCGGGTGCCATTCTCTTCGACGCGGAGGAAGCCCGGGCCCTTGCGGCGGATGGCGTGCGCGTCATCCTGGTGCGGCCGGAAACCCTGCCGGAGGACATTCGCGGATTGCATGCGGCGGAAGGCGTTCTGACCACACGCGGTGGGATGACCTCGCACGCTGCGGTCATTGCGCGCGGCATGGGAAAGCCTTGTGTATCAGGTGCATCGGCACTTCGCATTGATGCGGGCGCAGGCACGCTCACCGGCCCCGGCTTCACCCTCAAGCGCGGTGACATCATCACGCTCGACGGTGCCACGGGCCAGGTCCTGAAGGGAACCGTGAACATCCGTCCGCCGGAGCTGTCCGGCAATTTCGCCACACTTCTCGGCTGGGCCGACAGGCACCGGCGCATGGCGGTGCGCGCCAATGCGGAAACCGTGCAGGATGCCCGCATGGCCCGTGATTTCGGTGCGGAAGGCATTGGCCTGTGCCGCAGCGAGCACATGTTCTTCGAAGGCGACCGTCTCGTCGCCATCCGCGAGATGATCCTCGCCGACCGGGAGCGTGACAGGCGCGCGGCGCTGGCCAAGGCGCTTCCCATGCTGCGGGCGGATTTTGCCGCGCTGTTCGAGATCATGGCCGGCTTGCCGGTCACTTTGCGTCTGCTCGATCCGCCGCTGCACGAATTCCTGCCGGAAGAGAGTACCGACATTGATGCTTTGGCCCGCGCGCTCAATGCCGATGTGACGCTGCTCCGCCGCCGCATCCAGGACCTGCGCGAGCAGAATCCCATGCTGGGCCACCGTGGCGTGCGCCTCCTTCTCAGTTATCCCGAGATCGTGGACATGCAGGCGCGCGCCATCTTCGAGGCGGTGGCGGACGTCGCAAAGTCAACCGGCAAGCCGCCCATTCCGGAAATCATGGTGCCGCTGGTGGTGTCGCGCACCGAATTGGACCTGGTGAAGGCCCGCATTGATGCCGCCGCAGCAGAGGTGCAACGCGAAACCGGCCTGACCTTCGCTTACCGCGTCGGCACCATGATCGAATTGCCGCGCGCCGCCTTGAAGGCGGCGGACATCGCGCAATCGGCCGAGTTCTTTTCCTTCGGCACCAATGACCTGACGCAGACGACCTTTGGCATCAGCCGCGACGACAGCGCCCGCTTCATCGGCGAGTATGCTTCCAAGGGCATCTTCCCCGCCGATCCGTTTGTCACTCTGGATGTGGATGGCGTCGGCGAACTTGTCCATCTCGCGGTGGAGCGGGGCAGGGCGGGGCGTCCGGACATCCATCTAGGCATTTGCGGCGAGCATGGCGGTGACCCGCAATCCATTGCCTTCTGTGAGTCCGAGGGACTGGATTATGTTTCCTGTTCGCCCTTCCGGGTGCCGATCGCGCGTCTTGCCGCAGCCCAGGCGGCGCTGCGAAAATCCATGCAAAACTGATCTGAATCAGCATGTTAACCATGCCTAAGAGAAGGCAAAAAAGTGGCCCGGAAATGGCCATTTCGGGTTGCCGGTCGTGGTTAACCTGTGGTAAACGGGAACCGTAGTATTGTACTGGTAGCAGGCGTGGCTTCCGCATAGGAACCTCGCAGGCAACAAGTTCGGAGCGGGAAGTTGAAGGCACCGGAATATCGCGGGCGACGGAGCTGGGTAGACGATTCCTTCGACTATGATGTCGAGGAACCGCGCAGCGCGCTTGCCGAGTATTCCCCGATCGTGTTTGGCGGTCTGATGTTGGTCGCCGCATTTGCCTTCGCTGGCCATTACATTGGACGAAATGCTTCCGCGCACACGGCGGATGCTGCCATTGCCTCCACGCCTGTCATGCCCTCCCTGCCGCAGACGACCGAGCTTTCCAGCAAGAGTTCCCTGCTGCCGGAAGATGAGACTTTCCCGTCCGTTGCCCTCGCGACCCTGCGCAGGCAGACGGTTCAGACCGACGGCAAGGGTGACCTGTTCTTGCCGGATGCAGGCGAGACCGTCGCTGTGTCCGAAGATGGCCTGCTACTGAAGAAAAAGGCTGTTGCCTCTGCCGCCAAGGACAAGCGCATCCGCATTGAGCCCGCCTCCGTCAACCTCAAGGCTGAACAGGATGTTTCGGCCAAGGCGGTGAAGAAACTGGCCCTTGCCGCGAAACCTGCCGAGACGGACGAGAGCCTGACAATTTCCAAGACCGAGAAGAAGAAGCAGGTCGCCAAGCGCCGCCTGCAGATGGCGGAAGAGAACTGCCTTGCCCGGGCCGTCTATTTTGAAGCCCGTTCCGAGTCAGAGATGGGCCAGCTGGCGGTTGCCAAGGTCATCCTGAACCGGACCAAGGACCCGGCCTATCCCAAGACGATCTGCGGCGTGGTCTATCAGGGCTCGCAACGCCGCAATTCCTGCCAGTTCTCGTTTGCCTGCGACGGCATGCCTGATGATGTGAAGAGCCCGGCCGCATGGTCCCGCTCCAAGCGTATTGCGCAGAAGGCCATCAACGGTGATGTCAACATGGGCAAGGCCATGAGCCAGGCCACCAACTATCACGCCGACTACGTGAAGCCGCGCTGGGCCAAGTCCATGCGCAAGCTGGTGAAGATCGGAACCCACATTTTCTATACGGACGGCTGACAGGTCGGCTAGTTCGCACCGCATCAAGGGCGCCACGGGCGCCTTTTTTGTTGTTCGTGATTCAGGCCATGGGGACGGGCAGGGTGAATGGCCGTCCCTCGAACGCGTCAGCCCCTCGGCCAATGGCGGCGATGGCTTCCAGCATCCGGCCCTCGCGGCCCAGAATCTCATCCACCTGCGAAACGATCATGCGGTTCGGCGTGGCGGACGGTGAGGCTTCGCGCAGTTCCTGGGCAAGCCCGGCCTCGCTTTCGTCCGGACGCAGCAGGCAGAGTGCCGTGTAGGCGGCGGCTGTTGACCGGCTGATCCCGGCCCAGCAGTGAATCAGCAGCGGGGACTTGCGGTCCCAGCCCGCAATGAACTCCACCAGCCGTTCGGCGTCGCGGCGCTTTGGTCCTTCGAGTCCGCCACCATCCAGGGCCACGTCGTGAAAAGTGAGGCGCAAGTGCTGGCCCTGTTGCAGAGCCGGAAATTCCGGATGCGGCGTGTCCGGGCTCAGGATGCTGATGGCGCGCCCCGCCTGGTGTTTGGCAAGTTGCGCATGGCTGTCGCGCAGGTTGGTGACGATGATCATGATCCTGCCTGCAGTTTGGCAAAAGCGGCAAGATATTGCGATGCCGCTTTGGTCGCAGGCAGAGGCATGAGCGCATGGCTGAATTCCGGGGCAAGCCCTGTCAGGCCGCGCGGGTTGCCGAAGAAGCGGCGGGCCTCATCCACGGAGAAACCGGCCAGCTGCGTTGCCTCCAGATAGGCGGCAATGCGGTCTGCCTGCTTGATCTGGTCAACGAGTTCGCTGCGCACGGACGCCGGCAGGCCGAAGCGGAGATGGATGGCCGCCAGCAGCCTGTTCTCGAAAGCCTTGTAGTCCACGCCCAGCGCCGCCTTGAAGGGCGAGATCATGTCGCCGATCACATACTCCGGGGCGTCGTGGAGCAGGGCGACCAGCTGCTCGGCGCGGCTTGCGGCGGGAGTCAGGTGGCTGAACACGGCTTCGACGACGACGCAGTGCTGGGCCACGGAAAAGGCATGGTCGCCGCGCGTCTGCCCGTTCCAGCGGGCCACGCGGGCGAGGCCGTGGGCAATGTCCTCGATTTCGATGTCGAGGGGAGACGGATCGAGCAGGTCGAGGCGGCGGCCGGAGAGCATGCGCTGCCAGGCGCGGGGTGGCGGTGTGTTCATCGGCGGGAAAGGGACTTCACTTCGGTGTGGCGATGGCAGTCCACCAGGTGATCATTCACAAGCCCACAGGCCTGCATGAAGGCATAGACAATTGTCGGCCCGACAAAGCGGAAGCCGCGCTTTTTCAGGTCTTTCGAGATTTTCTCGGCCAGCGGAGTCTGTGCGGGCACGTCGCTCATGCGGCGGAAGCTGTTCTGCTTTGGCGCGCCGTCGAGGAAACCCCAGAGGTGGGCCGAAAAGTCCGGCATGGCGAGATAGGCCTGTGCACTGGTCACGGCGGCTTCGATCTTGAGCCGGTTGCGCACGATGCCTTCATCCTGCATCAGGCTTTCAATCTTCCGGGAATCGTAGCGCGCCATGATTTCGGGCTTGAAGCCATCAAAGGCGGCACGGAAATTCTCGCGCTTGCGCAAGATCGTGATCCACGAAAGCCCGGCCTGAAAGCCGTCGAGGATGAGTTTCTCGAAGAGGGCGCGTGAGTCAAACTCTGGCACGCCCCAGTCGGTGTCGTGATAGTGCACGTAGAGCGCGTCTGCGCCACACCACGGGCATCGGCCCCTGCCGTCGTCATGGAGGCGCGCGCTCATGCGGCACTATCCGGTATGACAAGCGGAATATCCATCCAACGGGGCTTGTGTACCGAGAGCCTGACAGGACCTGCCAGCAGCGGTGCCGCCGCTTCTGCCAGCCGGTCAAGCCGCAAGAGGGCCAGCCCCAAATCTCCGGCGGAAGAAAGCAGTTCGCCGATGCGAACATCACCAGCATGGATCTCCGTGCCCTTTGACGGCAAGGGCCCATCACCGCTGACAGGAAGAATCCGGCTGCGTGCGGTGCTGCGGTGCTGCATGCGGGAGACCACCTCCTGGCCGACGTAGCAGCCCTTGCTGAAACTGACGCCCTGCAATTGGTCCAGATTGGCTTCATGGGGGAACAACAGGTTTTCACCGATGTCGGCCTCACTGTCAGCGAGGCCGAGCGCCACGCGGGTGGCGTCGTATCCTGTTCCGGGGACAAGACTGCCGGCCTTGACGATGGCGCGCGGACCCATGCCAGGCAGGCGCGGGTCGGCTGAGGCAAGACCTTCGGATGTTGCCACGGCGACGGCCTGTTCGTCATCGGGAGCAATCTCGATCCGGGCGCGCAGGCGGTACAACTTCAGCTTTTGCATCAATCCATCCCGCTGTGAAACCGCGCAATCCACGTAGACCATGCCGCCGTCATGGATGACGAAAACGTCGTGCTGAATCTTGCCCTGTGGTGACAGCAGCGCGCCATAGGCCCAGATGCGCTCCGGCAGGTTCAGCAAGTCGCAGGTCAGCAGGTTGTGCAGGAAACCAAGCGGCGCCTCACCCGTCAGCCGGATGATGGCGCGGTTGGGGAGAATCTGTGCTGCGAAAGGTGAAGCCATGTGCCTTGCGTCGTTTCCGCATCCCCTTTACGAAAGCCTTGCAGCGCAGGCAAGAAAGGGACGTCATGTCACGACAGGTTGATCTCATCCTCAAGGGTGGCACCGTGGTCAACCAGGATGGCACCGGCGTGCGCGACATTGCCGTGGACAGGGGCCGCATCGTGGCCGTGGGCGATCTCGCGGGGATTGTTGCCGCGGAGGTGCGGGACTGCCGCAAGTTGCACATTCTCCCGGGCGTCATCGACAGCCAGGTGCATTTCCGCGAGCCTGGCCCAACCCACAAGGAAGACCTTGAAACGGGAAGCCGCGCCGCCGTCGCGGGCGGGGTCACTGTTGTCTTCGAAATGCCCAACACCAAGCCCACAACCACCAGCGCCGCAGCATTGGCCGACAAGGTGGCGCGGGCGAAAAACCGGATGTTCTGCGATTTCGCCTTCTACGTGGGTGGAACGCGCGAGAACATCTCGGACATCCCCCAGTTCGAGAAACTTGAAGGTTCTGCCGGAATCAAGGTCTTTGCCGGCTCATCGACGGGCGACCTGCTGGTTGATGATGACGCGGGCCTTGACCAGATCATCGCCCGTCTGTCGCGCCGTGCGGCCTTCCACAGCGAAGACGAGTTTCGACTGCTTGATCGCGTCGGTCATCAGGTGGCGGGAGATGCTGCCAGCCATCCGGTCTGGCGTGATGTGGAGGCAGCCGTGCTTTGCACCACGCGTCTCTGCATGATTGCCCGCAAGCATGGCAAGCGCATCCACATCCTGCATGTGTCCACGGCGGATGAATTGCCGCTGCTGGCGCAATACCGAGATGTGGCCACCGTGGAGGTGACGCCGCACCATTTGACACTGTCCGCAGAAGACTATGCGCGGCTTGGCACGAAATTGCAGATGAACCCGCCGGTGCGGGACAAGCTGCACCGCGAAGGCCTCTGGCGCGCCATCCGCTCCGGTCTGGTGGATGTGCTGGGCTCCGACCATGCGCCGCATACGCTGGAGGAGAAGGCAAAGCCCTATCCGCAATCTCCCTCTGGCATGACCGGAGTGCAGACGCTTGTTCCCGTCATGCTGACCCACGTCAACCAGGGTCGGCTGACGCTGGAGCGTTTCGTTGATCTCACCTCGCATGGGCCGCAGCGCATCTTCGGTCTTTCGCGCAAGGGCCGCATTGCCGAGGGCTATGACGCCGATTTCACCATCGTCGACCTGTCGCGCAGCGAGACGATCCGCGATTCTTGGATCGAAAGCCGCAGCAAATGGACGCCCTATGATGGCGAACGCGTCACGGGCTGGCCCGTTGGCACCTTCATCCGCGGCACCTGCGCCATGTGGCAGGGGGAAATCCTGGGACAAGCCACAGGCCAGCCCGCGCAATTCACCGAATCCCTTCAACCGGAGCAGACATCGTGAGTGACAGTTTTCGTGCCATCCTCGTGAGCAAGACCGATGACGGCCAGAAGGTGGAGTTTGTCCACCTGACCGAAGCCGACCTGATGGAAGGCAATGTCACCATCGACGTGGCGCACTCGTCTGTGAACTACAAGGATGGCCTCGCCATCACCGGCAAGGGGCCGATCATCCGGCGCTGGCCGCTGGTGCCGGGCATCGATCTTGCCGGAACGGTGCGCTCCTCCTCCCATCCCGCATGGAAACCCGGCGACAAGGTGGTGCTGGGCGGCTGGGGCGTGGGTGAAGGGCACTATGGCGGCTATGCGGAAGTGGCGCGGGTCAATGGTGACTGGCTGGTGCCGCTGCCGGATGGCTTCACCACCGCCGATGCCATGGCGGTGGGTGTTGCAGGCTACACTGCCATGCTGTGCGTGATGGCGCTGGAAGAGCAGGGCGTTGTGCCGTCGCAGGGTGAAGTGCTGGTCACGGGTGCGGCGGGTGGCGTCGGTTCCACGGCGGTCGCCATTCTCTCCAAGCTGGGTTTCAACGTGGTGGCCGCCACGGGCCGTCCGGAGGAGGAAGCCTTCCTCAAGTCGCTGGGTGCCAGCTCGATCATCGACCGCAAGGAATTGCAGGGTCCGGTGAAGCCATTGGCCAAGGCCCGCTGGGCTGGCGTTGTGGACACGGTGGGCTCGGTGATGCTCGCCAACGCCATCTCGCAGGTTCTGCCGGAAGGCGCGGTCGCGGCCACGGGTCTCGCGGGCGGCATGGATCTGCCGACGTCGGTTGCGCCCTTCATCCTGCGCGGCGTACGCCTGATTGGCGTCAATTCCGTGACAACGCCGCTGCCGCGCCGCATGGAATGCTGGAAGCGGCTGGCCCGCGATCTCGACAAGGGCAAGCTGGCGGCATTGACCACCCATGTCACGCTTGATGACGTGCCGCGCGTGGCGGCGGAGATCGTGGCTGGCAGGACGCGTGGCCGCGTCGTGGTGGATGTGAAGCCGTGAGTCTGCGCATCACAGAAGGCGGACTGGACGACGGGCAGGTGATCGCCATGCTCAAGTTCCATTTCGAAACCAACATCTCGGTCACGCCGAAGGGCTCGGCCCATGTCTTTGACCTGTCCCGGCTGAAGGCGCCGGACATTTCTTTCTGGTCGGCCTGGGACGGTGACACGCTGATGGGTGTTGGCGCGCTGAAGCGGATCAATGCAAGCGACGGCGAGATCAAGTCCATGCACACGCTGAAGACGGCGCGGCGCTCCGGCGTGGGCGCTGCCATGCTGCAGCACATCATGACCGAGGCCCGGAAGATGGGGCTGTCGCGGCTTTATCTGGAGACGGGGTCCTTTGACTTCTTTGCGCCGGCCCGGGCACTCTATGCGCGCCACGGTTTTACGGAATGCGCGCCGTTCGAGGGCTACAAACCGGACCCCAACAGCACCTTCATGATGCGTGAAATCTGATCACTGTTGCGTCTTGCCCACGGTGAATTCGCCATGGCGCACGCGCTCCGGCAGGCGCGCGCACATCTGCGCCACCGGTTCTTCGCCATAGACGGCAATCATGTCCGAGAGTGCCGCAAAGATTGCCGCGGTGGCAATCGTGTCCGGGTCCAGCCCGTCATACACGGCCTCTTCCCAAGCCTCGAGAATGTAGCGCAAAGCCACCTGTTTGGCCTCCTGTGCAGGCAGGGGCGGGGCGTGCTTGTGGTCGAGTTTGAGCATGATTTTGTCAGGCAATCACTTGGTGCGGCGTCAGTGGATTTACCTTAGCAGAGCACTCCCGCCCCGCGAGTCATCCCTTAATTGAAGGTTAACGGGCACGCGCAAGTTTTCATCAAAGCATCAACAAGGCCTTGGCGCGGCGGATGGCGGCGCTGATGTTCGGGGCCAAAGGGTAGTCGGAAAGCTCATCGGGAGTAACCCAGGCCACGGCATCGGAATCGCTGGCCGCCACTGCTTCACCTGAGACATGGAGGCCTGTGAAGCTGGTGATCAGGAAGGTGGCCTGTGGCGTGGCGATGCGGAATTCACCGATCATCTCCCGCAGGTCCGCTGAGATGCCAGTTTCCTCCAGCAACTCCCGGTGCGCTGCCGCGAGCGCCGTCTCGCCTCTTTCCAGCTTGCCGCCGGGAAAGGCCCAGGTGCCCTTGCCCAGGGTCTTGCCACGCCGCGCCAGCAGCACCCTGCCGTTCCGCCAGACGCAGGCGGAGGCGGCTTGGATGACGGGAAGGGCACTGCTAGGGTCTTGCATCATGTGCGGACTTTACAGTTTCAGGCGTTCGCCGGAAGAGGCGCGCAACCTTTTCAACTATCTTGAAATGCCGGAGTTCCCGCCCCGGCAACATGTCACGCCCGGCGGCCCCATGGCGATAGTCCGGCAGGGCCGGACGCAACGGCATTTCGCGCTGGTGCGCTGGGGCTTCGTGCCGTCCTGGGCCAAGGAGGTGGCACCCGGAAAGCCGCTGATCAATGCCCGCAGCGAGACGGCGCTGGAGAAACCCAGTTTCCGCAACGCCATCCGCCGCCGCCGCTGCCTCATTCCGGCTGACGGGTTCTATGAATGGGAGGGAGATGTGCCAGGCAAGAAGCGGCCCTACTTCATCCATCGGCCCGATGATGGGCTGATGGCCTTTGCCGGAATCTGGGAGCACTGGCTGGGGGCGGATGGATCGGAGCTTGAAACTGCCGCCATCATCACGACCTCCGCCAACGCACTG
Organism: uncultured Alphaproteobacteria bacterium; assembly: GCA_937870685.1. GTDB lineage: Bacteria > Pseudomonadota > Alphaproteobacteria > Rhizobiales > Aestuariivirgaceae > Aestuariivirga. The sequence continues at coordinate 20,912 of CALMZX010000036.1, forward strand.
GTCGCCACCATCCATGACCGCAGCCCGGTGATCATCCATCCGCAGGACTTTGAGGCCTGGCTCGATTGCTCGGACGAGAAGGTGGAGAAAATCGTGCCGCTGATGCGCCCCGCCGCAGACGATTACTTCGTGATGGAACCAACAGTCATCGCCCGCAACGCGCCACCGCCGAAACCGAAGGCGGCACCGCCTGCGCGCGGCGGTGGGCAGATGGATTTGTTGTGATCATTCCTCCGGCAGGACCTTGCCGGGATTGAGAATGCCCTTGGGGTCGAGCAGGTTCTTTAGTCCGCGCATGACATCGAGTTCGACAGGCGACTTGATGCGGCGCATGTCCTCGCGCTTCAATTGTCCGATGCCGTGCTCGGCGGAAATCGAACCGCCTTGGGCCAGCACCACATCATGGACGATGCGGCTCATCTCCGGCCAGCGGTCGAGGTAGGCCTGCTTGTCCATGCCCACAGGTTGCGACACATTGAAGTGCAGGTTGCCATCACCGATGTGACCGAAGCACATGTAGCGGCAACCGGGCATGAAGCGCTCGACGGCTGGCATGGCCTCCGCAATGAACGCCGGTATGCGTGAAACAGGCACCGAGACATCGTGCTTGATCGAGCCGCCTTCAAACTTCTGTGAATCCGAAAGCTTCTCGCGCAGTTCCCAGAAGGAGAGGCGCTGGGTTTCGTTTTGCGCGAGCGCTGCGTCGCTGACGAGGCCTTCCTCCATGGCGTCGGCGAGCGCCTGTTCCATCACACCATCGGCGGCGTCGGCGAATTCACTCAGCACAAACCATGGCGAACCTTCGGGCAGCGGGCTTGTCACGCCCATGTGCCGCGTCACAAACGTGATGGCAATTTCCGGAATCAATTCAAAGGCTACCACCGCATTGTTGGCGCTTTGCCTGAAGCGCGACAGAAGGCTCACGGCAGCCTGAGGCGACGGCACGGCGATCAGCGCCGTGTCGTGGCGGCGCGGGCGCGGGAAGAGTTTCAGCACCGCTCCGGTGATGATGCCAAGCGTGCCCTCGCTGCCGATGAAGATGTTGCGCAGGTCATAGCCTGTGTTGTCCTTGCGCAGTGCGCGCATCTGGCTCAGCACGCGGCCATCGGCAAGGACGACTTCAAGTCCGAGACAGAGATCGCGGGCGTTACCATAGGCGAGCACATTCACACCTCCCGCATTGCTGGCGAGATTGCCGCCGATGCGGCACGAGCCCTCAGAGGCGAGCGACAGGGGAAACAGCCTGTCGTGTTCTGCCGCTGCCGCCTGTACCGAGGCCAGCGTCGCACCTGCTTCCACCGTGATTGAAAAATCCTCGGCATCCACCGCGATGATGCGGGTCATGCGATCAAGCGAGAGCAGCACTTCGCTGCCATCGGCATTCGGAATCTGCCCGCCCACCAATCCGGTGTTGCCGGATTGCGGCACGATGGCCGTTCCCGTTTCATGGGCGATGGCCATGAGGCGTGACACTTCCCCGGTGTTGGCCGGGCGGAGAATAAGCGGTGTCTCCCCATGCCAGAGGTCACGCCATTCGCGGAGGTAAGGCTCCTTGCCGTGGGCATCGCGGATCACGCCCTTTTCGCCAACGATGGCGGCGAGACGTGACAGTGTTTCCGTAGATGGAGGTCTTCTCATGATGGTCGCTCTGCCGCCGCGCGACGCAAACGGTCGTTGATGGCTTCGCCAAGGCCGGTGGCGGGAACGGGCGCAACAGCAATCCGGTTCATGCCAAGGGCATCCAGGTCATGCAGCAACCGGAAGAGATTGGCGGCGGCTTCGATCAGGTTGCCGGATGCCGAAAGTGTGTGGGGGCCGTGGGCATGTGTTCCAAATCCGAGATAGGTTTCGCCCGGTGCCGGAGCTTCCGCATCAAGACGCAAGGTGGCGCGCGGCGCGTAGTGGCTTTCCAGCTGTCCTGGTGCGTGCAATGGACCGCCGCCTGCCTCCGACAGCGTCATCCCCAGACAGGCCTCGATCGTTTCGCGCGCAAGGCCACCGGGGCGGAGCAGGCGCGGTGTGCCATGGAGGAAGCTGACCACCGTCGACTCCACGCCAACCTGACATGGTCCACCGTCGAGGATCATGTCCACGGCATCGCCAAGCGAAGCGCGGACGTGGGCAGCCGTGGTCGGGCTGATGCGGCCTGAGGCGTTGGCGCTGGGGGCCACCACGGGTCCGCCAAAGGCCTGCAACAGCGCCAGCGCCAGCGGATGCGCGGGCACGCGCAGGGCGAGTGAGGGCAGTCCTGCCGAGGCGAGGCGCGAGACGGGGCAATTCTCCCGCCGCGTCACCACAATGGTCAGTGGTCCAGGCCAGAAGGCCTGCGCCAGCGTGCGGGCCGCGACCGGAAAGACACCCAGCGCTTCCGCGGCGGCGAGTCCCGTCACGTGGGCGATCAGGGGGTTGAAGCTGGGGCGGCCCTTGGCAGCGAAGACCTTCGCCACGGCGGCATCATTGCAGGCGTCGGCGCCCAGGCCATAGACGGTCTCGGTCGGGAAGGCGACGAGGCCTCCCTGACGCAACACCTCTGCGGCCTGTTCAACAGCCGCTGTCCTGCCTGCCGTGTGGTTCATGGCCGCGCGCTATAGCAGCGGGGCGCGGCCTCGGCTACACCAGCGCCATGACGACACTTGTTTATACCCACCGCTCCAGCCTGCGGCATGAAACCCCGCCCGGGCACCCCGAACGCATCGACCGGATCAAGGCGGTCTATTCAGTCCTGGAGGCTCCCCATTTTACCGCCGTGCAGCGCCGCGAGGCGCCGCGTGCCACCGAGGCGCAGCTCCGGCTTGCCCATTCGCCGGAGCATGTGCAGCGGATTTTTGCCATGGCACCGGAGAGCGGCTTTGAATATCTCGACGCCGACACGGTCATGTCGGCGCACTCGCTGGAAGCGGCCTTGCGCGCCGCCGGGGCGGCCACGGCAGCTGTTGATGCGGTGTTCCGTGGCGAGGCAGACAATGCCTTCTGCGCGCTGCGCCCGCCTGGCCACCATGCCGAACAGAACAAGGCCATGGGTTTCTGCCTGTTCAACCAGGCCGCCATTGCCGCCTTTCATGCCCGCGAGCGCTACGACGCGGAGCGGGTGGCGGTTGTGGATTTCGACGTGCATCACGGCAACGGCACGCAGGACATCTTCTGGGCCGATGCCGACATGTTCTATGGCTCCACCCACCAGATGCCGCTCTATCCCGGATCGGGTGCCGTCAGTGAAACGGGTGTGGGCAACATCTTCAATGCGCCGCTCAGGGCGGGTGATGGCGGCGAGCAGTTCCGCGAGGCCTTCAACAGCATCATCCTGCCCGCACTTGATTCCTTCGGGCCGGACCTCGTGATCATCTCCGCCGGCTTTGATGCCCATGTGCGCGACCCGCTGGGCAGCCTGGAACTGACGGAAGAAGATTTTGCCTGGGCCACACTGCGTCTCATGGAAGTGGCCGATACACATGCGCGCGGGCGCGTTGTTTCGGTGCTGGAAGGCGGCTATGACCTGCAGGGGCTGGCAGGGTCCGTGGGTGTGCATCTGCATGCCCTGCTGCACGGCGAGAGTCTGAGTGAAACCCTGGCCGAAAACACCGACGATGAGGAAGACGACGCATGAGCACGCCTGACGACATTTCCGCCATGACGTTTGAGAAGGCACTCGCTTCTCTCGAAGAGATTGTCGCGCGGCTGGAAGGTGGCAAGGTCGATCTTGAAGAATCGATCCGCATCTATGAACGCGGCGAGGCCTTGCGCAAGCACTGCGAGTCGAAGCTGCGCGAAGCGGAAGCGCGCATCGAGAAGATCACGCTTGATCCCAAGGGCAATCCGACAGGCCGCGTGCCTCTGGACGCCGAGTGACCTCACTGCGGCTGGACGAAGCGCTGGCGGCGCGCGGGCTGGTGCAGAGCCGGGCGCGTGGCCGTGATGCGGTGCTGCGCGGCGTCGTGCGGGTGAACGGCGCTCCGGCGCGTAAGGCCTCGCAGACAGTGGGCGGCACTGACGTGCTGACCCTCGCTGACGACAGTGCCCGTTACGTGTCACGCGCCGCCCTCAAGCTCCGTCGCAGCTTCGACATCTTTCCGATTGATCCAAAAGGAAAATCCTGTGTCGATCTGGGCGCATCCACGGGCGGTTTCACGCAGGTTCTGCTGGAGGCTGGGGCCGCCCATGTCACCGCCATCGACGTGGGCCACGGGCAGATGGCGGCGGAGATTGCAGGTGATGCGCGCGTCACCCTGCGGGAAGGATTGAACGCGCGTGACATCACGCCAGCGGATGTTACGGGGGATGTGTCGCTGATTGTCTGTGATGTCAGCTTCATTTCGCTGAAGCTCGCCTTGCCGCCGCTGCTCGCCGCCGTTGCACCCGGCACGGAACTGGTCGCGCTCATCAAGCCGCAGTTTGAGGTGGGGCGAGAAGGGTTGGGCAAGGGTGGCGTGGTGCGGGACGAGGCGTTGCTGCAAAAGGTCTGCGATGACGTGTCTGGCTTCATCGCGGCGCGGGGCTGGCAGGTGCACGGCCTCGCGCCGTCACCTGTTGAAGGCGGCGATGGCAACCGCGAGTTTCTGCTTGCGGCCCGCAAGGCGTGACGCGCCGTCGCAGAGGGCATTGACCCAAATCAACTTCGTCACTCCGCTTGTGGCGTTATATTAGAAACATCTAATATAACTGATGGAGTTACCAATGCTGCGCCTCACACTGATGCTCTTTGCCATCATTGGCACAACGCTGATGGGAATTGGTGTTGTCGCCGTGCTCACCATGCGGATGGATAGCACGGCAATGCCGATTGTCGCGGCAGCGGCAGCGGGTTTTGTGCTTGCCATCCCGCTGAGCTGGTATGTGGCGAAGCAGTTGACCGCTGTGCGGAAACGCTAGCCCACCTGTCCGCGGTGGCGGAGGAACTGGTCGGCCAGCACGATTGCCATCATGGCTTCGCCCACGGGCACGGCACGGATTCCGACGCAGGGGTCGTGGCGACCCTTGGTGGAGACATCCGCTTCCTCGCCTGATTTGGTGATGCTCTGGCGCGGCGTGAGGATGGAGGAGGTGGGCTTCACGGCGAAACGCACGACGATGTCCTGCCCCGTCGAGATGCCGCCGAGGATGCCGCCCGCATTGTTGGAGAGGAACTCCGGCTTGCCGTGGTGCATGCGGATCTGGTCGGCGTTGTCTTCGCCCGAGAGGGTTGCGGCATGGAAGCCCGCGCCAATCTCCACGCCTTTCACGGCGTTGATGCTCATCATGGCCGAGGCGAGTTCGCTGTCGAGCTTGCCGTAGATGGGCGCACCCCAGCCAGCGGGCACGCCCGAGGCGGTCACTTCGATCACCGCACCGATGGACGAACCTGCCTTGCGCACGCCGTCGAGATAGCCTTCCCACATCTTTGCCGCTTCCGCGTCCGGGCAGAAGAATGGATTGCGGTCCACCTCCGACCAGTCCCAGTTCTTCGGATCGACCTTGTGCGGGCCCATCTGCACCAGGGCACCGCGAATGCTGACACTGGGAATGACCTTGCGGGCCACGGCCCCCGCCGCCACGCGCGACGCCGTCTCGCGCGCCGAGGAGCGCCCGCCACCGCGATAGTCCCTGATGCCGTATTTCGCGTCATAGGTGAGGTCGGCATGGCCGGGGCGGTACTTGTCCCGGATGTCGCCATAATCCTTGGAGCGCTGGTCCACGTTCTCGATCATCAGCATGATCGGCGTCCCGGTGGTGCGTTGGCCCCCGGTGCGCTCATCCTCGAAGACGCCGGACATGATCTTCACCGCGTCCGGCTCCTGGCGTTGGGTGGTGAAGCGCGATTGGCCGGGCCTGCGTTTGTCGAGGAACACCTGGATGTCCTCCGCCGTCAGCGCCAGTCCGGGCGGGCAGCCATCGACGATGGCACCGATGGCGGGGCCATGGCTTTCGCCGAAGGTGGTGACGCGGAAGAGATGGCCGA
>CALMZX010000037.1 GCA_937870685.1 uncultured Alphaproteobacteria bacterium
GCTGCTGGTGGCGGTGGGGCTGGCGGCGCTGTGGCTGGCGCGGCGGCAGGGGCCGTTCATCGCGGCGCTCGGCCTCGTCGGAGCTTATGCCGCTCCGGCGCTGGTGCCCTCCGAACATCCCAGCGCCATCGGCTTCTTTGCCTACTTGCTGGTGATCATCGCCGCCTCGCTTTACGAGTTGCGCTCACGGCCATGGTGGTGGCTGGGCTTTGCCGCGCTGGCGGGTGCCACGCTCTGGTCGCTGCTGTGGATTCACGGCGGACTGTTCGAGCCATCGCACATCCTGCCCGCAGGTGCCTTTGCGCTGCTGATGGGCGCGGCAGCCGTCGCCATCCCCGTTGGCCGGGGCATTCTCGCCAGCGACATGGGCTCTGTGGCCGACCCTGCAAAACTCGCTCCGCCCATGCAGATCGCCATTGCCGGATGCATCGCTGCGGGCCTCGTTCTCGCGGGCCTCGTCTGGCAGTCCGGCCATGCCATGCTGGCGCTGGTGCTGTTCGGCATCGGCATGCTTGCCATCACCGCCTTCGGCTGGCTGCGCGGCGGCATGGTGGCGGCGCCGCTGGCGGCGGGACTTGCGACACTCATTGTCCTGATGGCCTGGCCCGAAGTCGGCTTCTACGACTGGGCCATGGATGAACGCGGCCTCTGGTCCACCGTACCGGGCCTGATTGAACCTCCGCGCTTCCGCAATGCCATGTTCGTGGCGCTCGCCGCTTTCACCGCCATCGGCCTTGCCGGGGTCTTCCGCCGTGCCGAGCGTCTGCCATGGTCGGCGCTGGCATCCGGGGCGGCGGTGCTGTTCTTGTTCGGCGCCTGGGGCAAGGCGGATTTCGTGCAAGGCGAGATCAGCTGGGCTGTCATCGCGCTGGTGCTTGCCGCACTACTTGCGGCCACGGCCGACCGCATCTGGAAAGATGCGGGCCGCGCGTCCGATGTTCTGGCGGCGGGCGCAATCCTTCTCATCCTCTTTGCCATTGACCGGCTGTTTGACGGCGTCTGGCAGACACTGGTCACCGCGCTGCTGGCGGCGACGCTGGCCTTCGCCACGCGCCGCATGCAGCGCGCCGAGCTCGCCATGATGGCGGCGGTGGTTGCAAGCCTGGCTGCCGTGCGCCTGTTTGTGGGCCGGGAATTCTGGGGCGAACCCACTGGCCTGCCCTTGGGCGCGCACTGGGTGCTCTATGGCTACGGTGTGCCTGCGGTGCTGTTCTGGATTGCTTCACGCTGGCTCACGGACGGACGCTATGCCCGCTACCGTGCCGCCTTTGAAGGTCTGGCGCTTGGGCTTGCCATTGCGCTTGTTTCGCTGGAACTGCGAGTGTTGATCGGCGGTGGGATCGCGGCGGATCACATGGGGCTTCTGGAAATGTCGGCCCATGCGCTGGCCTGGCTGGGTGCGGCCTATGGGCTGGCCTACCGCCAGCAGATGTTCTCGTCCTTCATCTCGCTGTGGGGCGCGCGGGCGCTGCTTGCGGCCTCCTGCGCCGTGCTGGCGGCAGGCCTCACCTTCCGCAACCCGGTGGTGACATGGGACAGCGTGGAGGGCGGCATGCTGGTGAACAGCCTGTGGCTGGCCTATCTTGCACCCGTGCCGCTGCTCGCCCTGATGGCGCGCAAGCTGGAGGGGTTGGGCTTGGCCAAGTTCCGCGATGGCCTTGGCGTTTTCGCGCTCGTGCTGCTCATCGCCTTCGTGACCCTGCAGGTGAAGCGCTTCTTCCAGGATGCAACGCTTACACCATGGTTTGAGAGCGATGCCGAATCCTGGGCCGTTTCGGCGGCATGGATCGCCACGGCCATCGCCATCTTCATCGCTGGCATCAAGCTGGAACGGCAGAACATCCGCCTCGCCGGGCTCGCCATCCTTGTGCTGGCGGTGCTGAAGGTCTTTGCCCTCGACCTCTTTGAACTGGGCGGGCTGTGGCGCATCGCCAGTATCATCGGTCTCGGTCTCTGCCTCATCGGCGTGGGCTGGGCCTACACCCGCTTCGTGCAGCGCCCGAAGGAGCTTTCCGCATCATGAGCACAACCGCTGTCGTTCTTGAGGGCGCGGTTCTTGATTATTACCGTGCCCATGCGGCGCGCGAACCCGCCATCCTCGCAGAACTGCGCGAGGAGACGCAAGCCAAGCTGGGCGAAGATGCCATCATGCAGATCGCGCCGGAGCAGGGCGCCTTCATGGGGCTGCTGGCGCAGCTGATGGGGGCGCGGAACATCCTCGAGATCGGCACCTTCACCGGATACTCCACGCTGGCGATGGCGCTGGCCTGCGAAGCCCGCATCACCGCCGTTGATGTGAGCGAGGAGTGGACCGCCATTGCCCGCCGCTATTGGCTGCGCGCCGGGGTGGAAGAGCGCATCGGTTTGCGTCTCGATGGTGGCCATGCCGCCATGGCTGATCTGCTGGCGCAGGGGCAGGCGGGCCGCTTCGACCTGATCTTCCTCGATGCCGACAAGTCCTCTTACGACGCCTATTATGAAAGTGGCCTCAAGCTGCTGCGCCCGGGCGGGGTGATGCTGGTGGACAATGTGCTCTGGGGTGGCGACGTGGCGGACCCCGCCAAGCAGGACGCTGACACCTCCGCCTTGCGCGCCCTCAACGCCAAGATCGCCAGCGATGGCCGCGTGCAGCACTGCATGCTGCCCATCGCCGATGGCCTGACGTTGGCGCGCAAACTGTAATGCCTCACGGCACAATCACGAAAGCGCTCACCGCTCCGTGATGGTTTGCGGGGTCGAGTTTATTTCCAATTGATCGGGCGATCCGTCAGCTTGCGTCTACGGCTTCCAGAGCGAAACCGCATGATGACAACAACAGGAGACTCCCATGATCACCACCCGCCGCGTTTTCAGCGCCGCCATCCTCGCCTCCGCCGTGACGGCTGCGGTGTCCTCCCTCAGCGTGGCGCCGGCTGCTGCCGATGACGGCAAGGAGAAGTGCTATGGCGTTGCCATGGCCGGCAAGAACGATTGCGCCGCCGGTGCCGGAACCACCTGCGCCGGAACCTCCAAGGTCGATTTCCAGGGCAACTCGTGGAAGTACGTGGACAAGGGCACCTGCACCTCCATGATGCTGGACGGTGACCGCAAGGGCTCGCTTGAGCCGCTGACCCGCGACATCCCCGCCTGATCCTGACGCGACGACGGCGACAGAAAGGGCAGGTGCGAGATGCGCGCGACACGTCCCCCGCAAGCGGTGCAACCCTTGCGCCTGCCCATTTTCCCGACGCCGCTGAAATCCGGCGCGGGCTTCAAGCCGGAGCATCTTGACGCCATTCTTGCCGACAGCCGCAAGGTCGGCTTCTTCGAGGTCCATGCCGAGAACTACATGGGCGAGGGTGGGGCGCCGCTCGCCATGCTGGAGCGCCTGCGGGCCGATTATCCCATCTTCCTGCATGGCGTCGCCATGTCGATTGGCGGCGAGGGCCCGCTGGACCGTGAACACCTCGCGCGCTTCAAACGGCTGGTGCGGCGTTACGAGCCGCAGGTGGTATCGGAACACCTTGCCTGGTCCACCCATGACACGGCGTTCTACAACGACCTGCTGCCCGTGCCCTACACCCGCGCCGTGCTGAAGCGGGTGGTGCGGCACATCGACGAGGTGCAGCACACGCTGGGCCGCACGCTGCTTCTTGAAAATCCCTCCACCTATGTGACCTTCAACGACTGCGAGATGGGCGAGATTGAGTTCATCCGCGAGGTAGCGCGGCGCACGGGCTGCGGCCTGCTGCTGGACGTGAACAACGTCTTTGTCTCTGCCACCAACCACGGCTTCTCGCCGGAAAGCTACCTCGCGGATTTCCCGCTTCATTTGGTGTGCGAGATCCACCTGGCCGGACATGCGACCGAAGCCGATGACGAGGGCAAGCCGCTGCTGATCGATGCCCATGACCGCCCGGTGTCGTCAGAGGTCTGGGCCCTTTACGGGCAGGTGATCGCCACCCTCGGCCCCACGCCGACGCTGATCGAATGGGACAATGACGTGCCGGAGTGGGCAGTGCTGAAGGCCGAGGCCGATGCGGCAGACGCTATTCTCGCCGCCCACGCCACCGACGCGCATCCGGATTTGCGCCATGCCGGTTGAGAGGAGCGTGGAAGCCGCCTTTGCTGCAGGACTGCTGGACCCCTCCGTCTCCGTGCCAGTGCAGGTGAAGGGGCAAACGCCTCGGCGTTATGCCGTCTATCGCAACAACGTGACTGTGGGTCTGGTGCGGGCGCTGGAAGCGAATTTCCCCGCCATCCGCCGCCTGCTGGGCGAGGCTTATTTCGCAGGCCTTGCCCGCCAGTTCGTGCAAGACTATCCGCCGCGCTCGCCGCTGCTGTTCCACTATGGCGCGAACTTCCCCGCCCATCTTGCGGCGCAGGACGATCTCGCTGCCTATCCCTATCTTGCTGATGTCGCACGCCTCGAGCAGTTGTGGCGGCAGGCCTATCACGCGGCCGATGCGCCGACCCTCGCACCGGAGGAACTTGCCGGGCTTGACGAGGCGGCGATGGCGGATCTGCGCCTCACTCCTCATCCTGCCTTTGCCCTGCTGGCCTCGCCTTATGCCGTGCATGCCATCTTCACCGCCAACAGGGCCGCAGGTGCAGCCGTGGCCGATCCGGCCCGCCCCGAATGGGTGATGCTCACCCGGCCCCGTTTCGATGTGATCGTCAAGCCGATCCCGAAAGGTGCCCATGGCTTCTTCTCCGCCCTCGCTTCCGGCGTCACCCTCGCAGAGGCGGCGGAGCAGGGTTTTGCCTGCGACGACAGCTTCGACCTTGCCGCCGCCATCAGACTCATGGTGGAAGCAGGGGCCTTCCAATCCCTCAGTCTGCGAGCCACCCCATGAGCATTCTCTCCTCCCTCAACGCTGCCGAACTCACCCTCACGCGTGTGCTGCCTTATCCCGTGGTGGCGTTGGCCCTGCGCATGGCGCTGGCCATTCCATTCTGGTTTTCCGGCCTTACCAAGTGGGATGGCTTCCTCAAGCTTTCGGCCACGCCGCTGTTGCTGTTTCAAAACGAGTTCAAGCTGCACATCATGGGCAAGGCCTATGACTACCCGTTCCCGCTTGTGGCGGCCTGGGGCTCGTCCATCGCCGAGATCGTGCTGCCCATCCTGCTGGTGCTGGGGCTGACCACGCGCCTCGCCGCCTTCGGGCTTCTGGTCATGACGGCGCTCATTCAACTGACCATCCCCACCGGCTGGCCCATCCACGCCACCTGGGCGGCCATGGCGGCAGGTGTCGTCCTGCTTGGGCCGGGCAAACTTTCGGTGGACGGGGTCCTCAGCCGGGCGGGAGGGTGAGGGGATGTGAGGGTGTTCACGGCGGCATGGGGCGTTGCGGGGGAAAGGGGGGAGGGGAATGCCCTCTGCCGGAACCCGGTATTGAAGCTTCAGAGAAGAGGAGCCGGACTTCCGGCGGGTGAGGCGCAAGGATTTGGGCCGGGGTCCGGCGCTTCGGAGACGCTGCTGGGGCATGCCACTCCTGCCGCATGGCGCACACTCCATAGTGAGTGCGGGGCCTGATCCCGGCTCCCGGGACGCTGGCTGCGTGACTGCCAGCGGCGCGGGCCTTGCCTTCGGTCACCCGATTTCGGAACGCTGTCGACATCGTCCCCTCCATAAAGTGACCGATGTAGGAC
>CALMZX010000038.1 GCA_937870685.1 uncultured Alphaproteobacteria bacterium
GCGCATGGATTGCAGGATGTTGAAGACGATGACCGGCTCCATGGCGTTGAGCTGCAGTTGCCCCGCCTCGGCACCAAGCGTCACGGTGAGATCATTGCCGATCACCTGATAGGCGATCTGGTTCACCACTTCCGGAATCACGGGATTGACCTTGCCCGGCATGATGGAAGAGCCCGCCTGCACCGCAGGCAGGCGGATTTCGCCGAGCCCCGCCCGCGGACCACTGTTGAGCAGGCGGAGGTCGTTGCAGATCTTCGAGAGCTTGACGGCGATGCGCTTCAAGACACCAGAGAAGGTGACGAAGGCGCCCATGTCGGAGGTGGCCTCGATCAGGTCTCCGGCAGGCACCAGCGGCACACCTGAAATGGCGGCGAGCCGGTTGATGACAACGCGCGAATAATCTTTGGGCGTGTTGATGCCGGTGCCAATGGCGGTTCCGCCGAGATTCACCTCCCGCAACAGCGAGGCAAACTCGCGCAGGCGGTCAATGTCTTCGGCAACGGTCACGGCGAAAGCCTTGAACTCCGAACCGAGGCGCATGGGCACCGCGTCCATCAGCTGGGTGCGGCCCACCTTGATGATGTGGTGGAACTCGCGTGCCTTCTCCTCCAGCGCCGATTTCAGGAACTCCTGCGCAGAAATGAGGGCAGGCACCTCGCGCAGCATGGTGAGGCGCACGGCAGTGGGATAGACGTCATTGGTGGATTGCGAGAGGTTCACGTGGTCGTTGGGGTTGACCACGTCATAGCGCCCGCGCGGCTCGCCCATCTCGCGCAGCGCCATGTTGGCGATCACCTCGTTGGCATTCATGTTGGTGGAGGTGCCAGCCCCGCCCTGCACCATGTCGACGATGAAGTGCTGGTGGTTCTCGCCCGCGATCAGCCGGTCGCAGGCTGCCGAAATGGCCTTGGCGATGCGCGGATCAAGCGCGCCCAGCGCGGCATTGGCCTCTGCCGCGGCCTTCTTAGTCATGGCCAGTGCCGTCACCAGTTCGGGATAGTGCCTGAGCAAAGTGCCGGTGATGGGGAAGTTGGCGGCGGCGCGCGCCGTGTGCACGCCATAGTCAGCGTCCTCCGGAACGCTCCATTCGCCCAGTGAATCGCGCTCGACGCGGTTTGCCATGAGTGGTTTCTCCATCATCAACACCGGCAGCATAGTGGGTATTGCCGCTGTTGCCCACCACCCCTCAGGTCCGGATGACAAAGCCCCGGGCGAGGTGGTTGCGGACGAAGTAGATCATGCCCAGCCCCGGCAACAGCGCGATGATGTTCATCGCTGCGACGAGGCCGAAATCCGGGCGGATGCCGAGCAGCGCATTCATCGCCATGGTGATGGGTTTGCCCGCGGTCACCGTGAGGATGCGGGCGAAGACCACCTCCACCCAAGAGAAGATGAAGCAGAAGAAGGCCGTGACGCCGATGCCTGGCGCGATCACCGGGATCAGGTGCCGGAAGAAGAACCCCGGCAGGGAATAGCCGTCAAGGAAGGCGGTTTCGTCCAGTTCGCGCGGCACGGCGGAGATGAAGCTTTCCAGAACCCAGATGGCGATGGGCACGTTGAACAGGCAGTGCACCAGCGCGATGCCGACAGGCGAGTTCACCAGCCCGAACTTGGAGAAGAGAATGAAGATGGGCAGCGAGAGCACCACAGGCGGCGTGAGGCGGAAGACCAGCAGCAGGAAAAACACATGGCGGTCGCCGGTGAAGCTGTAGCGCGAATAGGCATAGGCGGCGGGCAATCCCGCCACGAGGCAGAGCGTCACATTGAGCAGCACATAGAAGGTGGAGTTGAGCACCGACTCGCGCAGGTCCGGCGTCACGGCAATGCTGATGAAATTGATGAAGCTGTAGCTGCCCTCCGGAATGCCGTCGCGCGGCATGGTGGAGGTGAAGCTCATGATCAGCGACTGGGCAAAGGGCAGCAGGATGAAAAGGGCGAGTGCCGCCACGACGAGGCCATGAAACAGGGCGCTGCCCTGGCGCTGCCCGGCTTTTGCGGGAGTATTCATGTGTTGATTCCTTCCAGCGCACCCTTGCGGCGATCCATGATGGTCCGGAAAGACCAGGCCACCGTGATCACCAGCAGGAAATAGACCATAGAGCGTGCTGCCGCCGCGCCGTAGGTGAAGCTGTTGATCTCCTCGCCAAGATCGAGGGTGAGGAACGTCGTGGCACGGTGCGGGCCACCGGCGTTGATGCGGAAGGCTTCGGTGTAGATCATGAAGCTGTCGACAAAGCGCAGCAGGATGGCGATGGACAGCACGCTGCTGATCTTCGGCAGCTGGATGTGGCGGAACACGGCGATGCGCGAGGCGCCATCCACGGCGGCGGCGCGGTAGTAATCCTGCGGGATCCCGGAAAGCCCGGCAAAGCTGAGGATCACCACAAGGCCCAGCCAGTGCCAGGTGTCCATGGCCAGCAGCACGATCCACGTGTGAAGGGTGTTGAAGCGGGCATCAATGGGCGCATCCATCGCAAGGAAGGCCTGCCCCAGGAGGCCCTGCTTGCTGATGAGGTTGAGCCACATGATGGGGATCATGTTCCATGGCACCACCAGCGGCAGGGCGAGCAGCATCAGCACCGGCGTGCGCCAGCGCGGCGCGTGGGTCAACATGAGCGCGATGGCGATGCCCAGCGGCAACTGGATGGACAAGACGAGCGCGGAGAAAAGGGTGCTGCGGGCAAGGCTGCCGTGGAAACGTTCCGAACGCACGATCTCGCGGTACCAGTCGAGGCCGAGCCAATGCAGGTCCTGCAGGGTGAAGATGTCATGGAAGGAATAGTTGAACACCGACACCAGCGGCACGACGCCGACGAGCAGCATGATGGTCATGGCTGGCAGCAGCAGCAGCCAGGCCCGGTTGTCGTGCGGTTTCATGCAGTGGTCTGTGCCCCGGCCGTCTTGTCTTTCACAAGACCCAAGGCTCTGCGAAAACACGCGCCGTGACAACGCTCCAGACGCAGGGACGCCATGAGCGCAGCGCAGTGCTCTGCAGCACTGCCGCTGCGACTCCTGGCCTCAACTGCGCAGCGTGGCGCCCGTGGACTTGCCCACGGCGGCGACGATCTTCGCCGCGATGGCATCAATCTCCTCGTCGGTGAAGGTCTTGTCCTTCGGCTGAAGGGTCACTTCGAGCGCAAGAGACGTCTTGCCATCGGTGAGCCTGAAGACGTCGAAGACCTGCGCCTCCGTCACCATCACCTTGTCGACGCCGCGTGCCGCCTTGACCAGTTCGGCCGCCTGCACCTTGTCATCGACGACGAAGGCAAAGTCGCGCGACACGCTCATCAGGCCGGAGACCTGCAGGGCAGGCTTTGCGGTGCCCTTCTGGCGCGGTGCGGGGATGAGGTTGAGGATGATCTCGAAGGCCACCACCGGTCCCTTCACATCCATCTCTGCCAACACCTTCGGATGGATCTCGCCGAAATGGGCGATTCTGTTCTGCGGCCCCATCTGCAAGGTGCCGGAGCGGCCGGGATGGAACCAGGCCGGGGCCGTGTTGACGATCTGCAAGGTGGCGCCTGCCATGCCGCAGGCTTCGAGGACCGCAATGGCATCGGCCTTGGCGTCGAAGGCATCGACAGAGCGGGCACCGCCCTGCCACTGGCGCGCGACAGCCTCACCCTGACGGATGCCGGCAGCGCGCAGGGTTTCATCCTTGGGCTGGTCCCCGGCATAGGCGTGGCCCACTTCGCTCATTGCAAAGCCCGAGGCGCCACGGGCAATGTTGCGGCCCGCCGCTGCCAGCAGATTGGGCAGCAGCGAGGGGCGCATGTCTGTCAGTTCGGAGGAAATGGCGTTGGCAAGCTGCAGTTCCCGCTGGCCACCACCAAAGAGCTTGGCCTGTTCATGCGGCAGGAAGGCGTAGGTCACGGCCTCGTTGAAGCCGCGCGAGGCCAGTGTGCGCCGGGCTGCCAGCATGCGCTTCTGCAGCGGTGTCAACACGGGCCGCGCCACGGGCGAGGGCCTCGACATTTCCGCGAAGGGAATGTTCTCAAGGCCGACGATGCGGCAGATGTCCTCGACGAGATCAGCCTCGCCATTCACATCCGGACGCCACGACGGCGGGATGCAGGAGGCACCACCCGCCGCTTCGGTGACGGTGAAGCCGAGAGCGCGGAGAATCCTCAATTGATCCGCCCACGGACAATCAAGCCCGCCCAGCTGCTTGACGCGCGTCTTGCGCAGCGTGAAGGTGCGCTTCGTTTCCGGTACCTTGCCGGCCACGACCTGATGCGAGGCCTCGCCGCCGCAGAGATCGAGGATCATCTGCGTGGCGATGTCCGAGCCCGTTGCCGTGAAGGCAGGGTCAACACCGCGCTCGAAGCGGTAGCGCGCATCGGAGTTGATGCCGAGCTTGCGGCCCGTTGCCGCCGTGCGCACCGGATCGAACCAGGCGGCTTCCAGGAACACGTCGGTCGTGTCCTCCGTGCAGGACGACGGGATTCCGCCGATGATGCCGGCCACCGCTTCGGCGTGGGCGTCATCGGCAATCACGGTCATGCCGGGGGCAAGCGTGTAGGTCTTGTTGTCCAGCGCTTCGATTGTTTCGCCGTCACGGGCGAAGCGGGCTGATATGTTGCCGGTCACTTTCTTTGCGTCGAAGACATGCAACGGCCGCGCATGGGCGAAGGTGACGTAGTTGGTAATGTCCACCAGCGCCGAGATGGGGCGCAGGCCGATGGCCTTCAGGCGCTGCTGCAACCAGGCCGGTGACGGCCCGTTCTTCACGCCCCTGATGTAGCGGCCCACGAAGAGCGGGCAGGCCTTCTCGTCGCCCTTGGGGAAATCGAGTGTGACCTTGATGGGTGACTCGAAAGAGCCCTTGATGGTGGGTGCATTGAGCGGCTTCAGCGTGCCGAGCCCCTTGGCGGCGAGGTCGCGGGCGATGCCGTAGAGGCCCAGCGCATCGGGACGGTTGGCCGTCACCTTCACGTAGAACATCGGGTCATCGAGGCCCAGTGCCTGAGCCGCGGGTGTGCCAACCGGCCAGTCGCCCTGCACATCGATGATGCCGTCATGTTCGTCGGAGAGCATCAGTTCGCGCTCGGAGCACATCATGGCCTGTGATTCCGCACCACGGATGGTGGCGGGGGCGAAGACCTGTCCGGTCACCGGAATGGTGACACCGGGCAGTGCGATGATCGCCTTCATGCCAGTGCGGGCGTTGGGGGCACCGCAGACGACCTGCTTCACGCCGTCCTTGGTCTCGACGACGCACAGCCGCAGCTTGTCGGCATTCGGGTGCTTTTCGGCCTTTTGCACATAGGCCACTGTGAAGGCCGCCAGCGCCTTGGTCTTGTCGGAAATCTCTTCGACCTCCAAACCAATGCCCAGAAGGCCCGCCGCGATTTCATCAACGGTGGCTGAGGTGTCGAGATAATCCTTGAGCCAGGACAGGGTGAATTTCATGACAGTCCTCCCGCAAGCGTCGGCACCTGCAGTGATTTGAATCCATAGTGACGGAGCCAGCGCAGGTCTGACTCGAAGAAGGCGCGCAGGTCGGGGATGCCGTATTTCAGCATGGCCACGCGGTCGATGCCCATGCCGAAGGCAAAGCCCTGCACCTTGGCCGGATCATGTCCGCCTGCCTTTATGACGTTCGGATGCACCATGCCGGAGCCCAGGATTTCCAGCCAGGAATTGCCCTCGCCGATCTTCACCTGACCGTCCTTCCACGAACACTGGATGTCCACTTCCATGGAGGGTTCGGTGAAGGGGAAGTGCGAGGCGCGGAAGCGCATCTTCACAT
>CALMZX010000039.1 GCA_937870685.1 uncultured Alphaproteobacteria bacterium
CCTCCAAGGGCGAGGGCCTCGGCAACCAGTTCCTCGCCAACATCCGCGAGACCGATGCCATCGCCCATGTGGTGCGCTGCTTCGAGGATGGCGACATCACCCATGTCTCGGGCCGCATCGATCCGGTGTCCGACATCGAGGTGATCGAGACCGAGCTGATGCTCGCCGATCTGGACTCGCTGGAGAAGCGTTACGTCAATACCGAGAAGAAGGCCAAGCAGGGCGACAAGGAAGCCAAGGAACTGGCCGACCTGATGCACCGCGCGCTGGTCCTGCTGCGCGAAGGCAAGCCCGCCCGCCTTGTGGAGCGCAGCCACGAGGAAGAGGTGATGTTCCGGGGCCTGGGCCTCCTGTCATCGAAGCCGGTGCTTTACGTGTGCAACGTCGAGGAAGGTGCCGCTGACAAGGGCAATGCCTTCTCGGACAAGGTGAAGGCCTTCGCCGAAAAGGAGGGCAACAAGGCAGTTGTCGTCTCGGCCAAGATCGAGAGCGAGATCGCCGTCCTGCCGCTGGCCGACCAGAAGGACTATCTCGATGCCGTGGGCCTCGCCGAGCCGGGGCTCAACCGCGTTATCCGCGAAGGCTACGCGCTTCTGGGCCTGCTCACCTACTTCACCGTTGGACCGAAGGAAGCCCGCGCCTGGACCATCACCAAGGGCACCAAGGCACCGGCGGCAGCGGGCGTGATCCACACTGATTTCGAGAAGGGCTTCATCCGCTCCGAAACCATCGCCTACGCCGACTACATCGCCAACAGCGGTGAAGCAGGCGCCAAGACGGCCGGCAAGTTCCGCCTCGAAGGCAAGGAATACGTCGTTGAAGACGGCGACGTGATGCACTTCCGGTTTAACACTTGATGGACTGTTGGGAATGCAGGGCGCGTTCACATCCTCCCGATGTCACCCCGGCGAAGGCCGGGGCAGGGCTCAGGTCCCTGTTGCGGCGTCGAGCCAAGCCCGGTCCCGGCCTTCGCCGGGATGACGTATCTGGTGATCGTTCTTGCTGGTGAGACAGGTGCTGTTTCTCGAAGATTTCCATGAAGGCCAGTCCTTCGCCCTTGGCCCGCACACGGTGACGGCGGCGGCGATCGTGGCTTTTGCCCGCGAGTTTGATCCGCAGCCATTCCATCTGGATGAGGACGCCGCAGAGGCTTCTCTTCTGGGCGGGCTTGCTGCGAGTGGTTGGCATTCCACGGCCATGCTGATGCGCCTGATGTGTGACGCCTGCCTGTCACGTTCCGCCATCCTGGGGTCCAGCGGCATGGACGAGGTGAAATGGCTGGCCCCCGTGCTGGCGGGGGATGTGCTTGCAGGCACATTCACCATCACGGGCGCGCGCGCCTCCGCCTCGCGCCCCGGCATCGGCATTGTGAACTTCACGTCGGCACTGGCCGACACGGCGGGCACACCGAAGATCGAGATGACCGGGATATTCTTCATGAGGAGCCGCCCGTCATGATCGGCCTGTTCCTTGAAGAACTGGAGGTGGGCCGTGTCATCCCGCAAGGCAGCTACGCCTTCACGGCGGAGAATATCCGCGCCTATTCCACTGCCTTCACACCCGTCGGCTTCCACATGAACCAGGAGGAAGCCGGGAAGGGCCTGTTTGGCAAGACGGCGGCCGCAGGCTTTCACACCTGTTCCGGCTGGATGACATGTTTTGTCGCCACGAACACGCGGGCGCGGGCAACCGGCGCCGCAGAGGGCAAGCCGCTGCCCGGGATCGGCCCGTCCCCCGGCGTCGCCGACATCAAATGGCCCCGGCCTGTGCATGCCGGTGACGAGATCAGCTACCGTTCAACCGTCACGGCCAAACGGCTTCTGGCGTCCCGCCCCGGCTGGGGCATGGTCACTTTTTTCGCCGAAGGGCACAACACGGCAGGCGAATTGGTCATGAGCTTCGAGGGCAGGGTGCTGGTACAGTCCAAGGGGGAGCGGCAACCAACCGCGTGAACAGGGCTTTATTGTCGGCCCGCCAACTGGTATGCGGCGGCGAATGAACGTGCGACGGCAACAATTCTGGGTTGCGGGGGTCTCGGGCGCGCGCAGGTACGAAACGAGCGAGACGGTACGATTCACATGATGATCTTTCACAGGTCTATCCGGATTCTGGCATGCGCGGGCGCGCTTGCTGTTTCCGCATCTGTTGCAGTTGCAGCGGACTTCACTTTGACACGCGAACTCGACACGCGCGCCGATACGACATGCAGCGCCGAAACAGCCTTTGGTGACTTCGTTGCCGATGCGCTGAAGAAACGCCACGGCGCGGAGATCGGCATGGTCGATTGCGCGGCGATCCGCGGCAACCGTACTTATGCCAAGGGCAGCGCCTTTGATGCCGCCGCCGCTGCTGCCGAGATTTCGCCGGACGCGAACCTCGTGCTGATTGACGTGACCGGCATGCAGTTGCTGGAAGCGCTGGAACAGGCGGTCTCAGCAATGCCGGCACCATCCAGCGGCTTTGTGCAGATCTCCGGCATCCGCTTGGTGGTTGATGCCACAAAGCCCGCCGGACAGCGCATCATGAAGCTCACCTCCAACGCATCGGCGCTGGATTTCGCCAAGACCTACCGCATCGCCACAACCGAAGCCGTGGTGAAGACGCTTGCGCCCCTCACGTCAGCCAAGCGCGTGGAGGGCCAGGCCACCGCCATTGCCGCTGATGTGTCGGCGCATGTGGAAGCGGTAGGCGTGCGCGACATCAAGGTTCTGGGTCGCATCAAGACGGTGCGTTGAGGCGCCCGCCACGCAGGCGCCTTCACACATCGAGCATCCCTCACCCGCCCACGGAGGCGCGTCTCGGTGCTTCCGGCGCGGGTGCAATGGGCACGCTGCGCGCCACCTTGTGGGCGAGGTCGTGGTTGAAGAAGCCGCGCATGGCGATATCGATGGCGGGATCCTTTTTCATCAGTTGCAGCAGCGCGGCCCGGTTCCATGCCAGGCATTCGGCGCCATCATCGAGCACCACGGTCGCTGACGCATGCAGGTCGCTGAGGAAAGCGATTTCACCGAGGAATGCGCCTGATTGCAGCTTGGTGGTCTGGCGGTTCTTGATGATCTGCGCCTCGCCCCTGAGCAGATAATAGAGACGGTCCGGCTTCATGCCTTCTGTCAGGATGGCGGCCCCCCCGCCATGCACGCGAACGGTCCGTGCCGTCAGCTTGCGGAACTGCCCGGGCGTCAATACCGCCATGCGGTTGAACAGCGGGCGCAGGTCCTCCGGAATGCCAAAGTTGATGCGGCCGCCGAACACCAGAATGATCATCACCAGATTGGCGATGAAGGACACCACTTTCCAGAACAGGGGATCGAACAGGGGGCCGCCGGGCAGGGCGTAATAGTACAGCGCCTGCAGGAACAGGCTGAGGCCCATGAGAAGGCGCAGCTGCAACTGGTCGCGCAAAAGGAAGGCGAGAAACGCCATCAGGTTCGAGATGTGAAACAGCACCACGAAGATGCTGCCAAGAAAAGGTATGCTCTGGTCCACTTAGCGCCTCACGACGCCCCCGGACCGGACAATCGCGGGAGCCGCGCGGCCTGTCAATGGAAGCGGCGGTCGATCCAGTCAGCGGTACGGAACCAGGCCCCCACCAGCGGCAGAAACCAGGGCGTGCCGCGATAGAGTGGGTGGGTAGGAAACTCCGGCATGTCGAAGGCGATGGTGCGGTTGGACTTGCCGACAATCTTGCGCGCCGTTTCGCGGCCAAGAAAGCTCATCATGGCAACGCCCGAGCCGTTGCAGCCCAGCGCGAAGTGCAGGCCATCCTGCTTGCCCATGTGCGGCAGCTCATCCATGGTGAAGGCGACATTGCCGGTCCAGGCATGGGTGATCTTCGTGCCCTTCAATTGCGGGAAGCGGTCGGTCATGAAGCGGTGCAGCATGGGAGCGGTTTCCACCGGATCGGAGAAGCCGAACTTGGCGCGGCCACCGAAGATCATGCGCTTGCCGTCCGGCGACAGGCGATAGTAGGTCAGCACACGGCGCGTGTCGGCGAAGCCCCGGTTCCTCGGGCTCAGCGATCTGGCGAGGTCCGGCGGCAGTTCCTCCGTGGCGATGATGTAGGACCCCACAGGCACCACGCGGCGCTTGAATTGCGGTGTCACATCGCCGGTGTAGCCATTGGTGGCGATGATGACGTTTCCGGCGCGGATGACGCCGCGTGGCGTTTTCACCTGCCAGGTGCCGCCCGACTCCTGCGTCAGCCCGTTGACAGGCGTGCGTGAGGCCACCGGCACCCCGGCGGCGACAACCAGATCCAGCAGGCCCTTGTAGTAGAGGGCAGGGTGGAGATGCGCCGCACGCCCCACCAGCATGCCGCCGTGATAATAGTCGGAGCCGATTTCCTCGCGCTGGCGTTCGCGCGGAATGATGACGGCGTCCGACTGTGCCTCGGCGTTGAGCACATCCACCTTCTTCTTCATCGCCTCGAAGTGCGAATTGCACCACGCCCCGAGGAAGTAGCCGGTCTTGGTCCAGCCGCAGTCGATCCTGTTCTCGCTGATGACCGACTCGATGTTGCTGAAGGCATCGACGGCATCATTGAGAAAGGGCCGTGCCTCCTCCGGCGTCAGGGCCTTGTTGATCATGCGCTTGCCGACATTGACGCCCGCCGACACAAGCCCGCCACTGCGCGTGGAGCCGCCGAAACCGGGTTCCGCCGCATCCAGCACGATGGCAGCGATGCCGTTGCGGGCCAGTTCCAGCGCGGCGCTGAGACCGGCATAGCCACCGCCAACAATGGCGACGGAAACGTCCTTGGGCAGGTCCACATCCGGCAGGGGCCTCGGCTCATAGGCCTCCCACCAATAGGGTTTGGCCTTGAAAGAGGGGTGGAACAGCGCCTGTGACATGAACAACACTCCAGAATGACAAAGAGAATAGGGGGGCACAATGAACACGCGCAAGTGAGCGATGCCCCCTCGACGGGCAACCCCGCTTCGCTTATCTTGCATTCCTCAAACTCTTCAGCGGGAATCCTGCCATGCGGCTGCGCCACCTTTTCATTGCCCTTGTTGCGTCAACCCTGGGCTTTGCCGCAGCCTCCTCAGGCGCGCTGGCCGCCAAGGTGGAAGTCATCATCAACAAGGTCTCGCAGAAGATGACCGTAAAGGTGGATGGCGACACGGAATATGTCTGGCCGGTGTCCACGGGTGCTGCGGGTTACGAAACCCCCGGCGGCACCTACAGGCCGTTCCGCATGGAGGCCGAACACTTCTCCAAGGAATGGGACGATGCGCCCATGCCGCATTCCATCTTCTTCACCACCCGCGGCCATGCCATCCATGGCAGCTATCATGTGAAGAGTCTGGGCCGCCGCGCCTCCCACGGCTGCGTGCGCCTGCACCCGGACAACGCCAAGATCCTCTTTGGCCTCGTGCGCGAAAACGGCATGTCCAACACCAGCGTGACGCTGCGTGGAGGACTGTTCGACTTCGGAACGCGCACCGCCTCCAACAGCTCTTCGCGCAAACCCTGGTGGGTGAGCGGCAACAAGCCGCGCCGCAGCTTTGCCGAAGTGGGCAACGACATCGACAGCACGCTGAAGAAGAAGGCTGACGCCAAGAAGAAGGCAGATGCCAAGAAGGCGGCCGACAAGAAGGCCGTGGACAAGAAGAAGCCCAAGAAGGTGGCCATGAAGTGCACCACCAAGGATGGCAAGAAGGTCTGCAAGAAGCCCTTCCAGCTGTTCGGCTCCACCAACGGCTGAAGGTGCCAAGGCCCTTTCCCGGCAAACTTGACAAATCGGGATTGCCATGCGCTTTAGCGCGTGATTTTTCAGTATTTCCCGAGGATTCAATGACCCACCGTTATCGCAGCCACACCTGTGGCGGGCTCCGTGCTGAACATGCAGGTGGCGAAACCCGCCTCTCCGGCTGGGTGCACCGCGTGCGCGACCATGGCGGCGTGCTGTTCATCGACCTGCGCGACCATTACGGCATGACGCA
>CALMZX010000040.1 GCA_937870685.1 uncultured Alphaproteobacteria bacterium
CACACCCTTCCTGAAGGCGCAAAGTGCCATTGGCGCGATCCGCACCATCACCAACATCCGTGCCTTGGACCTGCTCCTCTCACCCATTCCCGGCGGCGGCTGGCGCGTGGCCACCAAGACAGGCATACGCATCGACGGCGGCAACTACATCTCCGGCGCGTTGCAGCCGGGCCAGCGGGTGTTCTGCCGGCAGGATACCGAGGACATGGGCCGACTCTATGTGTTCGAGGACGAGCACGGGGCCTTCCTCTGCGAGGCCATCTGCCCTGAGCGCGCCGGTGCCGACCCGCGCCAGGCCGTGGCCATGGCGCGTGCCGAGCAGAAGCGCATCGTCAAGGAGGGGCTGGCCGAAGCCAAAGCCGTGGCACGCACCATCAAGCCGCGCCACATGGTGGATGCCATGCTGCGCCTCGCGGCCCGCAACGCCCCCAATATCATCGCCTTCCCACGGCGCAGCGAGGAGCACGGCAGCGACGCGCTGACCCATGCCGCCGCCGCCGTGGAAGAGGGCGTGCCCGCCAATTTTGAAATCCCTTTCGAAGCACCTTCGAAGCCCGTTGAACCGCCCGTCGCGGCCAACGTGGTGAAGATGCCCGAGACCTCGAAGCAGCGTTTCCAGCGGGCCCAGGCCCTGCAGGGAATGAAGGCGAGGGGCCTCACGATCGGGGATGACGAGGCCCGCTGGCTCGGGAGTTACGAGACAACAGCTGAATACAAATCGATGGCGGCGTTCTTCGCCGACTTCGGCAGTGAGTGGCTTAACGCGTAAAAAAAATCGGGCCCGCCCGGCGGCAACCGGAACAGGCCCTTCAACAATAGTTCACGAGGACCATCATGACCGCTCAGACCAGAAGAGTCAATGCAGGCGAGGGGCCGCTGCAGCCCATCGCGCCTTTGCGCAACGTGCAGCGCTTCCACGAACTGGTGACCCGCCTGCAGGAACGGCACCACCACCTGCCGGGCTGGGGCGCATTCTCGGGCCCCTCGGGCCGCGGCAAGACCACGGCGGCGGTCCACACCACGCTCAAATCATCGGCCATCTATGTGGAGTGCGGCTCCACTTGGACGGCCTCGACGCTGGTCGATGCCCTGATGGCGGAACTCAACATGGCCCCAATCCGCGCCGGCGTGGCCAAGAAGGTGCAGGCGATCATCGGCCTGCTGTCGGACGATCCGCTGCCGATGATCTTCGACGAAGCCGACCACCTCGTGAAAAAGTCGCTGATCGACGTGATCCGCGAGATCTCCGACAAGTCCGGCTCGCCGGTCGTGCTCATCGGCGAAACCCACCTGCCGCAGAAACTGATGGCCTTCGAGCGCGCTCACAACCGCGTTCTGGAGTGGATGGAGGCGGAGGATTGCACCCTCGCGGACGCCAAGGCGCTGGCCCGGCTCTATGCCCGTGACATCGAGATTGCCGACGACCTGCTGCAGCGCATTGTCACTGTCACGGAAGGCACGACGCGTCGCATCGTCATCAACATCGACCGCATGGTCGAGATGGCAAAGCGGCTCGGCCGGACCAAGGTCGCACTCGCCGACTTCATGGACGAGATTGACCGTGGTCTGCCGCCCCGTCGCAAGGCAGGGATGGCCAAGCGCGCCGCCGGAGGTGCCGCATGACCATCCAGGCCGGAATCAACGCCTCGGGTGCGGTGAAGTTCTCCATCACCATTGAGCCGGGGCAGGAGGAAATGTGGTTCGCGCTGCGTGACCTCCCCAACGCCAAGAAGGGTTTCACGGCAGACGACCTTGCCCATGTGGCGGGTGTGAAACCGTCCCTCGCCGAGATCTACCTGAACCTGCTGGCCAACGCCGGGGCCGCGTTGCGTGTGGGCACGACCGACGGGCGCAAAGACCTCTTCGCCATCGTGCGCCACCAGGTGGAGCCGGTGGTGCTGACGGTGAAGGGCACACCGTCGCAGGACTACGAGATGCGCCGGGCAATGTGGACGGTGATCCGCACCGCAGACACCTTCACCATCAAGAGCCTGTGGGACACCGTGCGCCAGCACATCGACTTGACCCGCAAGCAGGTGACGTTCTTCGTCCAGCACCTGCACGAGGCGGGCTACCTCGCCCCGCTCTTCGGCGACTGCCGGGGAGAGGAGGAGTTCATGCTGAAACCCGGCATGAACACCGGGCGCTATCCGCCACGCCTGTGCGAGACCTCACTGGTCTATGACATCAACCGTCGCGCCTTCTATGGCACGGCGCTGGCGCGCGAGGTGCGGCTGTGACGGAGATCATGACACGCGGTGCCCGCGGCCCCCAGCCTGGTTTCGGGGCCACGCGGCAATCCCTCGCCAAGGCAAGGGCGGCATGGGGTGAGGCCATCCCGGACTGGATCGAGCGGCTGGCCGAAGCGGCTGATGCGACATCGCAGGGGCAAGTGGCCAAGCGCCTGCGCTTCTCCGGCTCGGTCGTCAACCAGGTCATCAACAACACCTACAAGGGCTCTCTCGTCGCCTTCGAGCAGGCCGTGAGGGGGGCATTGTTCTCGGAGGTGCTGGACTGCCCCGTGCTGGGCGAACTCAGGCGCGACATTTGCCTCGAGCACCAGAAGCGGGCGCGCGGCAGTTTCAACCCCACGTCCTCGGCACGGGTGCAGCTCTACCGCGCCTGCAAGGGCGGGTGCGTGCACAGCCGCGTGAAGCAGGAGTTCGGCCATGCTGAATAGCAAGATCGCCAATGTGCGCCACCAGATCGACGTGATGATCATGGAGGGCGTGACGCCCACGCCGGCGATGCTGCGGGCCATGCGCAACATCCTCGTTGGTGCGGAGGCGGAAGCCAATCTGCTGCTCGGTGCCCAGGTGCCGGTGCGGCAGCGTCTGACCAGGGAGCACATGGCAGGCGGCAAGGTGGTGGTGTTCCCGCACATCCCGCGTCCCGGTTTCCATCCGGCCCTTGCGGACGACATCGCATGAACGCGCTCCTCACCACACCGGAGGGCCGCCGCCGCCTGCTGAACATCAGCAGCGGCAAGCGCTTCGCCACTTTGGCCTCGGCCAACGACATCATGGACATGGCGCACCACTGCGCCGTGTCATCCGAACTGCTGGACGACCTGCGCGCCTCGGCCATTGCCGCCAAGGCGCAGGGCAGGCCTTTGCAGCCCGAGAGCGTTCTCGCCTGGCTGGACCAGCACACTCCGCAACTCAATCGTGCCACAGCGCAGAAGGACATCCAATCATGACCACGAACAACGCTGCCATCATCGAACTGGATGGCAAGAAGCACATGAAGGACGCTCGCGGTGCCCTGGTGCCGCTGGAGACCGTCAAGCCCATGGACCAACTGCAGGACGAGACGGTGCGCAAGATCATCACCTATGCCCGCGCCCTTTCCCAGCAGATTGCCCGCTTCAAGGGCCACACCTTCGAGGACATCGGTTCGCTTCTGGCGCTCATGGAGCAGCACTACGGTGCCAAGCCCGGCGGCAAGAAAGGGAACATGACCTTCACCAGCTTCGATGGCTGCATGAAGGTGCAGGTGGCCGTCGCCGACCACATCATCTTCGGGGCGGAACTGCAGATCGCCAAGGCGCTCATCGATGAGTGCCTGAAGGAATGGGGTGCCGAGAGCCGCGCCGAACTCCGCGCCATCATCACCCGCGCCTTCCAGGTGGACAAGGAGGGTCGCGTGAACCGCGCCGAACTGTTCATGCTGATGCGCACCGAGATCGAGGATGCCCGCTGGAAGCAAGCGATGGAGGCCATTCGCGAGTCCATGCGGGTGATCGGCTCAAAGCAGTACATCCGCTTCTACGAGAGGCCTTCGCCGACCGCGCCATGGCAGATCATCTCAGTCGACATCGCCAACGCGCCCGAGCCGCTGCCGGTGGAGAAGCCATTGGCTGATGATGGCACCGTCGACGATGCCGCTCCTGTGATGGCCTCCATCCTGCAGCAGCTCTCGGGCCTCAGTTATGACGGCCGGGCTGATTTCCTCGCCGCCCTGGTGGCCGTGCATGCGCAGCAGGGCACGGATGCCGAGTGTAATCCGGAGCAAGAGGTGGCGGCGATTGCCAGCCAGGCGCAGGAGATTGTGCTCGCCTGCGCCGCCGATGCCGTTCTTGCAGCCCCCGGACAAGGACAAGGAGGCGACAATGCCTCGGCATAGCATCGCCAACCCCGAGTACCAGTCTGACCTCGTTGACCGCGGCGTGCGGCTTCTGGCGGAAACCCCGAAAGCCTACCTGCTGGAGCCCTGCGCCGGGCAGGGGCCGCGCGCCTGGTTCCCACGCTCCCAGGCTGAACTGGGCGAAGCGCACCGCGACGGCAACTACACGCTTACTGCGCCGGAGTGGTTGTTCCGCAACAAGGGGTGGCTGTGATGACGGGTCCTTTTTCCATCCCCCAGAACGGCGATCCGCTCGTGCGCCACATGCTCTTGGCCATCGACGAGCGCGAGTTGTCCCTGCGCGAGGTGGCGGACAAGGCCGGATTGGCGGCAGGTACGCTGAGCAAGTGGAAGCGCTGCTCCCCGCGCCTTGTCAGCTTCAATGCCGTGCTGAATGTGCTCGGTCTTGAGCTCGCCATCCGTCCCCTTCCGCCGAAGGGAGGTGCGTGATGACCGCGAGTCTCGAAACTGAAGCCGCGAAGCAGAAGGCGGCACTGGCCATCGACACCATTTACCGCATCCGCACCGCCCAGCGGGAGACCGGCAAGAGCAAGGGGCACTTCCCGTGCCCGCGCTGCCACACCGGCACCTTCCACTGGGCCATTGCCCCCGACAACGGATACAGCGGCACCTGCCGTGATCCCAACTGCTTTCACCTCTCCGGACATTGAACCATGCTGACATCACCATCGACACCCGCCCGCAGCCGCCTCATCGGCGCGCTGCATGTCCGCAAGGCCCAGCTCGGCCTCGACGACGATCTCTACCGCGACGTTCTGGAAAAGCACACCGGCAAGCGCTCGGCCAGGGACCTCTCCGAACCGCAGCTGCGCCAGGTGCTGGCGCAGATGGAAC
Organism: uncultured Alphaproteobacteria bacterium; assembly: GCA_937870685.1. Taxonomy (GTDB): domain Bacteria; phylum Pseudomonadota; class Alphaproteobacteria; order Rhizobiales; family Aestuariivirgaceae; genus Aestuariivirga. The sequence continues at coordinate 4,981 of CALMZX010000040.1, forward strand.
GCTCCGGCACCGCCAGGCGCCTGATGCCAGACACCCCGGCGGCGAAGAAGCTGCAAGCCCTGTGGATGAGTCTATTCAACCTCGGCCTCGTCGAGGACAAGAGCGACAAGGCGCTCTTCGCCTTCGTGCAGCGCCAGACGAAGCTGGCCTCGCCGAACTGGCTGCGTTCCGCCGCCGACATGGAAAAGGTGGCGGAGGCGCTCAAAGCCTGGCTCGCCCGCGACGGTGGCGTGGACTGGGCCCCGCGCCGGGGCGTTGCCCCGTTCATGACGCTGCCCAGCTACCGCGTCTGCGAGGCGCAGTGGGCGACGCTGCGCAGGCTAGATGCCGAACCGGCGGAGAGCCTCGAGGTCTTCGCGGCGCGCGTGCATGACGGCAAGGGCTTCGACCCAGACCACAGCACCAACGGCCACTGGGGCCACGTGAGCCGCAAGCTCGGCCATCACCTCCACCGCGTGAAGGGGAGGGCGGCATGAGCAGGATGGGCCTCACGGCGAGGCAACGGCAATGCCTCGATTACATTTCCGCCTTCATCACCCAGCACGGCTGGTCGCCGTCCTATGAGGAGATCGCGCAGCACCTGGGTCTGCAGTCCCGCAGCGGCGCGCATCGGGTGATCAAGTCGCTCGTGGAGCGCGGGCACCTCCGGCAGCTCGGATCCTGCAGGGATGGATGGGCCTCGCCCCGCAGCCTGGAGGTGGTGGGCAGGCTGGGACCGGCAATGGCACCTGCTGTGGGGGCGGAGGGATCAACGCGCTCTGTCGTCTTGCCCGCCTACCACAAGACCGACGACGTCTACAGGCTGCTGGACAATCTGCTCGCCGAGACACTCCGCGAATTCCCTTGCAGCGTCACTATCACTGTCGCACCCATTCACCCAACTGCCGGAGGCCAGCCATGAGCAGCACTGACAAACATCCTGCCCTTGTGAAAATGGACGCCGAAATCTATCACCTGCAAGGTATGCTGGAAGTGAAATCCGACGAGCTTTCTGCGATCAGTGCTGAGTTGAGCGCCACACGAAACGCCCGCAGCATCATCTTCGAAGCGTTGCAGGCCGGAGAGGCGAAGCGCCTGCCTGCGCCGGTCAAACCGGAGAAGGACAAACCGGCGAAGGGCAAGTCTCCGGATGGCAACACGCCCAGCAGGGCGAAGGGCACACCGCCCGCCAAGGACACCTCGTGCCCCCTGGATTGGGAGATCGGCGGCAAGACTATTTCCTTTGGGCTGGACGAGGCATTGCTGGTCCGCGCCTTGATCGGCGGCGAGGACGACACCCATGCCCCCATCGTCTCGCAGGAGGCGCTGATGGAAGTGGCGGGCTTCAGGAGTCCGCCAACCTTCTTCAGCGTGATGCGCGGCCTGAGGAACAAGCTGCACGTGATGGGCACCGGCCACACCATCGAGAACATCCGCGGCGAAGGCTACCGCCTGGTGCAGGAGACGTGAGATGAAGAAGTTGCGCGCCCTTCTTGGACTGCACAGCGTGGATCAACAGTCCCGGACGTGGGGGCAGGCTGTCATGATTGCCATCGGCAAGCTGTTGGCGGGCATCCTGGAGATGGTCGCCTTCTGCGTCGGGCTGGTGATGGTGACCTGCATGCTGGCGGTCCTCGTGTTGTTCACGGCAGTCGCGGGCATGGTTGTCTTGCCGCTCGGCGCCGCGCTCTTCCTGTGGGCCGTGCTGGCCATGGGCTGGAGCCCCGCCTGCCGCGTGTTCCGGGAGGGCATTGTCGCCGAACTGGCGAAGCGGAAGGAAAAGCCGTGATGGTCGCCTATTCCTTCATGGTCCGCTTTGCCGATGCCGTTGCCACGGGCCGCAAGCGCCAGACGGTGCGTGCCAACCGGAAGCGCCATGCGCGGCCGGGCGAACGGCTGCAGCTCTATGCGGGCATGCGCACCAAGCACTGCCGGAAGCTCGTTGCCGATCCTGTGTGCCGGTCGGTCGAGGCCATCCGCATCGACGTCCGTCAGGATGGGCGGCTTGCCATCGGCATCACGGGGCCAAGCGGCAGGGAGCGCAGTCTTACCAGCCGCGACCGGCAACGCTTCGCCGAGGCTGATGGCTTTGCCAGCCAAGCCGACATGCATGCCTTCTGGGCCGCCGCGCACGGTTACGGCCTGTTCGAAGGCGTGTTGATCAGCTGGTGAAGGTGGGGTTGAAGCATGGGCTGGCAACAGGTTTTTGAAGGCGTCACGATGCGAGCCGTGTCAGTGCTTGCCGAACCAGCCTTGCGGGTACTCGCGGCCAATGCCGCTGAGAAGGAAAAGCAGTACGGCCATGACCTTTGCGCCGTTGCTGGCAGCAGCGGGCAGGGGAAGCTCAAAGCCGGTGTCCTGGTGTTCCTCGGCGGCAACGGCGATGATCGCCCAACTCCACCGCTGCCAGAGTTCGGCACGGCCAGCTGCGGAGAGGGGGAAATCAATGGTGTCGCCATCACCGGCATTGTCGGCCATCCACTCCAAGGCCCTGTCGACCTCCGCAACAGCCTCCGGGGTCCAGTTGACCATGTCAGCGGCAGCCTTGACGCCGCGCGCCAGACCATAGAGCAGCTCGAGGATGGCACTGGCACCCTCCGGTTCGATGCCCGCCATGGCGGGGTCGTCACAGTGGCGGGAGAGGTAGAGGCCAACAAGCTCGGGCGGGGCGCGCATGAAGATCACGCTCCACCGATTCCGGGTGGGGAGTCGAGTCCGAACCGGCCCCGTCAGCCACCATCTTTCCAAACCCCGCAAATCAGCCTATATCCGTCCTCGGAGCTAGAAACTCCTTCCGAGGCGGAACCGGCTTTCCCGAAAGGTGCCGGACCTTCGCAATAGTCCAGGGTCCCCATGTGCATGTCCAAGGCGCAAGCCCAAAGACATGGGGGCACCACCTCGGCGGTGTTTTCTAGCCCTGGATGCAATGCCGATCTAGAAAATCGTCGTGCCATCCATAACCCCAGCCGAGGAGATCATCATGATCACACTGGAAACCGTCGCGGGCGTGGAAGCCCGCATCTTCACCCTGCAGCACCGTCCGCCCTTCATGGTGGCAAGCGACCTTGCGGAAATCTATGGCACGACACCGAAGGCCCTCAACCAAGCTGTGAAGCGCAATCCGGACCGTTTCCCGGACGACTTCATGTTCAGCCTCACGGAGGGCGAGATTGGGGTTTTGCGGTCACAAAATGTGACCGCAAATGCCATTTCCAGCAAGGCCCGTTACCAGCCTCTCGTGTTCACCCATGCCGGGGCCTACGGGCTGTCGGCAGTGCTCAAGACGCCTGTTGCGGCCCAAGTGTCGGTGATCATCCACCGGGCCTTTGCCGCCATGGAGGCCCGCGCCTTGCAGGAGGCGCAGATGCTGCTGGAGAAGATCGGCGCCGAGGCGATCTCCCGGAAGCCGTCGCGCTATCTGGCGAAGGCAGGTTCAGATCAGGGTTACAGCTTTGCCCAGATCAAGGCCTTGGGGCCGGACTCTCTGTCCGCTCCCAAGCTGGCCCGCACCCTGCGGGAACTGAAAATGCTGGGGATGATCGCGCACCTTCCGGACGGCACGCCCGACGAAGCGCAGATCCAGCTGTTCCCGGATTTGCATCATGGCTGAGCACCGGTCCGGCTCGGCCCGCCGCCGCAAGCGCAGGCTCGCAAAGCTGGAAGCCGACCTGCATGACCAGCAGTCCCGGGCGCGCAATGGCGGCGATGCCATCAGCACCGCCAACACGGCGCTGCGCGGGGTGATGATGCTGGCGGCGGGCTGCACCGCCACGCTCGACATCACCGGTGACGAACTGGCCTGCCTCCTCGGCCTCATCACCGACGAGGTGGAGGCGGGCCTCGCCCTGCAGAACGGCAGCACCTGACACAGGCCTGATCCTTCCCCGCAGCACCGGGAGTGGCTGCGGGGAGGGACCCTTGACGCCCGAGTCGCCGGTCGGATAGATTCGGGCCCGCATCGCGCTGTTCCCGCGCTGCCGGTCCTCTTGCTTCGACAAGGCACATCATGTCTCCGGGAACACGCTCTCTCTCCGTCCGCACACCGCATGGCCTGCCGGCAGCCCCGCAGCTGCCCGGCGTGCTGGCGCGCTTTGCCGAGGTGGCGGGGATCGAGGCGGCGTTGAAGATCGCCGAGGCGAGGGGTGGCACCCGCATCTACATTCCCGGCCGCCTGCCGGAGGGCCACTGGCTGGTCGCCACCGTGGGGCCGGAGGCCGCGCGGAAGATCGCCCGCGACATGGCCACCAACCATGGCGGCGACTATGTGCTGGTGCCCATGGGGCCGCACTCGTCCTCGGCACAGCGCTGGCGGCGCATGCGCCAGATGTTCGCCGACGGCCACAGCCGGCGCGAGATCGCGGCGGCCTGCGGCGTGCATGAGCGCACCGTGCAGATGCACCGCAACCGCCTGGCAGAGATGCCGCGCGTGAAGGCCCAAACCGACCAGCTGCCCCTTTTGTGACAGGCGGCATGAGGGAGAAAGGTTTCTCCCTCAATCGCTCCCGGAAATAGGGCCAGTGTCGGTCCACGGATTTCAACACGGGACTGACACCATGCGCGACATCATCTGCGCCTTCCGCGAGACGCCGTTCTGGGTGCATTTCGCCAGCACCGTGATCGTGCTGGCGTTGTTCGCCTTCGCCTGGGAGCACCGCCACGACCCGCACCCGCTGACTCCGCCTGCCGTGGAAGGTCGCGATGCCTGAGTTCCTGAAATGCGCCACCGCATGGCTGGCCACACGCGACCCGGCCCTGCTGGTGCTCGACCTGTTCATCGGCCTGCTGCTGCTTGGCGCGGTGGTCAAGGCCGTCTCGGAGTGGTGCCATGCGTGAGACCATCCATCTGCGCGTCAATGCCGAGGCGCTGACTCTGATCAAGGCCTTCGAAGGTTTCCGCGGCAAGGCCTACCGCTGCCCCGCCGGCATCTGGACCATCGGCTACGGCCACACCTCCATGGCCGGCCCGCCTGACGTCCGGCCCGGCCTGCGCATGACCAAGGGTGAGGCGGCAGCTGTTCTGGCGAAGGACGTGGACGCCTTTGCCCGCGACGTTGGTGCGCTGATCCGTGTGTCGTTGAACGACAACCAGTTCGGGGCACTTGTCTCCTTCGCCTACAATGTGGGCGTGGGGGCCTTCCGCAAGTCGGGCGTGCTGTCGGCCGTCAATGCCGGCCAGATGGAAAAGGTGCCGCGCCGCCTGAACCTGTGGGTGAAGGCGGGTGGACGCACCCTGCCAGGACTGGTGAAGCGGCGCGCCGCCGAAGGCGCGCTGTTCGCCACCTCGCCTCTGGCGCATGGTTTCGCGGCCCGCACGCTGATCACGCCTGCGCCCTCCGAGATCGACGAGATGGATGAAGCCCGCGGCCTGATCGACGTGCCGGCCGGCACGGGCATGCTGCGCTCCACCACCAACTGGGCGGCGGTCGGCCAGTTCTTCGCCACGGCAAGCGCGCTGGTGACGGGCGCGGCCGCGAAGTTCCGCGAGGCCACCTGGGATGCCATGGACTTCGCCTGGTTCCTGCCCGAGGCTTCGGCCACCAACATCGTCATCGGTTTTGCCGCAGTGGCCACACTGGTGTGGATCATCAGCGAGAGACGAAAGAAGGCGGTCGAGGATGATGTCTAGTGTGCTGGCCATGGCACTGGCCCTTTGGCGCTCGAAGCTGGTGGCGTTCCTTGTGCACAACATCAAGTGGCTGGTGGTGGCCGTGGCCGTGGCTTTCGCCTTCCACAAGGGCCGGATTGCCGAGCGCACGGCGAACGAGCTTGCCACGGCACGCGCCACGGTCGCTGCCCTCGAAGCCGTTGCCAGGCGAAATGAGGAGGCCGCCCTTGCCGCCCAGCACCAGGCGGTCATCCGCGCCGATGAGGCGCGCGCCCTAGATGCAAGGGTCGAGGCTTATGCCGCCGAGGTGCTGGCGCGGCGCAGCGAGATCGAACTTCTGGAACAACGCTCGGACGAGACGGTGGAGGCCTATGAGAAACGACTGCAAGCCATGGCGCGTGCCACCGGCAAGGAGAAGATTGGCGTGGCCTGCGGCTGCACTCTTGATCGCCGTGATGTTGAGCGGCTGCGGGAGATCAGGTGACAGGCTCACGGCGGATACGCATCTGCCCCCCTTGCCAGGCGACCTCGCCACGGTTCCTGCGGCCTCCGCCCTGCGCGAGGGCGACGACGCCAAGGTGGCACTCGCCCGCTCGCGTGCGGATGTGGCCATCTGCCGCCGTCAGTATGTCGATCTGAAAACCCATTACGAGGCCTTCACGGCACCTGTGAAGCCACCTCGCAAGACAAGGAAGAAGGTGACGCCCGATGGCCGATGAAGCCGACCATGCCCAGCGAATTGCCGAAGACGAGCGCGAGCGCCTCGTCGGCTTCGCCCGCGGACAACTGCAAGGCAGGCGCGTGCGCGACTGCGTGGACTGCGGACGGGCGATTCCCGCCGCCCGCCGCGAAGCGCTGCCCCATGCCAGCCGCTGCATCGACTGCCAGGAAGGCTTCGAGTCCGGCACGCCACGACTGCGCAGGAGCGGCTGATGGAGGCGAAGGAATGGATCTCGCTGGCCGCGCTCATCTTCACCGTAGGCAATGCGCTTTACCTCTACATCTCGACGGCGTCGCGCGCCACCAAGGGCGATGTGACCAAGCATGGCGAGCGGCTGACCATGCTGGAAGCACAGGTCGCCAGTTTGCCATCGAAGGATGGCTTCCACCGGTTGGAGCTTGATGTCGCAGACGTCAAGGGATCGCAGCGCGTCATGGAGGCCGAGCTGAAGCCGATCGCCGCCTCGGTGCAGCGCATCGAGAAGTTCCTGCTGGAGAGCGTCAACAAGAGCACGAAACGATGACCGACTTTTCCGACTTCGCCCGCCGCGACCTGCGCCTTACCATCCTGAAGGCGCTGGCAGCCCAGCCCGGCTACACGGCCAACGAGAACATCCTGCAGCACGAGGCCCGTGCCGTGGGCCTCAACAGGACACGCGAGGTGATCCGCACCGAGATGCGTTATCTCGCCGACGTCGGCGCAGTCGAGGTGACTGAGTTCGGTTCGGTGATGATTGCCAAGCTCCGTGCGCGCGGCCAAGACCATGTCAGCGGTCTTACAGTGATTGACGGCGTCAACCTGCCGTCGCCGGTGTGACGCCATGAGCATCGCGCGGCGCGGACGCCCGGCCAAGATCGACCTCCTGCCGGAGGAGGCATGGCCGCATGTGAAGGAGGCACTCGCGGCGCTGGGTGAACGCAAGCGCACCGCCGAGGCCATCCGCCAGGAGCTGAACGGCCACCTGCTGGCCATCGGCTGCGAGCCGGTATCGTCCTCGGCGTTCAACCGCAAGAGCCTGCAGCTGGCAAAGATCGGGGCCGACATCGCGCGGGCCCGCGAAATGGCAGTGGTCTTCGCGGAGAAGGTTGACGAGATGCCGGACGGCGACGTCGGCATGCTGATCAACGAGATGGTGAAGGTCATTCTCTACAACATGACTGCCGACATGGCGGCCGAGGATGTGGAAGCCTCAGCAAAGCTGATGAAGGAAATCTCGCTCTCGCTCTACCGCCTGGAGCAGGCCGGCCAGATCAGCCGCAAGCGCCGCAGCGACATCGAGGACCGCGCCAAGGCCAAGGCCACCGAGGCCGTCAGGAGCGTGGCCAAGGAGCGCGGCATCGGTGCCGACACCGTCGAGGCCATCCTCAGTGAGGTGCTGGGCAAGCCGAAGGAGCAGGCGTGACAGAGGACGTGCCATACGTTCCGCCGCTGACCCCGGAGGACTGGCTGAAGCTGCGCGAGGAAACAGCCGCTGCCAGCATGGACGTCGTTGTTCGTGAAGTGGCCGGAAACAGCGACAATGCCCTGAAAGCCTTGTTGCCCTACCAGCAGCGCGCCTTCCACATTCTGAATGCCGGCGCAGAGGTCCTGGTGGTGGAAAAGAGCCGCCGTATCGGCCTCACCTGGGGCCTTGCTTCCTATGCCGTGCTGCGCGCCGCCCGCAGGCGCGACGCCCATGGCATGGACGTGCTGTACATCTCCTATTCGCAGGACATGACCCGCGAGTTCATTGATGCCTGCGCCATGTGGGCGCGGGCCTTCGGCTTCGCCGCAAGCGCCATGGACGAGTTCCTCTTCGACGACGAACTGGACGGCCACGAGACGCGCTCGATCAAGGCCTTCCGCATCTCGTTTGCCTCCGGCTTCGAGATCGTCGGCCTGTCCTCGGCCCCGCGCTCCCTGCGCGGCAAGCAGGGTGTCGTTTTCATCGACGAAGCGGCCTTCGTCGACAACCTGGAACAGCTGCTCGAAGCGGCTCTCGCCCTGCTCGTGTGGGGTGGGCAGGTGATCATCTGCTCCACCCACTACGGCACGGACAACCCGTTCAACCAGGTGATCCGCAACATTCACACCGGCAAGTCACAATACGCCCATATGCGGATCGATTTCGACGACGCGTTGCGCGAGGGACTGTACCGGCGCATCTGTTTCGTCAAGGGAGAGGAGTGGTCGGAAGAGAAGGAAAAGCTCTGGCGCGACAAGATCGTGGCTTTCTATGGCGACGGTGCCGACCAAGAACTGTTCTGTGTGCCGGCGCAAGGCTCCGGCACATGGCTCTCGACCGAGCTGATCGAACGGCAGATGACGCTGCCCCGCGATCCCCATGTGCTGCGCTGGCAGTGGCCGAGGGACTACCTTGATGACACAGCCTGGAACGATACCAGGCGCAAGCGCCACCTGGACGAACACCTGCGCCAGCTCGACGTCGCGCTGTCGTTCCTCTCGCCGCAAGAGCGCCATGCCCTGGGCTTCGACTTCGCCCGCGTGCACAACGGCGACCTGTCGGTCGCGACCGTGCTGGCGGTGGATTCCGTGCTGATGCGGGCGGCAAGGCTCGTGTTGGAAATGCGTGGCGTGCCCTACGAGGAACAGCGAGCCATCGTCGATCACCTCTGGAAGAAGCTGCCGCGCCAGGCCGGAGCCGCCTTCGACGCCACGGGTGCCGGCGGCTTCATTGCCGAAGCCATGTCGCGGTCCCACGGCAAGTATGATCCGAAGGAAGAGTCCGGCGGATCGGTGGCCGAGATCAAGCTCTCCGCCGAATGGTACCGGCTGCACATGCCGCGCGTGAAGGCTGCCTTCGAGGAGGGCACGATCATCTTGCCGAAGGACGACGACCTGCTCGGCGACCTTCGTGTCGTCAAGTTGGTCAAGGGCGTGGCGGTGATTCCGGCGACGCGCACCGGAGAGACTGGCCTCAGACGCCACGGCGACTTTGCCGTGGCCCTCGCACTCGCCTGGTATGCCACGCTCATGAACGTGGCCGAATATGGCTACGAGGGCCTTGGCCTCGCGGCGACGCAACGGCGCGACAGCTTCTACACACCACCCTCCGATCGCGACGACTGGCGTGGTGGCGGTTCAACCGGTTTCGATGTCCTCGCCTCCGGCGGCAGCTGGGGCGGTTCTTGGTAAAGGCATGACCCATGGCACAGCTTCTCGGTCCTGACGGCAAGCCCGTCGCCAACCGCAAACCCGAACCCTCGGTCCTGACGGCCGAGATCGCGGCGCCCCAGCTCGCGGGCGTGCGTTCACCGCTGGGCAGCTATCCCGCCGACGGACTGTCGCCCGAGCGGCTGGCAGCGCTGCTGCGCGATGCCGACCAGGGCAATGCGCTGGCCTATTTCGAGTTGGCCCAGTTCATGGAGGAGCGTGACCCGCATTATGTGGGCGTGCTCGGCACCCGCAAACGCATCGTCTCGCAAACCGAGGTGACGGTGGAGAGCGCCAGCGATGAGGCGGCACATGTGAAGCAGGCCGACATGGTGCGTGCCTGGCTGAAGCGGGCGACCCTGCAGGGTGAGCTGTTCGACATCCTTGACGCCATCGGCAAGGGTTTCTCCTTCACCGAGATCATCTGGTCGACGAGCGAAGGGCAGTGGCAACCGGAGCGGCTGGAATACCGCGACCCGCGTTTCTTTGCCTTCACCCAGCCCGACTACGACACGCCGCTGCTGCGCACTGCGGAAGGCGACGTTCCACTGCCGCCCTTCAAGTTCATCACCGCGCGCATGCCCATGAAGAGCGGCATCACGCTACGCTCGGGCGTGGCCCGCGTCGCCGCCTGGGCTTACCTCTTCAAGATGTTCGCCCAGAAGGACTGGGTGATCTTCCTGCAGACCTATGGCCAGCCGATCCGCATCGGCAAGTACCAGACCGGGGCGGTGGACGAGGAAAAGGCCAGGCTGCGCGCCGCCGTGATGAACATCGCCGCCGACTGCTCGGCCATCATACCGGCAGGGATGGCGATCGAGTTCATCGAGTCGAAGACCGCCGACAAGTCCGGCAAGCTCTATCTCGAGCGATGCGACTGGCTGGACCAGCAGGTGTCGAAGGCGGTGCTGGGCCAGACCGCCACGACCGACGCCATTGCCGGCGGCCATGCCGTGGGCAGGGAACACCGCCAGGTGCAGGAGGACATCAAGCGGGCCGACTGTGCCACGCTGGCCGCCGTGCTCAACCGCGATCTCATCCGCCCGTGGATCGACCTCGAATACGGGCCGCAGAAAGCCTATCCCACACTGGTCATCCGCGAGGCCGAGAAGGCCGACATCGAAGGCCTGAGCGGCGCGCTCAGCAAACTGGTGCCGCTTGGATTGAGGGTGCCGCAGAACTGGCTGCGCGACAAGCTGGGCATTCCCGATCCGGGGACTGACGAGGAACTGCTTGGATCTCCGGCGGCATCCCAGGACGAGGCCGGAGCGGAGGCGGGTGTTCCCCCGCAGGCGAAGCGCGGACCTTTCCCACCGATGAAGCTGAAGCCGAAGCCGAAGCTGCAGGCGGCAGACTCGCGCGAGCCTGACAGCATCGATGCGGTGCTGGCCAGTGCCGGGGCAGGCCTTGACGCCGGAACCGGGATCATCATCGAACACATCCGGGGACTCGCCGCCGAGTCCTCATCCCTCGAGGACTTGCGGGTCCGGCTCATGGCGGTGATGGGCGACGTGCCCGAGGCCCAGCTTGCGGCAGCACTGCGCGAGGCCCTGGCCCTCTCGGCGCTCGCCGGCATGGCCGATGCCACGGCCTGAGGCGGGGGCTGACCCCGCTGTGATCCGCAAGCTGGCGAAGGTGGCCGAACGGGACCAGGCGCACCGCCGTGCCCTGGTCCACCTTGAAGCGGCGGTGGAGGCCTGCTGGCTGCCACCGGCAGCACGGCAGAGACAAGCCGGGTACTGCTGTCCCATGCCCGGCAGCTGAGGCTGGCCGAGGGACTGGTCCGGCCCAAAACCGGACCCCGGAGCCGCCGGAAGGCCGTTTGACCGTCCGGCAGGGCTTTTGCGGCCCCGTTAAAGGGGTTTCGAAGGGGTTTCCACGGCCTTTCGCGGTCGGCAGGTGTCCAAGCCGCACTCGAGGGGCTGCGGCGGAACGGGCGCGTCTGTGGCGGTTCAGGTCAGGTCGGGGGCCGGGTCCACATCCGGAGGCGCAGCCCCGTGCGGAGCAGGGGGAGCTTTTCCGGGTCTGTGACGGTAAAAAGGACCACCTCGCGCCCGGCGCAGTCGCAGGCCAGAACAAGGGGCCCGCCAGGCAGTCGCACCAGGCGGAGGTAGCGCCGGAGCAGGGTGACCTTGCCTGTGGCCCCGTCTGCCACGAAACCAGTCCAGATCTCCTGGGGGGACTCCACCAGCTCACGCAGCAGCGGCAGGAAGCGGGTGGGGTCGGTGGTGCCATCCGGGCCCAAACTGGCGGCAACGAGTGACTCAGCCAAGGCCTGACCCACGGCGATCATGGCCCCGGCGGGATCGGCAAGGTGGCCCTCGACCTCGTTGCGAATGGCGGCAGCCATGACCTCGGGCGTGCCGCTGATCGCAGGGCCGGGACTGGCCTTGGGCATAACTGGCGGCATGATGCTTCCGGCGACGGTCGGCAGAGGCGAGAGCAACGGCAGCATGGCGCCCCGCGCCGCATGGCCGGAGCCGAAGGCCGCCTGCCCCACATTGTAATCGAAGCCCGGATCGATGCCCTTGGGCACCGTGACAAATCCCGTGCCGCGTGCCGACGTCACCTGCCGCGTCACCAGCACCACCGGCGGGGCTTCCGGCTGGAGGCGCAGGCCGCGCCGCGCGAGAACCTTTTCGGAGAGCGACTGCACGTCGCAGCGGCAGCCCCAGCCGTTGGGCGGGAAGTGCTGGCGCCACCACGGATGCTCCACCGGCAGCACCGTGTCGTGCCATTGCCGGTGCAGCGGGCGGATGCGGTCATCGAGGATGCCGACATAGCGGAGGTATGGCCGCTTGAGCCTGTTGTCCACGAAGGCCTTCCACTTCGCCGCCATGTAGGCCATGCGGGTGTTTGTCTCGTAAATGACCCTGATGCGCCAGCCGCGAGAACCGCGATAGTTCCAGCCGCGCTCCTCGACGATGCGGTCGAAGTGCTTGGCGAAATCGGAGATGGTTCCGCCTTCTTCAATCATCTTGGTGATGGCCACCTGGAAGTCGGTGACGATGGCTTCGGTGTTGGCTCCGGCAACGACGAAGGCACGGGCATGGGCCGCGCCCAAGATGTCGGTCCAGGTCTCGGTGGGCAGTGCCAGCTTGTCGCGCAGGAAGGCGGTGGCGTCGGCGGGCGGGACATTGGCGGGGAAGGGGCTCATGGCCCGTCATGCTAACGCGGCGGGCGGCGGTGCGAGAGGGAGAAACCTTTCTCCCTTATGACGCCGGGGTGCGGCCGCGATATTGCCCCCATGACGCACCGTTCCGCAAGGCCCTTTATCGCTGCCGCCGCACTCTTCTCGATTGCCGACGGTGCTGCCGTGCCGGAATGGATTCACCTGCTGCCTGCAGGCGAGCTGCGCATGAACCAGGAGCGCGGCACGATCAAGCCGCTGGCTCCCGGCGCGCTGCCCATCCTCTGCACCTTCGACGGCCGCGATCCGATTGACCGCGTGCCGGTCGACGTCAACCACGCCAATGCCAAGCGCGGCACCCAGGGCGCGGACACGCCGGCCTATGGCTGGCTGGTCGAACTCTCGGCCCGCGCCGATGGCCTGTGGGGCCGTGTCGAGTGGAATGCCACGGGCCGCAAGGCCATCGAGGAACGTTCCTACCGCGGCGTCTCGGCGGAACTCATGGTGGCGGCCGACGGCACCATCATCGGGGTGCGTGGCGCATCCCTCACCAACCATCCCAACATCAAGGGGCTCACCCCCGTTTTCCAGTCAACAGAAGAGGACGATACCCCGATGGACAAAATCCTGAAGGACCTGAAGGCCAAGCTCGGCCTGAAGGACGATGCCACCCCGGACGCCGTGCTGCAGGCCGTGAACGCCCTTGCCGAAGGCAAGAGCGCGCTCGACGCCCGCATGGCTGAAATCGGCAAGGCTGCCGGTGCCGCCAGTGATGCCAAGCCGGAGGCGGTGCTGCAGTCGGTGACGACACTGGCCGCGAAGGCCGCCGCCACGGGCACGGGCGATGACAAGGCCGTCGAAGGCCTGCGCGCCGAACTGCAGACGGTGACGACCGAACTTAACACCATCAAGGCCAACACCGCCCGCGAGAAGGCCGCGGCGTTTGTCGATGGCGCCATCGCCGAGGGCCGCGTGGGCGTGAAGCCGCTGCGTGAGCACTACATTGAACGCCATATGTCGGCCTCTGCCGACGTGGAGAAGGAGATCGCGGCTATGCCCAAGCTCTCCGGCACCACCATCCTGCCCGCCGCTCCACCCGCCGATGGTTCGCTGACGGACGAGGAGAAGGGCACGGCCCGCATGATGGGCATTTCAGAAGACGACTTCAAGAAATCGAAGGCCCAGCTCGCGGCCCGCAACGGCTGATCCACAACAAAACGAAGGACACTGACCCATGGCCGCACTCGCCACCAACCGCAACACCGTGAAGAAGGATGCTTCGCTCTACGCCCTCGGCGTCGGCGCCGGGCAGAAGATTTTCCAGGGGGCGCTTGTCTGCCGCAATGCCACTGGCAAGGCGGTCAAGGGCGCGACCGCCACCACACTGAAGGCGCTGGGCCGTGCCCTGAGTTTTGCCGACAACACGTCCGGTGCCGATGACGCAATGACGGTGCAGTACGAGTCCGGCTGCTTCAAGTGGGCCAACTCGGCGGCGGGCGACCTCATCACCACCGCCGACATCGGCAACGACTGCTTCATCGTCGATGACCAGACGGTGGCCAAGACCAACGGCGGCGCCACCCGGTCCCGCGCCGGCATCGTCGACTCGATCGACGCCGACGGCGGTGTCTGGGTCCTCACCGGCGTCCAGTACTAACCCCCAGCGGAGACCTGTCTCACATGAAAATTTCCTCAACCTCTCTTGAAGCCCTGCGCGTTGCCTTCAACGCCGCATTCCAGGGCGGCCTCGACATGGCTGCGGCACAGTCTGCCCGCATCGCCTTCGAGATCCCGTCCACAACCAAGGAAGAGCGCCTGGGCTGGCTGCAGAAACTGCCCAACGTGCGCGAATGGATCGGCGACCGCGTCATCAACAACCTGGCCGAGGCCGACTACTCGATCAAGAACAAGGACTGGGAACTGACCATCGGTGTCAAGCGCACCGACATCGAGGACGACAACCTCGGCATCTATACGCCGCTGTTCCAGGAAATGGGCCAGTCCACCGGCGGGCACCGCGAGACGTTGATCTTCGCGGTACTCAAGGCGGGCTTCACCACCAACTGCTGGGATGGCCAGTATTTCTTCGACACCGACCACCCGGTACTCGACGCAACTGGCAATCTCACAACCTATGCCAACACCGATGGCGGTGCCGGCACACCCTGGTTCCTGCTCTGCTCGAAGCGGGTGCTGAAGCCCATCGTGTGGACCAACCGCAAGCCGTGGAACTTCATCAACAAGGACAACCCGGCCGACCCGAACGTCTTCATGAAGAACGAGTTCCTCTATGGCGCGGATGCCCGCTACAACGTGGGCTTCGGCCTGCCGCAGCTCGCCTGGGGTTCCAAGCAGACGCTCGACGCCACCAGCTACGCGGCGGCACGCAGCGGCATCATGGGCATGAAGGGCGACTATGGCCGCCCGCTGGGCCTTGTGCCCGACCTGCTGGTGGTGCCGCCGTCGCTGGAGAGCGCGGCGCGCAAGCTGCTCAACAGCGAGTATGGTGCCGGTGGCGTCACCAACGAATGGAAGGGCACGGCCGAGCTGCTGGTTGTTCCCTGGCTCGCCTGATCAACACTGACTGCGGGGTAGAGCAGCGGCAGCTCGTCAGGTTCATACCCTGAAGGCCGGTGGTTCGAGTCCACCTCCCGCAACCAACCTTCAAACGAGGACGACCATACCATGGCACGACGCAATAGCGACGACGGAACGGAAACCGAAGTGGAGACCCAGAAGTTCTGGGTGGTGGCGAAGCAGGATAGCCGCATGCGCGCCGGTCTCGCCTTCACCAGGGAACCGCGTGAGGTGGAGCTGAGCGAAGAGCAGCACAAGGCCATCTCGGCCGATCCGATGCTGGCTTTCACCAGCCCTCCCGCCAAGACGGAGTCCGCTCCGGCGGCCTGATCCCGGAATACCCGGCGAGAGAGGGGAGGCGGTTTCTTTGCCCGCGTGGCCGGGAGGCCGTCTCCCCGTTTTTGAACCCGAAAGCGTGTGATGTACTGCAGCCAGTCCGACCTTGAGCAGCGCTACGGCGCCAAGATGCTGACCGATCTCACCGACCGCGCCATGCCGCGCGCCGGCACGATCGACGGCACGGTCGTCACCCGCGCCATCACCGATGCCTCGGCCGAGATCGACGGCTATCTCGCGGTGCGCTACCAGCTGCCGCTTTCCGCCACGCCGGCCTTCGTCAACGACGTCTGCATGCGCATGGCGATCTACAAGCTCCACACCAACGTGGTGCCCGACAAGATCAACCGCGACTATGACCTGGCGCTGCGGTCCTTGCGCGACATCTCCGCCGGCACCATGAAGCTTGATCTTGCCGGCGTGGAGCCCGCCGCCGCCAGTTCCGGCGGTGTTGCCTTCGACAGCCCCGGCAGCCGCATCACCCACGACCAGCTCAAGGGCTTCGGCTGATGGCCAACCTGGTGCAACAGGTGACGGGCGCCACCGAGATCAAGGCGATCATCGCCAGGGTGCCGCAGGCGGCGCGCGGGCGCGGCCTCTATCTCGCCATCGGCGAAGAGGTGAAGGGCCAGACCGAGCGGCGCTTCGACCTCTCCATGGCCCCGGACGGCAGCCGCTGGAAACAGTCGCTGCGCGTCACGCTGGGGTTGGGCGGCGGGCCGACGCTGGTGAAGAGTGGCGACATGCGCCGCTCGCTCACAGTCAACGCCGATGACCAGGGCGGCGAGCTGGTGATCCCCAAGGCCTATGCCGCCACGCACCAGTTCGGGGCCACCATCAAGCCTGTCAGGGCCAAGACCCTGCGCTTCGCCCTCGGCCGCAAGGGCAACCGGACAAACTTTGTCTTCGCCCGCAGCGTCACCATCCCGAAGCGCGAAATGCTGGGCTTCTCGGCCGAGAACGTGGCCGACATCGCCACCGTGGCGCGCGACCACATCCTCGATGTGGCGAGAGGTGCCCGTCCGTGATCGACGCCATCATCACCAGGCTCAAGGCCAACGCACCGCTGCTGGGCAACCGGGTGGAGGGGGCCGCCTCGCTGTCTGCCTTCCTGCAGAACAACGTGCGGCCGCAGCACTCTCCCTTCGCCTTTGTCATTGCGGCCGGCATCACCACGGCTGGTCCGCTCGACTCTGCCGTCACGCTGCACCGCCAGACGGTGACCCGCGCCATCGAGGTCTGCTGGGTCGTTGACTATGCGGGCTCGTCGGCCGGCGGAGAGGCCGTGGCCGGGATCGCCGCCATCGAGACCGAGATCATCGCAGCGCTCACCGGCTTTACGCCCGTTGCCGGGCAGGGCGCGATGCGCCTGACGCGCTCGCTGCTGACCGACCAGGAAGAAGGCACCTTCTTCTTCCAGACCAGCTTCACCTTCGACGACCACCTGAGGATCACGTCATGACCGAGACCGACAAGACCCCGCCGCCGCTGCCGCCTGCCGGTGGCTCCTATGCCCTGGTCAACGGCGTGCTCGTGCGCGTGCCGGAGGACGACCAGCAGGTCCATGCCACTGACGGCGGCACCACGGCTACGAAGGCCGCATCCAAGACCAGGACGAAGGAGTAACACACCATGGCCGGCTTCCAGGACCGACTGCATCTTCTGATGGCGAAGATCGAGACCACCTACGGCGTGGACCCCACGCCCACGGCGGCCAGCAACGCAATTCTCGTCAAGAACGTGCGCTTCACGCCCATGAACGGCACCGATGTGCCGCGCGGCATCGAGCGGCCATGGCTCGGGGCCCAGCAGCAGTTCCCCACGGGCCTGCATGCCCAGGTGAGCTTCGAGACCGAGCTCGTCGGCCACGCGGTTGCCGGAACGGCACCGGGCTGGGGCGTGATCGCGCGGGCCTGCGGCCTCGCCCAGGTGGCGTCGGCCGGTGTCTCCGTCGCCTACAACCCTGTGAGCGAAGGCTTCGAGTCGGCAACACTCTATTTCCATCACCAGGGCAAGCGCTATGTGCTGCGTGGCGCTCGCGGCACCGGGACCTTGCGCCTCAATGCCGACCAGTTGCCGGCGGTTGAATGGACAATGACCGGTCTCTTCGACCTGCCGGTCGATGCAGCCATCCCGGCGGCACCCGGCTTCGCGGTCTTCGCCGTGCCGCAGGTGGTCAACAAGACCAACACGCCCACCTTCACGGTGAACGGCGTTGCCATGGTCATGCGCAGCTTCGAACTGTCGCTCGGCAACAGCGTGGCCCACCGCAGCCTGGTTAACACCGAGGAGGTGTGGATCGGCGACAGGGCCGAGTCGCTCCGCATCCAGTCGGACGCCGTGGCGCTGGCCACCCTCAATCCCTACCTGCTGGCGCGGGACCAGACGTCATTCGCGATCAATCTTGTGCACGGCATCGGCGCAGGCAAGGTGGTCACCGTCAACCTGCCGTCCTGCCGCCTCCAGCGGCCGGACCAGTCTGTCGCCCCCAACGGCATCGTTGAGTGGCCGCTCACCATCACGCCACTGCCCACAGCCGGGAACGACCAGTTCACCCTCACTCTCACGTAAACGCCCTTCGAAGGCCCTTCACAGCCATGTTCAAACTCGTGTCTTCACCCACCTTCAATGCCACCGTCACGGTCTCCATGCCCGGCGGCAAGCCGCCTGAAACCTTCACCGCCTGTTTCCGCCTGCCCGGCGCGGAGACGCTGTCGGGTTTCGACCTCGCCACGATGGATGGCCAGCGGGCCTTCCTCGAGGAGGTCATGATCGGGGCCAGCGACCTGGTGGACGAGGATGGCGAACCGCTCTCCTGGAGCGCCGAGCTGCGCTCCCGCCTCATCGACACCGTGCCGGTGCGGCGCGGGCTGATTGCCGCCTTCGAGCGCGAGCTTGTGGGGGCACGCGAAAAAAACTGAGAGCCGCCGCCCGTGCCCTGATTGGCTCTGGCGGCGCGACCGAAGGTGATGCGGCACGCGTGCTGGCCGAGGCCCGCGCCGCCGGAATGAGCGAGCCGGACCTCGCGCAGCTGGCCAGGGCGGCAGGAGCCGCGGCCGAGGCCAGCCAGACCGAACTCTGGACCGAGAATGCGCCGGCGGTCCGGGCCTTCCAGATCGTGGCGCGGCAATGGCGTGTGACAGGAACAATGGCCGGTCTTTTCTATGTCTCCCTCGATGTCGTGGCGGTGAAGGCGTTGTGGGCCGATCACGGCATCACGGCAACGCCCGACCTCTGGGCCCGCATCGGCGTGCTCGAGGACGAGGCCCGCCTGCTGCTCAATACCGGCACAAAGGGGTGACGCGATGACCATGGTGGTGGGCGGCGTCAAGGTTGTCTTCTCCGGCGAGAGCGTGGATCTCGCCACGGCGGCCGACCAGGCGAACCGCAAGATCGACCAGCTGCAGGCGAACCTCGCGAAGCCGGTGCCGGTGACCGGGGCTGAGCAGGCCGTGACACGCATCGGCCAGAAGACGGCGGAGGCCGCCAAGTTGAGTTCCCAGCAGCTCGCCTCCATGCAGTTCCAGTTGCAGGACATTGCTGTGGGGCTTGCCTCCGGGCAGTCGCCGTTCACGGTGATGATGCAGCAGGGTTCTCAGCTCGCCCAAGGCTTCACGTCGGGCACCGGCGTCATGGGGGCGCTGAAGGCGGTGGGGTCGGGCATCACCACCTTCCTGACCAATCCGCTCAACCTCGCGGTCGTCGGGTTCGGCCTCGTCACATCGGCAGCCTTCACGCTCTTCGATGTGATCATGAGCGACGGAGGAAAGGCTGAAACACTTCTGAAGCAGCATGATGACTTGGTGAAGCGCATCGGGGACTCGTGGGACGAGAGCGGGCGCAAGATCAAACGCTACTCCGGCGAAGTCTCGGGCATGCTCCTTAACAATGCGCTGCTGCAGCAGCGCGAGGAGGAACGCGCTCTCAAGGGCATGATGTCTGAGATGGGCCGCATGATGGTTCCCATCCCGTCCAGTGGCGACCGGACCCTTGACAAGCAGGTTGCCGAAGCCGAGCGCGCCTTCAAGGAAGCCTTGCGCAGCGGGACTGCCGACGTGCGCGGTTTCTTGCAACAGGTCGCCGACATCTCCACCAAGTCCGGCGTGGAGGGGGCACAAAAGCTGGTGAAGGCCCTGGGCGAGGTCTATGATCCGCTCCTCAAGGCACAGGATGACTTCGCCCAGACCAGTGCCATTGTGAAAGGCCTCAAGGGCGATACATCCGCCCTGAACGAAGCGCTCGGCAAAGGCACCGAGAAGGTGCAGGGCCTCACCTCTGCCCTCGACAGGTTGGCGGGCACGCGCCACGACAACATCTTCGGCATGACCACACTCAAGGCCTCGCCCGGCTTCAGCGGCAATGCCTCGATCGGTGACTTCGCCACGGCACCGGCGCAGTATCGCGCCCTTGTGCTGGATGCGGCCCGGCAATATGGCCTCGACCCGGACCTGCTGGCCCGCCAGATCGGACAGGAGAGCGGCTGGAACCCCGCTGCCGTGAGCAAGCGCGGGGCCAAGGGCCTCATGCAGCTGATGCCCGGCACGGCAGGCGACCTCGCTGTCTCCGATCCGTTCAACCCCTACCAGTCGATCTTCGGCGGGGCCCGCTACATGGGCCAACTCTCCAAGCGCTACGCGGGCAACACCGAGCTGGCGCTCATGGCCTACAACTGGGGCATGGGCAACGTCGATGACTGGACCAGGGCCGGTGCCGACCCGACGAAAATTCCGGCCGAGACCCGTGGCTACCTGCAGTCGATCCTGGGCGGCAATTCGGTGATGAAGGGCGGTGCCGCCGCCGACAAGAAGGCCGAGAGCGAGAAGGAGAAACTCGTCGCCATGGACCGGCGCTGGGCCCAGGTGGTGCGCGAGTCCGCCGCCGCCGAGGATGCCCGGTCCGCTGCCATCGGCCGCAGTACCGGCGAGTCCGCCAGACTGCGCAAGGAACAGGAGCTGTGGGGACAGGCGCAACGGATCTACGGCGAACGTCTGGAGAAGGACAAGAAGCTGCATGCCGAGGTCACGGCAGCAATCGGCAGGCAGGCCGCCGAATACGGCAAGCTCGCCTCAGCGGCCGAGTTCGCGGGCAGGAAGAAGGACGCCGAGGCCCGCATGGAGCAGCAGCGCATCGGCCAGCTCGACACGATCCGCGAGATCGGGAGTGGCATCACCTCAACATTCCTGCAAGCGAAGGACGCCGGACAAAGCTGGGGGTCGGCCCTGTCGTCCGTCTTCGACAGCCTGAAACAGAAGGGCCTGGCCCTGCTCGACAACGTCATCGACAAGCTGCTCTTCGGCGAGAAGGGCACGGAGAACGGTGGACTTCTTGGCGGGCTCGGCAAGTCGCTCATGGACGGCATGACCATGCTGATGGGTGGCGGCAACGGCTATGGCGGCGGGCTCTATGCCAAAGGCGCTGCCTTCGCAGGCGGCATCGAGGCCTTCGCAGGCGGCGGGGCCTTCACCAACAGCGTGGTGGCAAGGCCCACACTGTTCGGCTTCGGCAACCGGCTGGGCCTCATGGGCGAGGCTGGCCCCGAAGCCATCATGCCGCTCAGCGGTGGCGGCGTGGCCGCGAAGGCCGGATCGTCCGAAACCCGGCTGCCGCTGGCCCGCATGGCGGACGGTTCGCTCGGCGTCTCCCTGCCCAAGGCCTTCGCCACGGGCGATGTCTTCGGATCGCTGCCACGGGTGCAGGGCGGCGGCACAGGCGGAGGCCCGGTCGTGAATGTGACCACCCACAACTATGGCAACGAGCGGGTGGACACGCGCGCCACCGAAAACGGCAGCGGCGGCATCGACCTCGAGATCATGGTGGGGCGGGCGGTGAACCGCCACATTGCCACGGGCGGGGCCGACGGTTCTCTCGGCAACCGTTATGCGGGCTTCAGCCGCAGGATCGAGCGCCATGGCTGACCTCTTCTCGATCTACTGGCCGGGTGGCGTGGGCGATGATCCGCTGCGCGACGGCCTCAGCTACCGGCCGGTCGAGAACGGCCAGTTCGTGCGCACCCTCTCGGGTGGCGGCCGTGGCGGCCCGGCCTCGTCGGCACTCTCCATCCACATGGTGGCGACCTTCCCGATGAGCGACTACCAGCTCTGGGGCGTGTGGTGGCCCTGGTGGACGGCCTTTCCCGCCGATGGCGGCCCCATGAACGGCACCGTGCCGTTCTGGCTGCGCGATCCCTTCGGTGCCCGTCTGCCGTACCGCTGGCGGCGCTTCGACAATGAGCCCATCGAACCCTTCCGTGACGGCAAGGGCTGGCTCGTGCGCCTCTCGCTGGAAAGGCTGCCGCAATGAGCACCACCATGCCCGACAGCTGGTGGGAACAGTCCTCGCAGCAGTTCGTCGAGGATCTCGGCCTGCTGCTCGTCACACTCACCCATGCCGACCTGCTGGAACCGGTGCGTGTGGCTTCCAACCTCACCGACGTGGTGTCGCGCGGGCAGACCTTCGTGGCCTGGCCGCTGATGCCGCGCCTGCCTTCCTCCGGGGAAACCGCCAAGCGCGGCGGCCTGCGCATCGCCAACGTCGACCGCGCCATCGGCCGCACCGTGCTGTCGCTCAAGGGCCGCATTGCATGTTCCTTCGAGATCGTGTCGCGCGCGGACCCCGATGACGTGCTCTATGACCACCATGGCCTCTACCTCACCGGCATCCGCACCGAGGGGCCGTGGATCGTCGCCGATGCGGTGGGGCAGGGCAGCCACGGCAAGGCGTTCCCGAAGTCCTCTGCCAATCCCGAAGTCGCGCCTGGGACATTCGTTGCATGACCGGGGGCGTGGGCACATGGTGGGGCCACTACATCCGCAACAGCCACTATGCTGACGGTGGCCGCGACCTGCCGGGTGTCGATTGCTACGGGCTTGCCCGCGCCATTTACGAGACCGAACTTGGCATCACGCTTCCGGCCTGGCCGAAGCTGCGGCTGGACGACATCGCGGAGCAGGCAGGCTCGCTCCTGGACAGCAGTTTCACCGGGGCCTTCAAGGCCGTTCAAACGGGTCTCGAAGAGGCTTTCGACATGGCGGTGATCCGCCGCCCGCTGCCGGTCAACAACCGGCTGGTCAAGGGCTGGTGGCATCTCGGCGTGGTGACAAGGCCCGCACACATCCTGCACATGAACGAGAACCAGGGGGCCATCGAAACCTGTTTCCGTGACACGGCGCAGGCACTTGCCTCGGCCACCCTGCGGGAAGGGGACGTGCGCCTCTTCCGGCACCCTTTGCGCAGTGGAGGCGGATCATGCTGATCGAACGGCTGCCGGCCGTGACACAGGGGCGCGCCTCCGTTGGGCCGGGGCAGATGCCGCTGGCCCTCACACGCAATCCGGTGGCGGGCGACACCGACTGGTTTGCTGCCGATTCCGCGCGCTATCTCGACGAGATCATCGACGCACTGCCAGACCTCGAGGACCGTTTTCACCGCTTTGGCGTGGTGACGGTGACACAGGGCCGCAAGATGCACGAGGTGCCCCGGTACTTCTGGGCCAGGGGCGCGCGGCGCTACCGGCTGCGCCTGAAGCCGGTTCCGGGGGAACCCGTGCTGATCCGCCTGCATGCCGTGCCCGGCAAGGGCGGTGGCGGCGGTGGCGGCAAGGGCGGCAAATCCATCCTTTCGATTGTGGCGTCGATCGCGCTCATGGCTGTGGGCACCTTCATCACCGGGGGAGGGCTCACACCGCTGCTGGGCGGCCTTGCAGGTGCGGGCACCTGGGGGGCGCAGGCCCTTGCCGCCGGTGTCACCTTCCTCGGGCGCCTTGCGCTGACGCTGGCGGCCAAGCCTGCTGCTGCGCGGTCGTCGGCAGAAGCGGCCGAAACCTCGTCGCTGGGGCAGGCCTCGGCCAGCGGCAACGTCGTCCCGGCCGGACAGAGCTTCGACTACGTCGCGGGCCGGGCCAAGGTCTTCCCCAAGATGGCGAGTTACCCGCTGGTGGCGCTGGAGGGCGAGGACGAGATCGTCGAGGTCTCCTACATGCTGGAAGGCCCCCACGAGATCACCCAGGGGAAGGTGGAGGGCACGCCGTTGGCCGAGGTGCCGGGGCTGAGCTTCCTCATCGAGGATGGCACAAATCCAAAGCCCACCCGCATGCTGCAGCGCTTCGGCTACCAGATCGCGCCCGCCATCGAACTGAAGGGCCACCTGCGCGAGAAGGCTTTCCCCCAGCAGAAACTGGCCAACCAGGCGTCTCCGCTGTCGTGCCTGCCCGAACCCGTGGTGATGACCTCGAAACACGACCCGGACGAGATCTGGGTGCAATACCTGTGGCCGGCAGCACCGGGTTACATCGGCAGCAGCAATATCGAGTTGGTGATGCCGCTGCGTTTGCAGCTGCGCGCAGAGGGCAGCGACACCTGGATCAACCTGCCGGAGCTGATGTTCAGCTTCAAGACCACGGGGCGCGTTTCAAAATATGTGAAGTTGGTCTGGGCCGCAGTGCCACCTGCCTTCACTGACGTGCCCCTGACCAATGGCGCCTGGCATTCCTTCCACACGGTTCCTGCGCAAGGCTCGCCGCTCACACCGTCCGGGGGGGCATGGACGGCACACACGAGCTTCAAGAAGACCGCCACACTCAACAGCACGGCGCGGGTGGAGCGCCGCCAGGACGGCTTCATCATCTATCTCGATCCGGCGGTGTTTCCGCGCGGCAACCGCTGGCAGGTCTGGCAACAGCGCGGTTGCCTTGGCCGCGTCGAGTCATGGATGGACACCGTCTGGCCCTTTGTGCCCTCGACCTACAAGGCGGACTATTCCGGCTCGCCGTGCTATTCGCTGTTCCACTATCGCACCGAGGCCGGCTTCGACTACACCGGCAATGGAGCCTCCTTTTACGGCCAGGAAATCCCCGACACCTGCCAGATCCTGCGCTTCGCCACGGTCTGGAACCGGCCGCCGCTGCCCAAGGCCGGCAACGCCACCATCGAGGTCAAGGGCCGCAACGCCAACGTCACGCAGCTCTCGGTCATGGCCGGTGCCATGGTCAAGGTGTGGAACGGCAGCAGCTTCGACGGGCTTGCCGTCTCGGACAATCCGGCCGACCACTTCTTCCATGTTGCCACCGGCCCGCAGACGCCAGAGCCGCTGACACCCGATCTGGTGGATATTCCGGCTCTGGGGCAATGGCATGACGCCTGCGCCGCCAGCGGACACAAGGTGGCGTTGATCCTGCAGGGGCGCGAATGGGGCGAAGCTCTGGATGCCGTCGCCTCCGCAGGCCTTGCCAAGCGCGCCGAAGGGCGGTTGCTCTCGGTCACCCGGCAGCGCGACACCTTCGCCCTCGGCGTGGAACCGCGCCAGGCCTTCAACCACACGAACCTCCTGTCCATCGGCTGGGCCAAGAACAGCGATCCCGTGCCGGATGCGGTGCGGGTGAGGTTCCGCAACCGGGCCCAGGACTTCGACACCGACGAACGCATCATCCGCAGGCCGGGACTGACGGAAGCCGAAGTGAAGAGCGTCATCGAACTGGAGTCGGAGGCCATCGCCGATGCCGCCCAGATCGACAGCTTCTTCCGCCTCTACCTCGCGGCCCTCTGGCACCGCGACCATGTTCTGACCATCGAGACCTGGTGGGATGCACTGGCGAGTGCGCCGGGCGACATTGTCTGGCTCAATTCGCCGGAACTGGTTGAAACCCACGCCAGTGCCCGCATCGTGGATGTCTTGCGCGACGGCGGCGGCCTGGTGACCGCACTCGTGGTTGATGCCCCGCAGCCTTCCTCGCACGGGCCCGACCTCAGCCTCGCGGCCGACCTTGCCAGCATTGCCGACATGGCGCTTTCGGGTCAGCTGATGGGGGCCCTCATCATGACCGGCGAGGGCATCACCATCCAGCCGCTCGCCGGCATCGATGCCGCCACCCAGATGCTGGTGTTCGAAACACCCTTTCTCAATGACCGGGTTGCCGCCGGCCAGAGTGTGAGCATCGGGCAGCGCGGCAGCGAGGCGCGGCGCTGCGAGGTCGTGGATGTCAGCCCCGGCGACGGCAACACCTTCACCCTCACCGTTGTTCCGGAGGCCCCGGAGATGTGGAGCACCTCATGAGCACGCCCTTGCGCAAGACGCCTGCCCCTTCAAACGCTGCCGCTCCCTTCACAGGACCGGCCACACTGGAGGCCATCAACGACGAGGTGCGCGGCCTCTGGCGCTATGCCATCGTGCCCCTGTCTTCGGTCGGAGGCACAGCCAACGCGATCACGGCGGTGTGTGATGTGCCACTTGATGTGGCCCAGAAGGGCAACGGCTTCCTGCTGACCCCCGTGGCCGCCAACACCGGGGCCGCGACACTCAATGTGGGCAAGGGGCCCAAGGCCCTGGTCAACCGCGATGGCAGTGCTTTGGCGGCGGGCCGTCTGGCCGCCGGTGTGCAGGAGGTGGTGACCGATGATGGCACCAGCTACCGCCTCGCGGTGGACAAGCCAGCCGCGTCCTCGGCCCCCCCGCTGACGGCACTCTTCGCCTACCAGCTGGCCCGCAACACGGCCTCTGCCAACATCGTGGCGGGGTGGCAGACCTATCCCATCAACATGCAGGTCCAGAACAACATTCCAGGCCTTTCGCTCAATGCAGCCACCTTCACGCTGACGCTGCCCAACCGCCCGCTTCGGGTGCGCATGAAGGCCTTCACCAACAACGCCGACCCCGCAGCAGTCTTCCTCTGGAACGTGAGCGGCGCGGCACCCATCACGGCCAATTTCGTGCGCCAACCCGCCTGTCTCTATGGTGCGATCGAGGCCGAGGGCCTGATCACGCCGGCCACCTCCATGACCGCCCAGGTGAAAGTCTATGCGGTGTCGGCCTCCGGCAACTTCGGCGAGCCCCTCAATCTTGGTTCTCCCTCAACGCCGGAGCAATACGGCTTTATCGCCTTCGAGGCCTACCCATGATCAGTCTCCGCACCGCCCGCCAGAACCGCGCCTTCACCGGCAAGCTGATGCTCCGCCTGCGCAACGGGCAGGGGCCCTATCCGCTGGCCCAGGCGCCCGCGAGTTACGAGCTGCGGCTGTTCCGCCACAACAACACGACCCCTTTCGCCACCGCCACCGTGGCCAATGGCAAGATGACGGTCGGCGCCGATGCCGCGTCCACCATCATCTCCTACAGCTTCCCGGCAGGCGACATGGCCAACCTGCTGGGCTACGGCAGCATGGAACTGGTCTCGACAGTGGCGGGATCGGCACCCGAATGCGTGGCTCCGCTGATGTTCGTGAAGGAGAGCACGCCCTACACTCGTGGCGAGGACGAGACCCTGGTGATCTGGCAGGAGGACATCGTTGTCCTCGTTGAAGCCAGCCTGCAACTGGTGGTCAATCCGACCGCGACAGGACTTGCGGTGCTTCAGGCGGCTGACGCCGCTGCCGGACGCGCGGCCCTTTCTGCCGAGCAGGCGGGAACCGCAGCGGCGGCCATCGCCGCCCATGCGGGGGCAAGCGACCCGCATCCGCAGTATGCAAGCGATGCCGACCTTGCAGCCGCGTTGGCGGACAAGGCCCCGCTGCTCTCTCCCGCTCTTGCGGGCACACCCACCGCGCCCACGGCCGCGCCGGGGACCAGCACGACCCAGATTGCCAGCACGGCGTTTGTGGCGGCAGCGGTGGCGGCGGGGGGCGATGCCACCGGAACCCTGACTGGTGCTGCCGCCCTCGACCTGCTGCCGGTTCACTTGCGCGGGCGCAAGGCGCTGGTGCTGGACCTGGCAGGCAATGGCTATGCCGCCTTCAATGATGGCGCTGCCGCCGCCATGGGTGCGCTGGAAAGCTATGCCTCTGCCACCCTCACCAATTCCACCGGCGGCCTGCGCTGGACGCGCAAGCGGGTGCTGGCCAGCGTTTCCGCCGATGCCCTGCGCCTGACCCATGATTATCTGGGCCGCCCCGCAGGCGCGCTGTTTGAAGCGGCCTTCGCCTATCTGCACCCCTACAGCCAGCCCACCGTGGCGCAGCTCAGCAATGGCAGCAACGTGACCGACGCCACCGCGCCGGAGGGATGGAGCGGCAACTGGATCGGCTTCGGTGACAACAGCCTGCAGCGCTTTTCCTATCTTGGCACGCAGGCCACCACGACCGGGCAGGAGTATTGCGCCGCCTTCCTCATCCGCATGGATGATGGTGGCGCGCCCGTGCCGGGGTTGACAATCGGCACTGGTGACTTTCTTTGCGCGAGCAGCCCGCCTCCCCTGAAACCGTCGGACGGCACGAGCGGCTTCGACATCACCGGCCCCTTCGCAGACAACGTTTATCAGGTGTCGTGGTATGCGGTTTCGACCGGAGCCACCATCCGCCCGCCGTCGCCCATCAAGTACACCGGCCAATCGGCGCGCGGCTTCCGTATCGGCCATCGCATGTTCGGCCCAGGCCGCTATCCGCCCTCCTTCATGGAGGCCACGGGCACGGCACCGTCGCGCGCCGCCGACGTACTGTCACTTCCCGTCACGGGCTTTGCCGCCGACGAGATCACGCTTGCGGGTGCCTTCACCGCGCCCCAGCCGGAAGCCACGGTGCGCACCGTGTTCTGCCTGAAAAACGGGGCCGACAAGCTGGAAATGAACTTCGCCTCCGGCTCGATGGCGCCGGTCATCAAGTTGATCGTGGGCGGGGTGGAACAGTTCGGCGGCACGGCGGCAGCACTCACGCCGGGCACGGCCTACACCTTCCATGTGTCGGCGTCGAGAACCGACAAGCTGCTGCGCTGGAAGTTCTCCGGCCTTGCCGCCGGCAGCGTGGGACCGACAACACCGCTCACCGCCACCAGTGCCTTCACGCCAGCGGCCCTTGACGTGGGCAACGCGGGCGGCGCGGCGCAACTGTCATCGGCCATCCGCTCGCTCTCGCTCATCGACCGGGCTTGGACGGCAGCGGAAGGCGAGAGCTTCACCGATGCCGGCGTGGCGGTGGCCTCACTCTCCTATGCCATGGCGGCACTGTCCGCCGATGTGCAGCTGACCACCAGCAACACGTTTTTCGACGGGCCATCGGTTACGCTGGCGGCGGGCACATGGCTGCTGAGCGCGCAGGCGCAGTACCAGAAGACCACGACCACGGCCAGCCAGGTGACGGTGCGCCTGCATGATGGCGTGAACACCATCGCCGACCAGAACAAGTATCACGCCAGCCTGAACGGCATCACGCTGGGCTTCCACCTTTCCGACATTGTGGTGCTGGCGGCACCCGCCACGATCACGCTGCAGATGGCCACGACCGTGGGCAACGCCGCCTCTCTCATGAAGGCACAGGCACCGAACAATGGCAGTGGTGCCAACGCGACAATTATCAACGCAGTGAGGCTGGCATGAGGGACTATGTTTTGACATCGTCATCGCGCGAGGCCATCGACGCGGCCGCGGGCATCATCGGCACACAGCATGCCGACATCGCCGGGCCCCGCCTCCTTAGCGATGAACTCTCACCCGCCGTCCTCGACGGCGCTGGCGAAGAGGTGACGGCGGCCGTCTTTGGCCCTGCCACCTTCAGGCTCGACGTGCGCTGGCATGGGGAAGGGAATCTGCCACAGCTGCCAGCAGGCGTGATGGTGACGGAAGGTCAAAACGGCTTTGCCCGGCCTGCGGCAGCGCCACCCGCGCCGACACAGACCCTCGCCGTAGCCGGAATCGAAGAGGTGCGGGCCGAGACGCTGCGCCGCCTGATCAATGGCTTCGGTGCCCGCGACCAGGCACACCTCGCCATCAAGGTGCAGGATGCGGTGATCCGTGCCGGCGTTCTTACCGACAAGCGCGTCTCGGGCGCGACACTGACGGCGGCCGAGGAAGCGGAAGCCGCCTTACTGCGCCAGGCGCAGAAGATCTACCTGGCGCTGAAGGCCAACGGCAACCGGCTGGAAGCACTGGCGGCCGCAGGCCAGCTGCCGGCGGATTTCCGCGACGAGGTACACTGGAAGCCGAACGCATGAGCAGCTTCACTACACCGCTGGAATACCGGGTGGTGCCGGGGCCTGAAGGCAGCGGCAAGGTCTGGTACTGGCTGAAGGAACCCTTCTCCTACGAGGTGGGCGAACTGGGCTCGGGCCTCACCCTCACGGTGCCTGCCACCTTCGTGACCGACCTTGCCTCGGTGCCATGGCCGCTGCGCCTGGTGTTCAAGCCGGACGGGCCGTGGGCGAAGGCGGCGGTGATTCACGACTTCCTCTACGACAAGGGCCTCGTCTCGCGCTGGATGGCCGACCGCATCTTCCTCGAAGGCATGAAGGTGCTGAAGATCAATGTGGTGGTGAGGCTGTCCTTCTACGCGGCGGTGCGCGCCTGCGGCTGGCTGTGGTGGCGGAAGGGGCCTTTCCTGTGGCGCGGCATGGAGCACGAATGATGGGACGCAAACCGGAAGACACGGGCCTGCCGGCCATGCCGCAGAAGCTCTTCACGCTGAAGCGCGAGGAGGGGCCGAACGGCTTCACCCTCACGGCGATCTGGACCGGCCTCACAACAGCCGATTGCCGTATGCTGGCCGAGGGCTGCGAGGCCCTGGTGAAGTTCCCCGAGGAGGCCGATCCCCGCGAGGACTGGGACGGCGGCGGAGCCTGTCATGACATCAACTGAAAATGGCGTGAGGGCCATGGCACCGGGTGCGGCGGAGGAGGGGAAACGCGTGAGCCTCACCCTCTCCCTGCCGCCCCGGCTGGCCCGTGCCATCACAGGTGCCGCCGAAGCGGCCGGGCGCATCGATGCTGAGGGACGCGTGGTCATGGACCACATGATGATCGTGCCCGAGGAAAGCCCGCTTTGGGTGCCGCCCGGAGAACCCCATTGCGACCGCTTCAAGACGTCTTCGAAGGCCTGTTGAGGGCCGCGTAACACCGCCTCGAGAGAGGCGGGGGAAGGGGTTAAAGAGGGGCTGGCGGCTTGTCGGTGATACACTGAAAATTGACGGTGGCGCGCCATGTGGCGCAGATGCCGTCCGGGGTCATCATCACGCATTGGCGGCGCTCGGCCCCGAAGGCCTCGGCGTTCTTGTAGCCCCAGACCTGACATTTGGCCGCGGCTTCCATGCGTGCTTGCTCCCAGTTGATTTGCGGAGTCTGGAAGGCCCCCCATTCCACCGCCATCTCGACGGTGCCGTCCGACCTGCTTCCGGTGACGGGAACGGCCTGCTTGGGCACCGTGCAGGCGGCCAGTGCGAGGGCCTGCGCCAGTGCGAGTCCGAGTGCCAGATGTGCCTTCATGAGTGCCTCCCCTGATGCACTCTGGGAGTGTGCTGTCGGAGGAGTCAAGGGCAGGGCGGGTAGGCCATTGCCGCACCCCGGCGCAAGGACCTTCCGTTCCCGTTCCGGGCTCGTTGACGAAGGGTCCAAATCAGCGCATCTTCCGGGCATGGCCAGTGTCTCACAGCGCTGCCATTTCACTAGACCATAGGACTATCCCAATGACTCATCTGAGCCACTTCGGCACCGGCATTGTCGGGTGCCCCGGCGAATACAAGACCCTCACGGGGAATAACCGGGGGTGGACCTATGGCCACTGTGAACCACCCGGCGCTCCATGCGCCATGTTCACTAAATACCATAGGAGAAGACCATGGTTGTTGTTCCCAACCAGCCCGAGCCGCAGGCCCGCACCGGCCAACGCCCCCCGAATACTCTGGGCGAGCGCTTTGCCATCGAGGCAGGCCTGCTTTGCCCTGAGTGGCGGCATTTTACGCCGCCGGAAGGGGCCGAAGACCGCCTGCGGGACCTCATGGTGATCACCCGCTTCATGACCGACCTGGCGGAAGGGCCGGGTGCAGGACGCATGGAGGTCACACATGAAGGCCTGCTGGCGCTGCTGCATCTGCTCGGTCGTGAAATGGAGATGATCCATCATCTCATGGCTGTGAAACACGACGTGAAGATCTGACCGGAACCGGGCCGGGCGGGGCGCAGGAGTGCCCCCGCCCGGCACACCATCAGACAGCACAGGAGGAACCCCATGCACACCCGCAAACTGACCCTCGCGGAACTTCGCGCCAAATGTGGCGGACGCGAGGAAACAGACTTCACCATCACCGCCGCCAGCGCGGAGGAAGAGGCCCATATCCGCAACGACATTGCCTACCGGGAAGGGCGGTTTTCAACGCTGACTCCCGAAGCCCAGGAGACCTGCCATTGGCGCGCCGCAGCTGTGATTTACGCACTCGATATGTGGGCCAAACACCGGGCATGGGAAAAAACCTCGGCGTTAGAGTATGCTGCGGCCCAAATTGGCTGTTCCAGTCGAATGCTGTTCCGATTACTGAAGCTGTTCCCGCTGGAATCTGTGGGGGAAGGGTATTGGCACCTTTATGTTATTCCTGCCCGGAAGAAGGATCACTCCCTTGCCTCACAGCATCCCAAAGTGTGGATCAAAATCAACGAACTGCTAAGACAGGGCCAGCGTCCCTCCCTCATTGTCGCCCGCATCAAGGCAGAGATGGGGTTTGATGTAAGTGCGCGGACCGTCCAGCGGATCGCTGTACAGGAGAGTGGCGAAGGACGGCTTGAGCGCACCAAATTCATCAATCGCTTTGGAAAGACCACATCATGAAGAAGGACCTCTCTCTGCGCGCTGCCTTGGTCCTCAAAGGATTGTCGGCCATCAAGGCAAGGATCGACGGCGGGGAACTGATGACCCGCGCTTTCGCGTCGCCAGAGGCACGGGTGCACATCGGCAGTGTCGCCATGGGGCGGCGGTACTGGCTGGCCGTCCGGCACCACCCGGAGTCGGACTGGCCGGAAATCGTGAACACCATCCTACAGCGACCCGGCAGTCGCAACTCTCGGAAGATGTTTCAACCTGGACCTGTTGCTCAAGCCCTACTAAAGAACATCAACCTGCATGATCCGACTCTCAATTTAAGCGCCCTTCACGGAACCTTGATTATTGCCACCCGAGACCAAGGGGAGACATTCCCCCATATGGGGTGGTTCTACAAATACGTGGGGCGGGTCCGGGATGGCACCATCAACAAAATTGCGGACAAGTAAGTCTCGTCATGCGGACAAAAAAATTCCGGGCTACACGTGTGGTCAGTCATGTGCCGCCTTTCGTTTGGCATGCCGTCGTTCGCATAATATATATTATGGAATATTTGTGTGTGACTTGGGATGCAGATGGAGGCCGGATTTTCCGGCCCCCATCAATGTCTTGTGAGGCATTCCTGCCATCGCGTCTCAGCGCAATGGTGCCTGCTTTGGCCACTCCCGTGGCTTGCAGGTGGAGACCTTGTTGCCTTGGTCATCCCAGACGTTGTTCACGCAATCAAACCAGTACGGCGTCTGCTTTGCCCAGGCCGTGTCCTTGAACTTTTCCTGCAGCAACTCCTGCGCCGGCTTGGCGTAGGCCTTGTGGCCGCCATGCCAATTGCAGCCGTAGCGCACGACCTGCTGGGCGCGCGCCAAGGCCTCAGGACCTGCGTCGTTGCCCTTGCTGGCCTTGCCCCAGCGGATGGCGGCCTGTGTCAGCAAGCGCGGCGCAGACGGTGCCTTGGCAAGCCTGTTGGCCTCGGACCAATCCACGGCCTTCACCATTGGGTGGGCCTTCAACATTGCATCGCGCGCCGCCTGGGCCTGCGCCAAGGCTTCGTCCTCAAGCACGGGCTTCAGTTCATCGGCATTGTAGTCAGCGACAGCCACGAGACCGGCATCGTCGTCAACGTGCTTGCGCAACGCACCCAACTGGCGGTCGATTTCCAGCGGGCACCACCAGTTCTTGTCATTGTGGTCGTAGGCGTCGATGGCGGCAAAGCTGTCACGCTTCGTCTCGATGGCATCGGTCCAGTCCGGTGAGTTCACCAGAATGCCGAAACGCGGGTTGCGCAGGATGGTTAACAGCCACTGGCGTTCGGGGCGCAGTTTCGGGAACTCCGTCTTGACCGCATCATGGGCGGCTTTCAACTCCGGATTTGCGGCCAACATGGCTTCGGTGTCGGCAGCTTTGGGCATGCGGCCCCGGGCATAATCGCGGGTCCAGGCGGCGCGCAGCAGAAGCGCCTTCTGTTCCGGCTGGAATGCGGCATGACCTGCGATGCGGCGCATGGCTTTGGACGGCAACAGGTTCAGCACCGGCTTTGAAAGCGCGGCGCTGGCATGGGTGAGCGCCTCCATCGCACGGGCTTCATCTTCAGCCACCCAGAACATGAAGTTGCTCAAGCCGTCATTGATCGCACCGCGCTCATAGTCCTGACGCTTCGTGATGGCGTCAAACAGTTGCGGCGTAATCAGGGCATCGCGCAGGCGGCGCCCCTCCTCCACATTTCCGGTGGAGAGGACATGCTGCATGAGCTTAGGAAGCAGGATGTCGATGTAGCCCTCGGAGGTCGCGATGGGCAGCGCCTTGAGGTTGGCGTAGGCCTCGTCGTACTTGCCGGCGAGCGCCGACAGGCGTGTGGCCTGCATGGCAAGCGCCGTGACCGCTGCCGTTTCAGGTGCATCCCCGCAGGTTGACTGCGCCTTGGCGGCGGCGGCCTTGGCCTTGTCCCAAAGGGCGGCACGCGTGGTATCATCGGTGCCTGCCTTCAGGGCATCGATCATGTCGCGCGCCGCGCCCGAAATTCCAGCGGCAGCGGGCTGCAGGGCCATGGCCCTGTCGACATAGGAGGCCGACCAGGCATTCCATTTGGGCCCCATCATCGACCATGGCGCGCGGGACTGCATTGTCGCCACGGACTGTCCAGTCATCATCCACAGCACCATCGGATGCTTGCGGCTGGAATCGACCAGCGCCTTCGAGAGCGTCGGGCCTTCAGGCAACTGGCCCCTGACCCACCAGTCATCCTGCTTGTCGCGCACGCCGACGAAATCAATGTCGTAGAGTGCGGCTGCATATTGTCCCTGCGCCTTCGGATCGGCGGTGATTGCCGCTTCGGGCTGGCTCAACACGGCAACGGTGTTGTCGATGAGGGTCGTCCAGCCCTCGGCCGTGTCCTCCAGATTGGCGATGTAGCCCTGCAATTCGCGGGTGATGCCATGGACCGACGCAAGGGACGGATCAGCGAGGATGGCGGCTGCCTCGGTGCGGGCCTCCGCCACGTTCTTGGCATTGGCCAGCAGGTTGGCAATGTTGTAGCGCGCCGCCGCCTTGTGTGCGGAATTGCCAGAAGCGATGGCCTTGAACATCTGCACGGCCTTGGTCTTGTCCTGGCCATAGAACGCCACGGAGGCTTCCTGGTAGGCGCGGTCGTCCTGCTGCATCTGGGCCAGTTCAGGCTTCACCTCGAGAGGATCAGGCAAGAGGGTCTGGTCAACGCCCGCACCTTCGCAGGCCTTCAACACCCGTGCCTGTGCCTTCAGCCACTGCTTGATGTAGGGGTCGGCAGCGCCCAGCTTGGCCACACGGGTTTCCAGCACCTCCAACGGATAGGACATGCGGCATTCATATGGAACGTTCTGCAGTTCCGGCATGTCGGGGGCCAGTTCGGCGGTACGCTTCTTCCAGCCTTCACTTGCCGCATAGCCGCCGAAGAACGGACTGTCCGAATTGATGTCGGGCGCACCGAGACCCGTGAGCTTGCGCCAGCCTGCTGCGCCAAAGGGTTCACGCGCGAAGGCGTTCAGGGCCTTGTCCAGCTTTTCCGGCGCGCAGGTGGCCTGCGCCATGGCGGGCGAGGAAACGGCGAGCGCCGCAAATGAAATGGCCAGTGTGAGGCCGACAATACGGCGTGTCATGGTGAGTTCCTCCAGAAGACTCGAATTTCAGGCCCCGGTCACCATGCCATCATAGGCTGGTTTGACGTGGGATGGCAGTTCCTTGCACAGCGTGTCGTAGTCCATGTCGATGTGCATGTTGGTAAGGATCGCCCGTTTTGGTTGCAGGCGGTCGATCCAGGCCAGGGTTTCGGCGAGGCAGAAATGGCTGGGGTGCGGCGTGCGTTTCAAGGCGTCGATGATCCAGAGATCCAGACCTTGCAAGCAGGCCACGGCACTTTCATCGAGATCGTTCACATCCGGGCAATAGGCGATGTCGCCGATGCGAAAACCGAGCGCATTGATGTTGCCGTGCCGCATGTTGAACGGCAGGGCCGAAATGGTGCCCCCTGCTCCCTCGGTGCTGAACGGCACGCCCGCCACGATGGCGTGGTGGCGCAGGATCGGCGGATAGTCGCTGCCTTCCGGCGAGGCGAAGCAATAGGCAAAGCGCGACATCAGCATGGAGGATGTCGGGGCATCCGCCCAGATTGGCACCTTGCGGCGCATGCCCAGAAAGAATCCGCGCAACTCATCAATGCCGTGCGTGTGGTCGGCGTGTTCATGAGTGTACCAGACGCCGTCAATCTCGGAGACGCCCACTGAAAGCATCTGTTCCCGCAGGTCGGGTGATGTGTCGATGAGAATACGCGTGGTGCCGCCCTGCCTGTTCTGTTCCAGCATGATGGAACAGCGGCGGCGG
The DNA here is from genome assembly GCA_937870685.1 of uncultured Alphaproteobacteria bacterium. GTDB lineage: Bacteria > Pseudomonadota > Alphaproteobacteria > Rhizobiales > Aestuariivirgaceae > Aestuariivirga. The sequence continues at coordinate 40,829 of CALMZX010000040.1, forward strand.
CGGTTCTTCGGGTTGGCAGGATCGCACGTGCCCCAGTCGCCACCCACGCGCGGGACGCCACCCGACGAGCCGCAGCCCAGAATGGTGATGCGCAAGCTCACGAATAGGCCTCCGGCCGTGGCACCTTGTCGAACAGTCGGAAGAAGTTGTCGCTGGTGATCCGGGCCATGCGGGAAACCTCTGTGTTGCGGGCTGCTGCCAGATGCTCCAGCGTCTTCACCACAAAGGCGGGTTCGTTCGGCTTGCCACGGTGCGGCACGGGGGCCAGGTAGGGTGCGTCGGTTTCCACGAGGATGCGGTCCTCCGGCAAGGCCCGAGCCGTCGCCCGCAGGTTTTCCGCCGTCTTGTAGGTGAGGATGCCACTGAACGAGACCGTGAGCCCGAGTTCCACACCTTTCTGCGCCAGCCAATCCTGCGAGGTAAAGCAGTGCAGGACGGCCTTGAAGGTGCCCTGCGCCATTTCCTCTTCCAGCACGCGGGCCGTATCTTCCTCCGCCTCGCGGGTGTGGATGACCAGCGGCAGGCCGCTTTCGCGGGCGGCGGCGATGTGGGTGCGGAACCCCTTCATCTGTGCCTCGCGCGGCGAGAAATCATAGTGGTAGTCAAGGCCGGCCTCGCCGATGCCGACCACTTTCGGATGCTGGGTGAGCTTCACGAGATCAGCCGCCGTGACATCCGGTTCTTCGTGGGCGTTGTGCGGATGCGTGCCGACAGTGCAGAAGACGTTGGCGTGGCTTTCGGCGATGCGCAACAGGTTCGGGAAGCGGGCGACGCGCGAACTGATGGACAGCATGAGGCCAACCCCCGCCTCCTCCGCCCGCGCCAGAATGCCGGGCAGGTTCTCTTCCATCCCCTCGAAATCGAGATGGCAATGGCTGTCGACCACCCGCATGCGGCTCATGCCTTGGCGGCCTCGGCTTCCGGCTCAATGTAGCGCGGGAACACGGGGCTTGGCGCAGGTAACGGCGTGCCAGCCTGCAGGGCCTCTTCGAAATGGGCGAAGCTGCGTGACGTTTCCGATACGGCGAGCAGGTCAAGCAGTCTTGCCGCCGAGACTGGCACATAGGGCTGGATGAGCAGGCCGACCCGGCGGAGCACTTCCGCCGTCACGTAGAGCACTGTTTCCATCCGCGCGGGATCGGTCTTCTTGAGTGCCCAAGGTTCCTGCCCGGCGAAATAGCGGTTGGCATCCGCCACAACTTTCCAGATGGCGTCCATGGACTTGCTGATGGCATAGGCGCGGTGCTGCGCCCGGCACTCTTCAAGCAGCGCCTTGGCTGAATCGAGCATCACCTGATCTGCTTCCGACAGGGGACCGCAGACTGGCACCTTTGCGCCGCAGTTCTTGTTGATCATGGACAGGGAACGCTGCGCCAGATTGCCGAGGTCTTTGGCGAGGTCGGCATTCATGCGACCGACGATGGCCTCATGGCTGTAGGAGCCG
>CALMZX010000041.1 GCA_937870685.1 uncultured Alphaproteobacteria bacterium
GCCCGCGACCTTGCCGCCGCGTTCCGTGATGGCCTTGAGCGCGCCATCGACCTGGGCGGGGGGCCCGAACATGTGCTCGCCACCAAGCCGCCGCACCTGTGGGACGAGGTGCGGCCGCTCATCGTGACGGACAAACTGATGCGGGAGTTGTCGGCGCAGAACAATCCGCACGAAGCACTGGCCACCTTCAAGACGAAACTTCAACCCCACCCGGCCAAGAGCGGGCTCTGGCTGGCGCTGGAGGAAATCCGCGACCCCGGCAACCTCGGCACCATCATCCGCACGGCGGATGCAGCCGGTGCAGCGGGCATCATCCTGATCGGCGACTGCTGTGATCCCTTCGCGCCCGAATGCGTGCGCGCCACCACAGGCTCAATCTTTGCCGTGCCTCTGGTGAAGATGAACGCCGATGGTTTTGCCGCGTTTGCGGCCGCTTTCCCGGGAGATGTTGTGGGCACCGCCTCTGCCGCCAAGAGCGATTTCCGCCGCGCCTACGCAGCCGACTGCCTGCTCGTTCTGGGGTCGGAATCGCGCGGGCTTTCACAAGCTGTTACAAAGGCTTGCAAGACCTTGGTGAGAATCCCGATGAAGCCCGGCGTGGAGAGCCTCAACGTCGCCACGGCGGCGGCGCTGATGCTGTATCAGGCCAGGGCCTGATCCCGGACCCTCAGAAGTCGACCTTCATACCGGCCTTGCCACCGAACGACTGATAGTCGCCAGACAGTCCGACCGCGACATCGCCATCGACAAAGAGGGCAATGTTGCTGGAGGCCTGAACGTCGAAGCCGATGCCGAGGTCCACCCAGGCCTTCTTGCCCTTCAGTGTGGTTGTCGTTGTGCCGCCACCAGAAGTGACCGAAACAGACTGGTCATCGTTCTTGAAGTCAGTCCACAGGTTCGCTTTCAGCCAACCCGTCACAGCGGCACCGTTTCCGAGAGTGTTTGCGCTCTTGAGCCGGGCACCGAGGCGGCCGATCATCACGTCATCACCGCTCCAGCTTGTTTGCGTGAAATCGCTGGCGATGGCTGAATCCATGCTGTTGGACCCAGCAATGAACTGTGCCTGAGGTTCGATGGAAGCATTGCCCGCGAGGGCGATATCCTGCCCCATCTCGAGGGATGCCAACCATCCCTTTGCATCCGTTGCGATGGTAGTGCCGCCGCCCGCAACATCAACGTCCAGCCACTGCCCCTGCAAGACCGCATCGGCGTAGAACCCACCCGACGTGTGGCTGGCATAAAGTCCGGCAATCTTGCCGCTGGCCTCGTTGGTTCCCGCCGCGCCGCCTGCTGCCGGGGTTGAGGCATCATGGTTCATCCAGCCGAGGCCTCCGTAGAGGCCAAGGCGCGTGCGGCCGCCTGTGGAATTCTCGTGCGCCACAAGGTCAAGTCCGGCCTGCAACCCGGTCGTCGCCCCCGAAGACGCAATGTTGCCGATGCCACCAGCTGCCACCGACTCGTTGCCAAATTCACCGATGACCCTGCCCCAGACGTTGGAATTCGGCGCGCGCTGCTGTTCGCCGAGGCGCTCATGGTAAGTGCCGAGGAAGGCATTGCCAAGCGAAGCGGACATTCCGCCTGCCGGAAGGGACGCAACCGCCCCGGCACGGACCGTCGACTGGAGATACCATACGTTGTCGGATTCAAGGTTGAGTTCATAGGCAAACGCACCGACGACGAGTGGAAGGCCAATGAATTCCTCATAGAGCATGAAATCGCCCGGCGCGGTATTGCCCGCCACCCGGACAACGGCGATACCCGCGCCTGGCCCGTCTCCGGTGTAGGATCCCTGCCCAACATAGCCGCCCTGCAGAATGGTTGTGCCTCCGGTCACATCGCCGTTGATCACCAGAAGGTCGCTGGTGTTGAGGTCTGTGTCGAAGTCAAAACTGAAGTCACCAGTGCCCGCGTAGTCACCTTCCACGGTGAACACATCGCCTGCCGTGCTGTTTCGAACTCTCAAGGCACCGTTGTTGACGACATTTCCGCTCACTGAAAATGCATGCGTGCCAGATACAGCGCCAGTGTAGCCAAATCCCGACCCATCGGAGATCGACAGATTGCCCGTCAGCGCAAAGCCGTTGTTGGCGCTCAGGTTGCTCAGGCCATAGAGGAAGAGTCCGTCGCCAGCATCAGACCCAACCGTGAGCGCATTGTTGGAGAACGACAGGAACGATCCGGATAGTCCAACCCGCTCCCAGTTCGTGATCGTGGTGTCGTTGATGGTCATCGGGCCAAGACCCTGGAAGGTCAGCGTGTCGGTGAAACCGTCTGCGCTGGAGAGATCGTCGCCGCCGCCAAGCAACTCGAGGCCGGTGTAGCTGGCTGCCGTGACGGTCAAGGCATCAGAGCCATCGCCACCCGAGTAGATCAACAGGTTGCCGCCGCTCCATGTGGCTTCATCGTCTCCGCTGCCCTGGGCCACAAGTGCCACCGTGCCCGCCGAGAGATCGAGCGTGTCCACTCCGGCCCCCTGGATCAGCGATGTCAAAAAGCCGCCAGACATGATGACGTCGTCGTCATCATTGCCCTGATCCAGCACGATGGCGATGGTGCCGGCGGTGATGTTGGCGTCATCGTTGCCATCACCCTGGTTCACCGTTCCGGCCAAGCCGCCGTTGCTGTTGAAGATATCGTTGCCGCCGCCCTGGTTCAGAACCGCCACTGAACCTGCACTGATGGTCGCCGTATCGTTGTCGCCACCCTGATCTACCGAAGTTGTCAGGCCGCCGTTGCTGTTGAACGTGTCATTGCCAGAGCCTTGGGTGAGGATTCCGACAGCTCCACCATTGACCGTGGCCTGATCATCATTTGCCCCTTGATCAATGTCCAGTGACGATCCACCATTGTTGATGAAAGTGTCATTTCCCGTACCCATTGTCGATGCAGGCAGGATGCTCAACAGTCCCAACCCGCCATCGTTGTGCGTCAGCGTGTCTGTGTTCGCACCCGTATTAACGCCGGAAGAGATCAGCCCGGTACAGGTAATTGTATTGGCATTGGCGGCCACAAACGCCAGTGGCGTGCAAAGCGCATGGGCCGTTTGGCCATTGGCCATCACGAGAGCTGCCGTTCCCGACAGGAGGAGAGTGCTGATTTTCTTCATTGCCGCCGTCTCGTATACTTCCCGCGCGCCGACTTTCGTCCCACGTCAGCGCTGCGCTACTCATACCGCCCCCGGCCCAATTATTAAGCACAGGTAAACAACCTGGAGCAAAGTGAATTGTGTCCGCCGCACGCAGGAAGCTGCTACCTTGGGGTGAAACACTGCGCATTCGGAGCTTTCGGCCCCAAAACTGTTGCCTGAGCGCCACAGTGGCAGCATCAGCAAGTCCCCGCAGTGTGAGGCTGGTTCACCCTGCACGCGTGATTTGAGCCTTGTTGACCTTGGCACTTCAGCGCAATTTCGCTTGGCAGACTGAACTTCCGGCCACGCCGGACTCACTGATTCTGCGGCAGGACGGCAGGAGTTTTTGATGAAATCGCACGCACGGGTGGTCATTGTCGGGGGCGGCATCATGGGCGTGGGGTTGCTCTATCACCTTGCGCTGGAGGGCTGGACCGACATCGTGCTCATCGAGAAGGGTGAACTAACGTCGGGTTCCACCTGGCACGCGGCGGGGCAGTGCCCGCACTTCAACGGCTCGCTCAACATGACCAAGGTGCATCTTTATGGCACCCAGCTCTACCCGCAGTTGGAGAAGCTCACCGGACAGGCCGTGTCCTGGCATGGCTGCGGGGGCTTGCGCCTTGCCACCACCGATGAAGAGGTGAACTGGCTGAAATACGTCTACGGCATCTCGAAGCTCGCTGGCTATGAGGGAGAGATCATCGGCCCGTCCGAGATCAAGCAGTATCACCCTTTCCTCGACACCTTCGGCATCAAGGCCGCCTTCCGCACCGTGACGGACGGGCATGTGGCGCCCGCAGACATCACCAACGCCATGGCAACTGGTGCCCGCAATCTTGGCGCCACCATCTACCGCCGTACCCAGGTGAACGACATCAAGCTGCTGCCCAACGGCGAGTGGCGCGTCTTCACCGACAAGGGCAACATTGATTGCGAGCATGTGGTGAACTCGGCCGGCTCCTACTGCGATGTGGTGGCCTCGTGGACGGGCCATCTCGCCCCCATCGCCAACATGCTGCACCAATACATCATCACCGAGCCGCTGCAGGAACTCATCGACCTGAAGATGGAACTGCCTGTGGTGCGCGACCCCTACTCCCATGCCTACCTGCGCGAGGAAACGAACGGCGTGCTTGTCGGGCCTTACGAGACGGCAACCGCCCACACCTGCTGGGACGGCAAGCCGCCGCGCTGGGACTATGAAAGCGAGCTGGAACCCAACGAGCTCGACCGCATCATGCCATGGCTGGAAAAAGCGACGGAACGCCTGCCGCTGTTCGGCAAGACGGGCATCAAGTCCATCATCTCCGGCGCCATCACGCACACGCCGGATGGTGTTTATCTCTCCGGTCCGGCGCATGGACCAAAGAACTACTGGATGCACTGTGGCGCCTCCATCGGCATCTGCCAGGGTGGCGGTGCAGGCAAGTACCTCGCGCAGTGGATGGTGCACGGCCAGGCCGAAATCAACATGCGCGAATTTGATCCGCGCCGCTTTGGCCCGTGGGCCACGAAGGACTACACCACGGAAGTCTCCGTCGCCGACTATCACCACATGTATTACTGCTACAAGCCGGCGGAACAGCATGCGGTGGGGCGCAACCTCCGCACCTCGGCCCTGCACGACACGCTGGCCAAGCACGGCGCGCAGTTCGCCCAGATTTTCGGCTGGGAGCGGGCGCGCTGGTATGACCGGTCCGGCGAAGGCGAACGCTACTCGTTCCGCCGCTCCAACTGGTGGAACGCCGTCAAGGACGAGGCGCTGGCGGTGCGCGAACGGGTCGGGCTGATGGATCTCTCGACCTTCGCCAAGTTCGAAGTGAAAGGCCGCGATGCCTTCTCCTTCCTCAACCGCATCTGTGCCAACAAGGTTCCGGAGAAGGATGGCGGCATCATCCTCACCCATCTCCTGAACGAGAACGGCTTCATCGAGAGCGAACTCACCATCACGCGGGTGGCGGCGGACCATTTCTATGTGCTGTCGGCGGCTGCAGCGCAGCTGTACGACATGGACCAGCTGTCCTGGCGCAAGGCGGACAGCGAGGCCGTGAGCATCAGCGATGTGACGGATGATTTTGGCGTGCTCATTCTGGCGGGCCCCAAGTCGCGCGATGTTCTGAGGGCCTGCACGGACACGGACCTGACATCGCCTTCGTTCCGCTGGCTCACCGCCAAGACCCGCACCGTTGCCGGCGTGGACAAGGTGCGCCTGCTGCGCATGACCTATGTCGGCGAACTGGGCTGGGAACTGCATGTGCCGCGTGCCGGGATGCAGGCGGTGTTTGACGCATTGATGAAAGCGGGAGCCCCGCACGGCCTCAGCCTGTTCGGCACCTATGCGATGAATTCGCTGCGCATGGAAAAGGGCTATCGCGGCTGGGGTTCGGAACTCACCGCCGAAATCGACATGTTCGAGGCCTCCATGGAACGCTTCATCCGTCTCGACAAACAGGACTTCACGGGCAAGGCCGCAAGCCTCTCGCGCAAGCAGAAGGGCCAGCGCATGAAGCTCGTTTACATGAGCGTGGACAACACCGATTCCGATTGCGTGGGCAACGAGCCCGTCTATCGCGACGGCAAGGTGGTGGGCGTCACGACCTCCGGCGCATTCGGTCACGCCACGGGCAAGTCTCTCGCCTTCGCTTATGTGCCGCCTGACGCCACGGCAGAGGGTACGGAATTCGGGATCATGATGTTTGGCGAAATGCGCAAGGCCCGCATCATCCCCGAGAGCATCTGGGATCCGGACAACAGCAGGATCAGGGTGTGAGAAGGTCAACATCCTCCCAAACGCTTTTGCCTCTTCCTGTCACTTCCCTCCCCCTTGTGGGGAGGGCCAGGGTGGGGGTCGGGTGGTGTTGCAATTTGTGGGGAAGCCCTGCGCCTTGGGCCGGAGCGACCCCCACCCTTGATCCCTCCCCACAAGGGGGAGGGAAAATGCTGCCGTGGAAATTCACTGCTGCTGAAGGCAGGTCATCCGCACCATGAAACCCGCTTCCAATCCCCTGCTCGGCATTGGCCTGGTGCTTGCCGCCATGGCCATTTTGCCGGGCATTGACGTGTGCGCGAAGTTTCTTGGGCAGCAGGGCGTGCCCGTGATGCAGATGGTGTGGGCGCGCTTCTTATTCGGTTCGCTGTTCACACTGCCTTTCGCGCTCGCTGTTGATGGCAAAAATGCCCTGCGCCCGGTGAACCCGTTCTTCAACGCGCTGCGGGCGGCACTGCTCATCGCCGGCACGATCTGCTTCTTCATGGCGCTGCACACGCTGTCGATTGCCGACACGCTGGCGATCTACTTCGTGCAGCCCATCCTGATCACGGCGTTGTCGCCCCTGCTGCTGCGGGAGAAGGTGGGCATCCGCCGCTGGATCACGGTGGCGATCGGCTTCATCGGTGTCTTGATCATCATCCGGCCCGGCCTTGTGGCGTTCAACATCGGCTCGGTCTTTGCGCTCGCCTCAGGCACGGCGTCGGCGCTTTACATCATCGTGACGCGGCATCTCACGGGCAAGGCCAACGCCATGGTCACCACGTTCCAGTCCAGCGTCATCGGTGCGGCAGGGCTCACTCTGGCCGCACCGCTTTACTGGTTGCCTGTCACGGGCCAGCAGTGGTTGTTGCTGATCCTGCTCGGTGCCATCGCCATTGCCGGTCACTATCTCATCACCAAGGCCTATGACTACGCGGAAGCTTCCCTGCTTTCGCCGTTCAACTACACGGAGATGATCATGGCGGTGGTGGCGGGCTGGTATTTCTTCGGCGATTTCCCGGACAACTGGACCTTCACCGGCGTCGCCATCCTGATCGCCTGCGCGATCTACATTTCCGTCCGTGAGCGCAAGCGCGGCATCACGATCAACACCGAAGGCGGGCCGGTGGTGGGTTGAAGTCTGCCTCTTCCAGATTTATCCACCAAATTCCGTCACCCCGGCGCAGGCCGGGGCCAGGCTTTTCATATGGCATCGGCAAGTGAAACCGAGAACTCATCACGCCTGCTGCATTCGCAATGAAAGGCCATGATTTTGATAAGGCTTCAAGACAGAGACAGTGGAACGCAAGCCCCGCCCCGGCCTGCGCCGGGGTGACAGCAGTTTGGAACGAAAGACGAGGCACGTGCTTGTGCCGTTCACGTTCGAGGAATGCCTGACAGCACTTGCCGTGATCAGTGTGCGGCCACAGGTGTGCCGCCGTTTCCGGCCCGCATCTTCAGCAGGTACCAGACAATGGCCACACCCACGGCCTTGCTCAGCACTTCCGTGGCGAAGGCGGCGGGTGTGAGGTAGCCTGCGAGATGCTGGAAGGCAAAGGTGTCCAGCGGCACGGCCACGAGGCTGGAGACGAGAATGCGCTGCTGCAGCGGTTTCTTCCAGAAGGAATAGATGGCCCAGTCAGCGAGTTCGGAAAGGATGAAGGCCGTGACGGACGCCACGGCGATGCCTGCGTCCACCATGGCATAGGTCACGAGGCCCGCCACAAGTGTTGCCAGCAGGACCTTGTGGCCGATTTCGCGCTGGGCATAGTCGCGCAGCACAAACACGAAACCGACCACGAGATTGGCGAGAAAGAAAGTGCCCCAGCTTGCGGTGGTCCACTGGGTCACGCCCTCAACCAGTTGGGTGGGCGCGAACAACCAGTTGACCAGCACGATGGAGGCCACATAGGCCCCCACCGCGGTGATGCTGCGGGCAGCGGCGTTCATCAGCCGACGATCTCGAAACCTGCGAAGTTCTGGCCGATTTCGATCTTGGCGTTGTCAACGCTGTCGGAACCGTGCACCGAGTTGGCTTCAATCGACTCGGCGAATTCCTTGCGGATGGTGCCGGGGGCGGCGTTGGCCGGGTTGGTGGCGCCCATCACTTCGCGGTACTTGGCGACGGCGTTCTCGCCTTCCAGCACCTGCACAACGATCGGGCCGGACATCATGAAGGAGACGAGATCCTTGAAGAAGGGGCGTTCCTTGTGGACGCCGTAAAAGGCTTCCGCCTGGGCCGGGCCCCACTGCACGCGCTTCTGCGCGACGATGCGAAGGCCTGCCTTTTCAATGACGGCGTTGATGGCGCCCGTCAGGTTGCGGCGGGTTGCATCCGGCTTGATGATGGAAAACGTGCGTTCAATGGCCATTTTGGTCCTCGTTTGAATGAAATGGAATGGGGCGCCGTCTAGCAGCGCCCCATCCGGGTGGCAAGTGTCTCGCCGGAACGGCTCACTCGTCCAGTTCACCCACCAGCGGGGTGGCGCGGCTGATGGAGACACGGCGGTTTTCGCCTTCGGGCTCGGCCGTCGGGATCTTGAGGTAGCGTTCGCCAAGGCCCACGGTCTGCAGGTTGCGCGGCGAGATCACATAGTAGGTGGTGAGCGCCTTCTTCACGGCTTCGGCGCGGGCCCGCGAGAGCTTGAGGTTGTAGGCATCGGAGCCCACGGCGTCCGTGTGGCCTTCGATCAGGAAGATTTCACGCGGGCGCTTGCGCAGCACGCGCTCGATGATGGCGGCGATGCGGTCCAGGCTGTCCACTTCCTCTTCGCGAACGAAGGCTTCGTTGAAACCGAAGCGGATGGTGTCGATCTCGATGCGCGGCATGGCGTCCCGCAGTTCCTCGCGGTCGGCGATGTCCTCGACGGTGTAGCGCTGGCGCACCTTCTTCTTCGGTGGTGCGATCAATATATCTTCCAGTTCCTGGTCATCGGCCTCGGCCTCGAAGACGTTGCGCGGTGCCTTGCGGCCCGGCTGGAACTCGTCCACGACCTCGAAATCAAAGTCGTCTTCGTTCATGGCCAGTTCTTCCTGGCGCTGGCGGCGTTCCTCAGCCATGCGGCGGCGCAGAAGCTCGCGGTCGCGGCGCATGGATTCACGCCAGAACATCTGGTCCTGCTCGTCGAAGTCTTCCCAGTCGTTGCGGGACTGGGCGTCACGGAACACCTTCACGCGGCGGCGCAATTCGCTGTCGCTCAGGTCTTCGGAGCGGCGGCGGTCACGGAGCACTTCGGTGACAGGCGTGTTGATGGTGATCTGCGGGATGATGACGATGCGAGGCTTCTTGTTGCCCTTGTCGCCCTTTGGCGCGGTGCCCTGGGCTGCCGCTTCCTGTTCGGCCTTTTTCTGCTGCTCGGCAGCCCTGGCGGCTTCAGCCGTCAGCTTCTCCTGCTCGGCAGCGGCTTCCTTGGCGGCAATGCGGGTGCGCAGCACCTCACGCTCGGCCTGCAGCTTCTTGCGCAGCGCACGTTCGGTTTTCTGCGACAGCTCATTGTCAGCCATCAGGTCACGCATGCCGTCAAGGCGGGCTTTCAGATCACCATCCGAGAGGCTGTCCACGGGCGTCTCATCGGCGAGATAGGCCCTGGCCTTCTTTTCGGCCTCGGGACTGCCTGCGTTGGCATCCAGTTCCTGGACTTCCTTCTTGTCCACAACAGGCGGCGTGGCGGGGGCGGCCTGTTCCTGCGTTGCGGCAGGCGGCTGTTCCACGGGTGCAGCCTGCTCAACGGGCGGCTCCGTCTGGATGGGGGCCTGTTCCGTGGAAATCTTCTTGCGCTTTTTCACGGGCTGGGCCGGCTCTTCGGATGCCGGAGCAGCCTGTTCTATGGGCTGTTCGACGATCGGAGCTGTCGGCTCGGCAGCGGGTGCCGCCTGTTCGACAGGCTGTTCGGCAGGTGCCGGTGCAGGTTCCACGGGGGCCGCCTGTTCCACGGGTTGCTCGGCAGGTGCTGGCGGCGGTTCAGGAGGTGCGGCCTGTTCAACCGGTTGTTCAGCAGGCGCTGGCGGCGGTTCCGGAGGTGCTGCCTGCTCGACAGGCTGTTCCGCCGGGGCTGGTGGCTGTTCAGGCTCCGCCGCCTTGGGCTGGCTGGCACGGGCATCAAGTTCGGTGCGGGCTTCCTGCGCGATCTGCTGCAGGCGGCCGCGCACGTCATCCGGCAGACCCTGCTGCTTGGCAAAGCCACGGGCCGCGCGGGCGCGGTTGCGCAATTCGCCGGTTTCGATTTCGCTCACGGGACGGGTATCGTCGAGAAGGGCCTGTACCTCTGCCGGGACAGCCGCCACTGCGGGAGCCTGTTCAACCGGGGCGGCTTCCGCGGCCGGGGCTTCCGCCGGGGCAGTCTCAGCCGGTGCCTGCTCCACGGGCGCCTCGCCGGGGGCCGGTTCGCCCTCCTGGGCCAAAGCCGCGCCTGCCACAAGGCCCAGCGCCAACAGGCTTACAGCCCCCAACTTCCTGATCATGCCGTCCTCCGAATCAATTCCGGGCCGCCCACATGGCATCCCGCTCGTGCCCCTATTTGAACACGAGATGGGGCAGATTTAAGAAGGGAATGTGGGCAGCGCCGCCACAAGCCTGAACCGCAGATGAACGGCTCAGAGCCGCCCGGCCTCAATGATCCGCTTGAGGAAGTTGCGGGTGCGCTCTTCCTTCGGGTCGCCGAAAATCTGCTCCGGCGGCCCCTCCTCATGCACCACACCCTGATGCAGGAAACAGACCTTGGAGGCCACTTCCTTGGCAAAGCCCATTTCATGGGTGGCAAGGAGCATGGTCATGCCCTGCTTGGCCAGATCACGCACGATGTTGAGCACTTCGGAGACGAGTTCGGGATCGAGCGCCGAGGTGATTTCATCGAGCAGCATCAGGCGCGGTTCCATGGCAAGGGCGCGCACGATGGCGACGCGCTGCTGCTGCCCGCCCGAAAGCCTGTCCGGATATTCGCCGGCCTTGTGGTCCATGCCGATGCGCTTCAAGAGCGTCATCGCCTTGTCCTCGGCCGCAGCCTTCGACAACTTGAGCACCTTGGTCGGTGCCAGCGTCACATTTTCCAGCACGGTCATGTGCGGGAACAGGTTGAAGCTCTGGAAAACGATGCCGACCTTCTGGCGCAGCAGGTTCACATCAACGCCGGGACCGGAAACGCGGTCTCCCTCCAGCCGGATTTCGCCGCCCTGGATGGGTTCCAGCTGGTTGATGCAGCGGAGCAGCGTGGATTTGCCGCAGCCCGATGGCCCGATGAGGCAAACCACCTGATGTTCGGTGACATTGAGGTTGATGCCGCGCAAAACCTGCACCGGACCGAAGTGCTTCTCCACATCGATCATTTCAAGAAAAGCCATGTCAGCCTCCCGCCTTCATGCGCTGGTTGTCGCGCTCGACGAGATGGTCGACGAGGCGGGCCTGCGGGATGGTGATGAGCACAAAGAGAATGGCCACGATGGTAACAGCCGAAAGGTTGAAGGCATTGGCGGCAATGCCACGTGAGGCATTGAAGGCGTCGACCAGCCCGAGAATCTGCACCAGTGCAGTATCTTTCTGCAGGCCGATGAAGTCGTTGAGCAGTGGCGCTATGACGCGGCGGATGGCCTGCGGCACCACCACATGGCGCATGGTCTGGAGATAGCTGAGGCCGAGCGAGCGGGCGGCGGAAACCTGGCTCCAGTGGATGCTCTCGATACCGGCGCGATAGACTTCCGCAACGTAGGCGCCGTAGGTGAGCGTCAGCGCGAGAATGCACCACCACGCTACCGGAATGCGTGACATGTCGCGCAGTTGCTGCACAGTCATGTCACTGGTGTCGGCAAACAGGCCATAGAACCACGGAATCACGATTTCAGGCAGACCGCTGGTGGGAATGCCGAAGCCGATGAGATAGAGCGTCACGATGGCCGGAAGGCCGCGGAATATGTCGCAGTAAAGCGTCGCAAGCGCTCGTATCGGCCGACCCGCCGGGCCCGGCATCATCCGGGCAAGGGCGACGACGAGGCCCCAGACAAGAACAAGGATTTCCGCAACAACGAAGACGAAAATGTTGACCGTCACAAACTTCAGGAAGACCTGCGGCCATTTCTGCAGCAACAGCGGCAAAAGGAAGAAGGTCTTTCCCACCGCCGTGTTGTTCATGAAGATGAAGGCGATGAATCCCAGCACCAGCAGGACAAACACACCCCAGCCGAAGGTGAGAGACGACCTGTCACGCGAGGCTGCGGTGTCGATGCGGACCGTGACGGCATCCTTTTGTTCGCGTGCACCCGCCGCCTTTCGGGCCAGCAGCAGGCCTTGCACGGCGGGCCAGAACAAGGCCGCCGCGGCGAGGATCACAATCCAGTAGATGACTTCGTGAACGGGATGGCTCTGCTCAATTCCGGCAACGGCGTTGCGCACGAGGCTCGTTGTCGCGAAAGCTGCCGCCACACAGATGGCAGCAAATATGAGTGCCGCAATGGCGAGGCCATCCGCAGGCTTGGGCAAATGCGTTTGGGGAGATGTCATTCCTGATGCCACTCCGGCGCACCCGCCAGGGGCACGCTGAACTTATAGACAGGCGTTGAAACAGGGCCGCACCTTTTGGCGCGGCCCCGTACATCACCGATTAGGGGTTGAAGTAGGGGATCGTGGCCGGATCCTTGCCCCAGCCGGCGGCAAGATACTTGCCGCCCAGCTTGGCGAGCGTGCCATCATCAATCATGGACTGGATGATCTTGCTCACCGCTTCGTTGTTGGCGTTGCCCTTCTGCATGATGCCGCCGTAGGTCTCGCCGGTCTTGTACTGGCCCACCACCTTTGACTTGCCTTCCGTGGCCTTTTCCTCGGCCAGCGTGATGGACGTGTCAGTGATGGCGACGTCAACCTGTCCGGCGCGCAGGGCCGCAAACATTTCAGGCTGGTCAGCGAAAATCTGCGCGTCCTTGATGCCCAGGGTTTCCTGCGCGAAGGTTGCGCCCGTGGTGCCCTGCTGAATGCCGACCTTCACGGTCTTGACGGTCTTTTCGTCCACCGGGGCATCCGCCTTGGCAATCACGCCCATGTCGGAGTTGAAGTAAGGCGTCGTGAAGTCGAACACCTTCTTGCGTTCTTCGGTGATGGAGGTCTGGGCGAAGCCCACGTCATAGCCGGAGGCCTGGTTGCCGATGAAGGCTTCCCAAGAGGTGTTCACGATTTCCATCTTGTCGTAGCCGGCGCGCCAGGCGATTTCGGCGGCCATGCAATATTCCATGCCGTCCTTGACGGTTTCGACCGCGTCACCATTCCACCAGATGGGGGCGGGCAGCGAGGTCAGCACCGTGAACTGGCCGCCCTTGGCCGGATTGGCGATGGGGATGGAACCCTTTTCGCCAACAACTTCGCAGTTGCCGATCATGTTTGCGGCGGAAACAGGGGCCGCAAGGGCCATGACTGCTGCCGCAGCCAAAAGGAAACGCTTGGTGATTGCCATGATAATGTTTTCTCCCGATTTATTGTTGGAACCCCACTAGAGCCAATTTGGCGGCATGTTGCAAGACCGGGTGAGCAGGACTATCAGCCACAGCCATGCCGTTCACCGCTGCCGCCTTTTACCGCTTCCATCCCCTGCCCCACTACCGCGAGGCGCAGGCCCCGCTGCTTGCCGCCTTGAAGGCCCTGGGTGCGCGCGGCTCAGTGTTGCTGGCCGAAGAGGGTGTGAACGGTACCATCGCCGCAGCGCCAGAACAGGTCGAAGAGGCCGTCGCCGCCATCGCGCGCCTGACCGGCCTGCCGGACCTGCCCGTCAAGTACTCTCCCGCAAGCGAGATGCCGTTCAAGCGCATGAAGGTGCGGCTGAAGAAGGAAATCGTCACCATCGGCCCGGTGAAAGCCAATCCGAACGAACTGGTGGGCGAATATGTTGACCCGAAGGACTGGAATGACCTGATCGCTGATCCTGACGTGATCGTGCTCGACACCCGCAATGACTATGAATTCCGCGTCGGCACTTTCCGCAATGCTGTTGATCCCGGCATTGACAGTTTCAGCCAGTTTCCGGCCTGGGTGGAAAGCCACCTGCACAACGCCAAGGGCAAGAAGATCGCCACCTTCTGCACCGGCGGCATCCGCTGCGAGAAGGCCACGAGCTACATGCGCTTTGCCGGTTTCGAGAAGGTCTATCATCTCAAGGGCGGCATCCTGAAATACCTGGAAGAGGTGCCGCCGGAACACAGCCTGTGGGATGGTGCCTGTTATGTGTTCGACGAGCGGGTGGCCGTGGGCCATGGTTTGCAGCAAGCAGATTTCACAACCTGCCATGGCTGCCTTGATCCGGTGTCGTCAGTGGACCGACAGTCACCCCAATACGAGGAAGGTGTCTGCTGCCCGCGTTGTGCCGATACACTGACCGAAGAGCAAAAAGCATCGAACCGGGAGCGGCAGCGGCAGTTTGTGCTGGCGCAAAAGCGTGGCGCCAAACATCTGGGGCCTGTCGAAGCATGAGCACCTTTCTCTATCTCACCCTCGGCAGCAATGACCTTGGGCGGTCGAAGCGGTTCTATGATCCGGTGATGCAAACCCTTGGCATGACCTGTTCGGTCGCGGGTGAAACCGAAATCGGCTACGGCCCAGCGCACCCGAAAGCGGGCGAGCGGGAGCGCTGCTTCTATCTCACCAAGCCCTTCCTGAATTACCCGGCCACCTGGGGCAACGGCACGCTGGTGGCCTTCAAGGCCGCGAGCCGCCAGCAGGTGGATGCCTTCCATGCGGCGGCCCTGGCCCATGGCGGACAGGACGACGGCGCACCGGGCCTGCGGCCCTATCACGCCAAATTCTATTCCTGCTACGTGCGCGACCCCGACGGGAACAAGCTGAGCGCCGTGTGCGAGGCCGAGGCTTGAGCTGCCGATTGGCCGCCTGGATTCGCGACGGCGCCCAGCGCTGACTATTTCAAGTGCGGAAAGAGCGCCTTCTCGCTCGTGTCTTCCGCCAGCATCGCCCACAATATATCCCCGATCGGGTCATCACGCGGTTCGTCCCGGCGCGCGAAGAGTTCCTCCAGACTGGGCTGCAATGGCACGGTACCGGACTGGATGAAGCGGGCGATGAGGCTGCGCGAGCCTCCTGCTGTTTCATAAACCCGCACAACCATGCAGCCACCGCCCACTGACCCGACCAGTTCCAGAGCCGGTTCCTTTGGCGGAAGGTTCAGTTGCAAAGAGGCTGCGCCCTCTGGCACCTTGATGCGGTAATCTTTCAGGCACCGGTCGATGCGATGATCCACCGGACCGTTTGTTTTGATGGTCATGCGCCCGCCTCCTGTTGCGCACGCATCCTGCGCAAAAGACTGCAACACCTTGACTTCGCCGGTGACCCCTTGCCGGTCACGGGAGAATTGCACGATCTCCGCGCCCGTCAGCACCGCAACCCGTTCGGCGGGGTGGTGGCGGCCTTCGCCGACATTGAACCCCTTGGCAACTGAGTCGAGGATGATCCGCGCGGGACGGGACACCTGGCGCTTGGGCTCCTTCGGGAAGGTCCAACAGTTGCTGTTCAGGTCGGCAATGGGAGCGAGAAATGAAAACGCAGCGATTGCACCCAGTACGAGGCTCCCGGCAAACAGCCCGCGCTCGCCTCCGGCAAAGAGGCCAATGCCGAGCACGACCACCGCCACACCCAGCCAAATCGGTATATAGATGAGGAACATGCTGGCGCCGGGAATCGCCAGGAACACCAGGATCGGCACGATGACCGCGATCAGGCCAGCTAGAAGTCCACGCATGTACACGTTCCGGTATGCAATCAGAATCCAGAAATCATCCCAGATTGCGTGCCAACATTGCGTTAACAACCGCTGCCGGGATCGGCGGGCGTGTGAGCGGTACCGGGACGTTTCGCGCCTTCCGGCTTCCCGTCAGCCCGTCCATCCCAACCCTGCCGCCACGCAGTTCATGGTCATGAGGAGCGGCATGTTGAGGGCGTCCTTTCCTTTTTCCTCGCGGGTCTGGCGCAGCAGCTGCACCTGCCAGAGGTTGGCCTGATCTACCATCGGGCGCACGCGCTCGAAGCGGCGGCGGAAACCGAGGAAACGTTCGCAGAGCAGCTTGCCGCCGGTCAGTTCCAGCACCACCTTGGAGGCGCGGCGGTGCTCGTGACGGATGAGGGCGAAGAGACGTTCGGCATCGTTGCGGCTGGGCACCAGTTCGGCGTATCGCTCGGCGACGTCCATGTCGGCGAGGAACAGCGACTTCTCCACTTCGTCCACCGCGAGGCGAAAGCCCGGTGACTTGGCGAACATCTGGCGGAGCAGCTTGAGGCCGTTGTCGCCGCGCGCCGAGAGGAAATCGTCCAGCGCATAGCCGAGACCGTACCAGCCGGTGAGAAGATGGCGGTTCTGGCTCCAGGCGAACACCCAGGGAATGGCGCGCAGGTCAGAGATGCCCTTGGCGCCAAAACGGCGCGAGGGCCGAGAGCCGATCTTGAGCAGGGCCAGTTCCTCGACCGGACTGGCAGACTGGAAATAGGTGATGAGGCCTGGGTCTTCCGCCAGCTTGCGGTAGGCCTTGAAGGACAGGCGCGCGATTTCCTCCACAGCCGACTGCTGCTCCGGGATCACGCGGAATTCCGGCGCATCCGCTGATTTGAGCGTGTGGAGCAGCACACTGGAGGTGAGCACTTCGAGATTGTTCAGCGCCGTGCCCCGGTTTGCGAACTTCGAGGAAACGACTTCACCCTGCTCGGTGACGCGCATGTGGCCGCCGATGGTGCCCGCAGGCTGGGCGGCGATGGCGCGGCCCGTCGGCGCGCCACCACGCGACACCGAACCGCCGCGGCCATGGAAAAAGCTGAGGGGAACCCCCTGCTCGCGGCCGACGGAGATGAGGCTGCGCTGGGCCTCGAACAGTTCGAAGCTCGCGGCGAAAAAGCCGCCATCTTTGTTGGAATCCGAATAGCCCAGCATGATCTCCTGGGTGCCACCATTGGCAACCACGGAAGCGCGCACCAGTGGCTTGGCGAGAAGTTGGCGCATGATGGCAGGAGCGGCGCGCAGGTCGTCGATGGTTTCGAACAGCGGGACGACCCGGATACGACAGCGTTCGCGTGCTGTCGGGTCGGCAAACAGGCCGCAGTATTTCGCCAGCAGGTAAAGGCCCAGTACATCATCCGCCGTCTGCGTCATGGAGAGGATGAAGGTGCCGATGGAGGCCGGATCCGGCCCGTCCAATGTCTCCCGCACGAGGGTCAAAAGACCAAGCAATTCAGATGCTTCCTCGGAAGTATTCATGAATTGCGGGAGGAAGCCCAAAGGCTTCTCCAACTCGCCCGCAATCCATGTGCTCCAGGCAGGCGTGCCGGGGACTGGTGCATCGCTTTCCAGTGGGTTGAGCTTCTGCCAGATTTCACCGAGCACGCGGTTGATGACGGTGGTGTTCTGGCGGAGGTCGAGGCTTGCAGTGCGGAAGCCGAAAATTTCCGCCTCCCAGCGCAAGGGCCGCAGCAGACCCGTTGCGAGGCCGCCTGCCTTCATTTCGGCGAGGGCTTGCTCGCAGTTCCGCAGCGCACCGATCAGTTCAGCGACATTGCCGAAAGGTTTCGCCCCATCATTCCTGCCGATGGTCGCGGCGAGCCTTTTCCTCAGTGCACTGAAGAACTGCCGGAAGGGTTCGGTTGGATTGCGCGCGAGGATCACGGCCTTGCTGCCGGACGCTTCGAGTTCGGCGTCGATCACCGCCTGGAACGTACCGGGGATCATGATTTCATAAGCACTGATCGAGACCAGCCGCGAAACCTCGGTCAGCCGCGCGTCGAGACGCTCCACTGCCGCGACCCGGCTTTCCCGCAGGGCGGCGCGTGTGGTGCAGACAGTCACGAAGGGGTTGCCATCGCGGTCGCCACCAATCCACGAGGAATAGCGCAGGGGCGGCACCACGCCGTCGCGCGGCAATTCGGGGTAGTGACGGTTGATGGCGTTCTGCAGCAGTTCGCAGATCACCGGGGTGCGTTCGTAAAGGGCTTCGCGGAAGAAATGCAGGCCCCAGGACACTTCGCTTTCCACCGTCGGCTTCTCGATGCGGATTTCGCCAGTGAGCCAAAGGAGGTCGATCTCGTTCTTGAGGGCGGCCAGCAGGTTATCCCGCTCGCGCGGTGTCCAGCGCGGGCTCTCCAGTTCATAGAGCTTGAGATAGATGCGGCGGTGGATTTCCAGCACGGTGACGCGCTTGGCCTCGGTCGGGTGGGCGGTGATGGTGGGGCCGACATTGAGGTCGCCCAGCACCCGCGCCACGGTTTCAGGTGCCACACCTGCCGCGGCAACCTGCGCCACAGCATGAGAAAATGAGCCGATGACCTCATCCGGCCCACCCTGTTTTTCGATTTCGCGGCGGTTGCGGATGGCGGCATTTTCCTCCGCGATGTTCATCAACTGCAGCCAGATGCCAATGGCCTGAAGTGCATGTTCAACAAGATGTGCGGGAATGATCTTCGCCGCAGCGGGATCGTCCAGTACCGGCAGCACATCAGGTTCCCGCGCACGGATCACCTGACGCAGGAGGTCACGCAATGTCGCGGTGATTTCCACGATATATGTGGCATCCTCGGCGCTGCCGGGGTTGTGCTTGGGGTTGCGGTCGTTCACGGGGCGTCCTGACACTTCCTGATGGGCGTACCTCACGGTTTGTGCAACGCAACATCGCGGGAGTCAACGCATTTGCGGCGCACTGTTCCTGCCGTTAAAGGGACGCCCATGTTGAACGTGCAGGGCATCACCTATCGGATCGGCGGGCGGCTTCTTCTGGAAGACGCGGGCGTCGCCATTCCCACAGGCCATCGGGTCGGGCTGGTGGGCCGGAACGGCACCGGAAAATCCACCCTGTTCCGGATCATTCTCGGTGAACTGTCGCCGGAGTCGGGCCAGGTGAACACCCTGCGCAACGCCCGCATCGGCACGGTGGCGCAGGAGGCCCCGGGCGGCGAGGACAGTCTCATTGATGTGGTGCTTGCCGGTGACGTGGAACGCGCGCAACTTCTGGCGGATGCGGAACACGAGACGGATGCCCACGCCATCGCCGACATCCAGACGCGGCTTGCCGACATCGGAGCGCATGCCGCGCCGGCGCGGGCGGCTGCGATCCTTTCCGGCCTCGGGTTCTCTGACGAAACAATGCAAGGCCCCTGCTCCGCCCTTTCGGGCGGGTGGCGTATGCGGGTGGCGCTCGCTGCCGCGCTGTTCGGCCAGCCGGATGTGCTGCTGCTCGATGAACCCACCAACTACCTCGACTTTGAAGGAACGGTGTGGCTCACCACCTTTCTCAAATCCTACCCCTCAACCGTGCTGATGATCAGCCATGACCGCGATGTGCTGAACCAGGTCGTCGACGGCATCGTCCATCTCGAGAACGGCAGGCTCACGCTTTACCAGGGCAACTACGACAGTTTCGACCGGCAGCGCCGCGAGAAGCAGGCGCTGAACCAGAAGCTGCGCAGGAAGCAGGAGGCGCAGCGCGCCCACATGCAGGCCTATGTGGACCGATTCCGCTACAAGGCATCCAAGGCGCGGCAGGCGCAGAGCCGGTTGAAAGCGCTGGCGCGGATGGAGCCCATTGCCGAGGTCATCGAGAACCGCGTGACCGAGTTCCACTTCCCCAATCCCGAAAAGGAGCTGGCGCCGCCGCTCGTTGCCATGGACAAGGCCGCCGTGGGCTATGAACCTGGCAAAAACATCCTGCGCAATCTCACGCTGCGCATTGATCCGGATGACCGCATTGCCCTTCTGGGGTCAAACGGTAACGGCAAGTCCACCTTCGCCAAGCTGCTGATCGGAAAGCTCGCGGCAAGCCAGGGATCAATCGTCACCGCGCCGCGCATGAGCGTCGGCTACTTCGCCCAGCACCAGATGGATGAACTGGCGGACGGGCGCACGCCCTTCGACTACATCACGGCGCTGATGCCGGAGGCCTCAGTTGCCGAACGCCGGGCGCGGCTGGGGGCCGCCGGTTTTGGCGCGACACTGGCAGACAGTACCTGCTCCACCCTTTCCGGCGGGGAGAAGGCGCGGCTTCTCTTCCTGCTCGCCACCTACCATGCGCCGCATGTGCTCATCCTCGACGAACCCACCAACCACCTCGACATGGACAGCCGTGAGAGCCTGATCATGGCCATCAACGACTATGCCGGTGCCGTGATCCTGATTGCCCACGACAAGCATATCGTGGAAACCTGTGCCGATACATTGTGGATCGTGGACAAGGGCACGGTGCGGGTTTTTGATGGTGACCTTGAAGCCTATGCCGAACAGGTGCTGAGCCAGCGCAAGGCACCAGTGCGGCGCGAGGCGGAAGTGGCCGCACCCGCCGAAAAACGCCCGGTGCGGACACAGAAATCGCTCCAGAAGCAATTGCGCGAGATCGAAGAAAAGATGGAAGCGCTGCGCGGCAAGATCGCGGTGCTGGACGAGGCGCTGGCCGATCACACGATCTACAGCGAGGAACCCAAGAAGGCGGCGGATTTCGCACGGCTGCGCACACGCCTTGCCAGCGACCTCGACTCGGTGGAAACAGTCTGGCTGGAAATGCACGAGGACACCGCTGATGCCTGACGCCCATGGCATGCTGAACCTGACGCATACATGGGTGGGGTTCATGGCACTGGCCATCTTCGCCACTGCCTACGTGCTGGTGATCCTCGAGGAGACCACGCAGCTGCGCAAGTCCAAGCCTGTGCTCGTGGCGGCCGGGCTGATCTGGGCACTGATCGGCATGGCCTATACGGCAGCAGGAACACCGGAAGCGGCAAAGGCCGCCGCAGAGCATACCATCTATGAATACGGGGAATTGTTCCTCTTCCTGCTGGTCGCCATCACCTATGTGAACACGCTGGAGGAACGGCGCGTCTTTGAAGTGGTCCGCGCCAAACTCACGGGCCGCGGCCTCTCCTACCGGCAGCTGTTCTGGCTCACGGGCCTGCTGTCATTCTTTCTGTCGGGCGTGCTCGACAACCTGACCACGGCACTTGTCATGGGTTCGGTCGTTCTGGCGGTTGGCGCGAAATCACCCGCGTTCGTGGCGCTGGCTTGCATCAATGTCGTGGTGGCGGCAAATGCGGGCGGAGCCTTCACACCGTTTGGCGACATCACCACGCTGATGGTCTGGCAGAAGGGCAAAGTCACCTTCTTCGAGTTCTTTGCACTGCTGCTTCCTTCGCTGGTCAACTGGTTTGTACCAGCGGCCGCCATGAGCTTCGCCGTGCCGGGGGACAAGCCGCTGGCTTCCGGGGAGGCGACGAAAATGAAGCCCGGCGCGGCGGGTGTGATCGTGCTCTTTGCACTCACCATCGTCACGGCGGTTGCCTTCAAGAACTTCCTCGGACTTCAGCCGGCGTTGGGCATGATGCTTGGTCTCGGTTACCTGCAGGTCTGGTCCTACATCCTGCAACAGCGCGGCAAGCGCGCTGACAACACCGACATGGTGCTGAACTCGTTCAAGCAGATCGAGCGGGTAGAGTGGGACACGCTGCTGTTCTTCTTCGGCATCATCTTTGCCGTCGGTGGACTGGGCGTGATGGGTTACCTCGCCTCGGCAAACCAGTATCTCTATGGAGTCTGGGGGCCGACAATCGCCAACATCGCTGTTGGCATCCTCTCCGCCATTGTCGACAACATCCCCATCATGTTTGCGATCCTCACCATGGACCCGCAAATGTCTCATGGACAATGGCTGCTGGTGACGCTCACCGCAGGCGTTGGCGGAAGCCTGCTCTCCATCGGTTCGGCGGCGGGCGTGGCGCTGATGGGACTGGCACAGGGCCGCTACACCTTCATGAGCCATCTCAAGTGGACATGGGCCGTTGCCCTTGGCTATGCCGCCAGCATAGCCGTACACATGGTGATCAATGCCGCGAAATTCTGAGAGCACGTCCCGCCTCCGGCAGTTCATCGACCACGAGGCGACAGGCGGTCTCATCCTGGCCGGGGCTGCGGTAGTTGCCATCCTGCTGGTCAACCTCGGACTGAACGAAACCTATCACCATCTCCTGGAAGAACGTGTCCGCATTGGCATCGGGGCGCTTACACTCGACAAGTCGCTGCACCATTTCATCAATGATGGCCTCATGGCGGTGTTCTTCTTCCTCGTCGGGCTGGAAATCAAACGCGAGGTGCTGGAGGGCAATCTTTCCACGCCATCGCAAATCGTGTTGCCGGCTTTTGCCGCGCTGGGCGGCATCGTTGTGCCGTCGGGGCTCTATGCCTTCATCAACTGGGGCAATGCCGCGACGATCAGCGGCTGGGCCATCCCGGCGGCGACCGACATTGCCTTTGCCCTCGGTGCATTGGCACTTCTGGGCAACCGGGCCCCGTTGCCGCTCAAGATCTTTCTGCTGACACTTGCCACCTTCGACGACCTTGCCGCGATCATCATCATCGCACTTTTCTACACCAGCCAGCTCTCCGTATTTGCACTGTCCGGCGGGCTTGCCTGTCTCGCTGCGCTTGCGCTGTACAACCGGCTGGGCGGCGAGCGCATGGGCATCTTCATCCTGGGTGGGCTGGTGGCGTGGCTCTTCGTGCTGAAGTCCGGCGTGCATGCAACGCTGGCCGGCGTTGCGCTGGGGCTGCTCATTCCACTCCGGCGCCGGGATGGGTCTTCTCCGTTGCACGAATTGGAACATGCGCTTCATCCTTATGTGAAGTTCGCAATCCTGCCGCTCTTTGCCTTCGCCAACGCCGGACTGCCACTCGACGGATTTTCGCTGGACAATCTTTCACAGCAGGTTCCCCTCGGCATTATTGCAGGGCTGGTGCTCGGCAAACCTGTTGGCGTGATGCTGGCCGTACTGCTTCTTGTGGCAACAGGTCTCGCAAAACTGCCACACGGCGTGAACTGGCGCTACATGACCGGTGTGTCCTGCCTGGCAGGCATTGGTTTCACCATGAGCCTGTTCATCGGCTCGCTGGCCTTTTCGGACCTTGCCATCGGCGCGCAGGTGCGCGTGGGTGTGGTGGCGGGTTCCCTTATCTCAATCCTGCTGGGCTTTGCCATCATGTGGCCGGGCAAAGTACGCTAACCAGCTTGGTTCACCCAACGGCCGTTTTCATCCTGCTTCCAGTAGCTGATGGCGTGGCCTTCGGCCTTGAAGCGCCGCCACAGCGCGCGGGCCTGGTCAATGGCTGCCGGGTCATTTCCATCAAACATGATGCTGGCACGGGTCAGTCCGTCGAGTGCCGCAGGTTCCGCGCCATCGGTGTAGAAGCGATAATCAGCCGCATTCGGGTTTTCGTCCGAAGCCGCAAGGTAAACGGGTTGGCGTGCAGGTGAAGGTGTGCCCGCATCGCCGTGGGCGAGGAAGGCCACGTCCTCAAGTCCCCACAGCTTTTCAGAGAGCAGCTTGCGTTTCTCTTCCAGCGGAGACTGCACGGCCATGCGCAGGCCGCGCTGGAATCCGCGCGCCAGGAGACCGGGGAGCACATCCTCCACCGGCTCACGCTCCAGGTGATAGAACCAGACCTCGGCCATCAGCCCTCATAGTGTCTGGCGACGAGTTCATTCAGAAGGCGCACGCCCCAGCCGGAGGCCCAGCTCTGGTTCAGCGGTGTCTTGGTTGAATCCATCGCCGTGCCTGCGACATCCAGGTGGGCCCAGGGGACATTGTTGACGAAGCGCTGCAGGAACTGCGCGGCGGTGATGGCACCGCCATAGCGGCCGCCGATGTTCTTCATGTCGGCGACATCATGATCGATGAGCTTGTCGTATTCCGGCGCCAGCGGCATGCGCCACACCTTCTCGCCCGTGGCGCCACCGCTGGCGAAGAGGCGGTTTGCCAGATCGTCGTTGTTGGAGAACATGCCAGCGTATTCCTTGCCGAGCGCCACCATCATGGCTCCCGTGAGGGTGGCGAGGTTGACCATGAACTTCGGCTTGAAGCGGTCCTGGATATACCAGAGCACATCAGCCAGCACGAGGCGGCCTTCGGCGTCGGTGTTGAGCACGGCAATGGTCTGGCCGGACATCGATTTCACAATGTCGCCGGGCCGTTGCGCCTTGCCGTCGATGGCATTCTCGACGAGGCCGATGGCGCCGACCACATTGCACTTCGCCTTGCGCCTGGCCAGCGCGAGCATGAGGCCTGTCACGGCAGCGGCGCCCGCCATGTCGCCTTTCATGTCTTCCATGCCAGCGGCAGGCTTGATGGAAACACCGCCGGTATCGAAGGTCACACCCTTGCCGATGAAGGCGAGTGGTGCATCGCCCTTCTTGCCGCCGTTCCAGCGCATGACAACGAGGCGGGCTTCATGTTCCGAACCTTGCGCCACGCCGAGCAGCGCGTTCATGCCAAGCTTCTTCATCTGGGCAGGCGAGAGCACATCCACCTGCAGGCCGGCTTTCGCCAGTGCCTTGGCACGGGCAGCGAACTCGACGGGGTGCAGGACATTCGCAGGTTCATTCACGAGATTGCGCGCGAGGTGATTGCCATCGCGCACCGCCTCCAGCGGGACAAAGGCCTTGCGCGCGGCTGCGGCATCTCCTGACAAAAGGGTGAGAGCTTCGAGCACCGGAGTCTTGCCGCCCTTCTTTGTCTTGTAGGCGGCAAAGCTGTAGCTGCGCAGCGAGGCGCCTGAGGCCATCAATGCCGACGCCTCGTCTTCCTTCACGGCCTTCAGCCCGTGGAGAGGTGCCACAGTTGCTGTCCTGGCCTTGGCGGCCTGCAGCGTTCCGGCGATGGCGCCACCGAGGAGTTCAATCTCACGGGCGGTCAAGGCATCGGCTTTGCCGAGCCCCATGAGAATCAGCCGGTCCAACCCGCCGCCCGGGGCGACAAGGTCGAGGACTTGCTCCTTCTTGCCCTCGAAGGCGGCGGCCTTCATGGCACGGGTCACCTGCCCCTTGGCGGCCTTGTCCAACTGGCTGGCCAGCGGCCCGAGAGCGGCCCCCTCTTCGGCGAAGGCCACAAGGGTGCCGGAGCGCGGCAGCGCGGACCGCTCAAAGGCTGTTTTCAAGGTTGAATTCATGAGGGAAAATCCAATTTTGGCGGGAATCTGTGTATCCGCTCCGGCTTAGCTTGCCTGACCATTTGCGGCAACATGGAAGGCGCTTTCAGGTCGTGTTAACCATTGTCGCGGCCTGCCCCAATGCGGCCATGACCGCGCCCCGGAGCCCGGCTAACAGTGGAAAATTCCCCGCTTCCCTGTGGGTGGGAAATCCGTTAATACTTTGTAACTGTTCGTGAATGGCTGGGAAGTTGGAGTTGCACAAAGCATTGGCCCCTCAGGAAAACCTGACGGACCTCCGGGCGTTTCTGCCCCGGGGAGCGGCCATGCTATGCGCTGTAGCCGGTGCTTCGCTGCTGGCTCTCGCAGCCTTCTCGCCACCAGCATCCGCCCTCGAAGAATTGCCCTTCGTCAAACCGGTGACCCAAGAACCGGCAGCGGGCACGGCAGCCGACTTTACCGCCAGCCGCGTGATTTATGACCCGCGCACCAAACTCGCAACCGCGGAAGGCAGCGTACGGATCATCTACGGGCCCTATGTGCTCAATGCCAGCCGTGTGACATTCAACGAGCGCACAGGCGTGTTCACCGCCAACGGATCGGTGGAACTGCGCGAACCGAACGGCAATGTGATGACAGCTGCGACGCTGGAGTTGCGTGAACGTTTCAAGGCTGCCTTTGCGGCCCACGTGAAAGCCCTGCTCACCAACAATGTGACCATCACGGCGCGCTATGCCCGGCGCCAGTCTGACGGCATCTCGGTGTTCGAGGATGCAAGCTATACGGCCTGCTACGACTGCGAGACCAAGAGCGGTGATCCGCTGTGGGAACTGACGTCTGACGAGACGGTGCATGACAGCAATGAGAAGATGCTGCACCACCTGAACCCGCGGTTGAAGATCGCCGGCCACACGGTTCTCGGTGCGCCGCGCTGGTCGCACCCTGATCCATCAGTGAAGCGCAAGACCGGTTTTCTTGCACCAAAGTTCGTTCATGGCCACGCCTATGGCGTCGGTGTCGAAACGCCCTACTTCATCGTGACTGGCCCGAACCACGACCTGACGCTCAGCCCGCGCTTCACGTCCAAGCAGGGACCCGTGGCCGACGTGGAATGGCGGCACCGGCTGGCCTCGGGACAATACAAGGTCCGGGGCTATGGCGTGCACCAGTTCAGTCCGGACGAAACTTCCGACAAATCCAAGCAGCGCGGTGCGGTGCGCAGCTCTGGCGAGTTTTCCATCAATGACCGCTGGTCATGGGGCTGGGACGGCACTGCCACGAGCGACAAGGAATTCCTCGACGAATATGATTTCGATGACCGCGAAATCGCGCAAAGCGATGTGCATGTGCGCGGTCTCTGGGACCGCACCTACGTCAACGCGCAGGCGCTGAATTTCCAGTCGCTGTCGGATGGCATCAGCCAGGATCACCTGCCGTCGCTTCCCTATGTGACGGGCGAAACCTATTTCGGCGAACAGGTGTTCGGCGGCGAACTGAGTTTCAAGTGGAGCAGCTACGCGATCTGGCGCGATGACGCGAACGCCCCGTTTGCCACGGTCAATCACGGCACGCAGCAATCACGTGCGGTGGGTGAACTGCGCTGGAAATCGCAGATGATCAGCGATGCCGGCCTGGTCATGACGCCATTTGCCAACCTGCGCAGCGACGTGACCTTCACGGAGAACGTGCCGGGGGCCGTGGACAATTCCGAGACGGTGAGTCGCCTCCTGCCGTCCGCCGGTTTCGACATGCGTTATCCGTTCATGGCCAACTACGCCTTTGGCCAGAGCATATTCTCACCGGTGTTCCAGGTGATTGCCGCCTCGGATGAGACGGAAACAGTGAGCATCGGCAATGAAGATGCGATCACGCTGAATTTCGACCACACCAGCCTGTTCCTCGAGGACCGCTTCACCGGACTTGACCGCTACGAAGGCGGCACACGCGCCAATGTGGGCTTGACCTATTCCTTCCTCGGGGCGAACGGCGGCTTCATCCGGGCGAGTGCGGGTGAATCCTTCCACATCGCGGGCGAGAACAGCTTCGTGACGGGCTCTGGTCTTGATGGCAGCCAGTCTGACCTGGTGGCTGCCCTCAGCATCCAGCCGTGGGACGAACTCAGCCTCAGTTACGAAATCCGCGCCGAGGAAGACCTTTCGCAGATCAACCGGCAGGAAGCCCAGCTTGGCCTCACTTTGGACAGGTTTTCAGGGAATGTGGCCTACTCATTCATCAACCAGGAACCGGCCTATGGCCGTTTGCTGGACGAAGAATGGGTGCAGGCTGATGCCCGTGTCGGCCTGACCGAAGGATGGTATGTTTTTGGCGGCATGCGCTACGACATAGAGAACTCGGACGTGGACTGGCGCACCATCGGGCTTGAGTTTGACTGCCAGTGCATGAACTTCAAGGTGGCCTACACCGGCAAGGACGACGACACGACCAATGAAGTGGACCATCGCGTGATGATGTCGATCGATTTCGCCACACTGGGCGGCACCAGCGTGTCTGCGGGCTTCTGAGGCCTGCACGGGAAGCACGCATGTCCATCCGTCTCGTGACAGCCATTCTCATCGCCTTGGCGCTGGTCTGCCCAGGCCTGGCGCTGGCGCAGGACCAGAAGGTGCTGGTGACGGTGAATGACAAGCCCATCACCAGTTTCGATGTTGATGCGCGCATCAATCTCTGGAAACTGATGGGCGGCGGCGCGCCGAAGACCCGCAAGCAAGCCCTCAACGACATCATCGACGACATTGCAAAGGTTGAAGAGGCCAAGAAATTCCGTGCCGAAGCCAAGGATGCAGAGATCGACGAGCGGCTGGAGCGCGTGGCAAAGGGCCTGAAAACGGATTCAGCCGGCCTGAAGGGCAAACTCAAGGCGCAGGGCGTCTCGATGTCCGCAATGCGGCAGTTCCTGTCCGCCCAGATCGCTTTCAACCGCCTGCTCAGCGGAAAGTTCAAAGAGAAAGTTGACGTGAGCGACGCGGAGATCGACGCCAAGATGGGGGAGATCAAATCCAGCGTGAACGGCCAGCTTGCGAAGATCAAGGCGGACCCGCGCATGCAGCCGGTGACGGTGATGGAGATCATGGAGATCAACTTCCCGGTTGACAGTCCTGATGTGCTGACAGCGCGGGCGGCGGAGGTCGGCCAGTATGTTTCGAGCTTCAAGGGCTGCAAGTCGGCGCGCTCTGCCGCTTCCGGTATTTTCAACGTGCAGGTTGGCAAGAAGATCGAGGCCGACAGCCGCCGCCTGCCACCGCAACTGCGGTCGGCATTCAGCAAGGCCGGACCGGGCAAGGCCATCGGCCCGTTCCGTTCGCCCAAGGGCCTGCAGCTGTGGGCCTATTGCGGTTCACGGAAAATCTCTCCCAAGCTGCCCAAAGCCGAATTGCCGAGCCGAGACCAGGTGAAGACCGCCCTGCTCAACGAAAAATACAATGCCATCGAGTCCAAGTACGGCAAGTTGTTGCGCAAGGGATTGCTGATCGAGTACCGCGATCCGTCCTATGCCGATTAAGCCGATCGTGATGTCGCCCGGTGAGCCCGGTGGCGTCGGCCCGGACATCGCCGTAAATGCCTGGCATGCCCTCAGGGGCGACTCCGCGAACTGTTTCTGCCTGATCAGTGATGCCGACTTCATGGCGCAGCGTGCTGCCGAGGCGGGACTTGCCGTTCCCCTGCGGCGCGTCGCGACTGCCGGTGAAGCGACCCGCATCTTCAAAGAAGCGTTGCCAGTGCTGCACAGGCCCCTTCTTGCCAGCCCCGTCACGGGGGCCTTCAAGCCGGAGACTTCGGGCTGGGTGATTTCGGCAATCGACGAGGCCGCGGGACTCTGCCTGTCAGGCGAGGCGTCCGCCATGGTCACCTGCCCCATCCAGAAAGAGGCGCTCTATGCCGCAGGTTTTTCGCATCAGGGCCATACCGACTATCTGGCCCATCTTGCGCGGGGGCACGGCCATGCCGCCAATGACGTGATGATGCTGGTCGGCGGCGGATTGCGCGCCATCCCGGTCACGGTTCACATCGCACTCAAAGACGTTCCCGCAGCATTGACTGGCGACAAGATCGAACGACAGGCACGGGTTGTGCACGCCGCGTTGCAAAGGCAGTTCGGGATCGGCAGCCCCCGCATTGCCGTCACTGGCCTCAACCCGCATGCCGGTGAAAATGGCAGCATGGGGCGCGAAGAAATCGACATCATCATCCCGGCCATCCAGCGGTTGCGGGCGGAGGGCCTCTCAGTTCGCGGACCGCTTCCGGCTGACACCGCCTTCTTTGCGCAGGAACGCGCGACCTACGACGCCATCCTGTGCATGTATCACGACCAGGCACTCATCCCGGTGAAGACGCTGGATTTCCACGGTGGTGTCAATGTCACGCTCGGCCTGCCTTTCATCCGCACTTCGCCTGACCATGGCACGGCGTTGGCGCTGGCGGGAACGGGCAAGGCGCACGCCGAAAGCCTCATCGCGGCGCTCCGGCTGGCAAAAGACATGGCATGCCACAACACGGGAATTGTGGCTTGAACGGCGAGGACGGACTTCCGCCGCTGCGCGAGGTGATCGAGCGCCATGGACTGGCGGCCAAGAAATCGCTCGGACAGAATTTCCTTTTCGACCTCAATCTCACACGGCGCATTGCCCGTGCGGCCATGCCTTTCGATGGTTACACCATTGTCGAGATCGGCCCCGGCCCCGGCGGGTTGACGCGGGCCCTCCTCATGGAGGGTGCGCCACTTGTCGTTGCCATTGAACGTGACGAGCGGGCGCTGGCTGCACTGGCCGAGATCGGGGCAGCCTATCCCGGACGGCTCAAGGTGATTTCCGGTGACGCAATGGCAGTGGATTGGGCCACTCTCGTGCCCGGGCCTGCGAAGATCGTGGCCAACCTGCCCTACAATATCGGCACGCCGCTGCTCACGGGGTGGCTGACGGAAGGGGCGTGGCCACCCTGGTTCTCGTCACTCACCCTGATGTTCCAGAAGGAGGTGGCCGAACGCATTGCCGCGAAACCGGGGACTGAGCACTATGGCCGACTCTCCGTGCTGTGCCAGTGGCGCTGCTCCGTGCACAAGCTCTTCGATGTTCACCGCAGCGCCTTCACGCCACCGCCGAAAGTGACGTCAGCCATCGTTCAGCTCTTGCCCGTGATGCCACTGGTCAGCTGCGATGTGAAAACACTGGAGCGGGTGACGGCAGCGGCCTTTGGCCAGCGCCGCAAGATGCTGCGGCAAAGCCTCAAGACCGTATTCGCTTCGCCTGAAGGTGTTCTGGAGCGGCTTGGCATCGCACCGACACGCCGGGCCGAGGAACTTGGCGTGAGTGACTTCGCCCGGCTTGCGCAAAAGGCGTGATCACAACTTTTTTGTCAGCCCACGGACGAAATCGGTGAGCCCCAGCTGGCGGTGACGGCGTAGCCTCTCGGCAGTGAGGATGGCCATGACCATGCGGTGACTTTCTTCGACGTCATCGTTGACCACCACATAGTCATATTCCGGCCAGTGGCTGATCTCGTGGCTGGCCTCGGCCATGCGCTTGGCGATGACGGCAGATGAATCCTGGGCGCGCCTGATCAGCCGTTCACGCAGGGTATCCGCCGTGGGCGGCAGGATGAAGAGGCGTACCAGGTCATCCTTCATGTTCTGGGCAAGCTGCTGGGTGCCTTGCCAGTCGATGTCAAACAACACGTCGCGGCCTTCGTCCAGCGCCGCCTCAACAGGCGCACGGGGGGTGCCGTAGGAATTACCGAAAACAGTCGCGTATTCCAGCAACTGCTTCTTCTCCACCATCTCGTCAAAGCGCGACTGGGAGATGAAATGGTAGTCCTTGCCATCGGTTTCGCCGGGGCGGGGTTTGCGCGTGGTCACGGAAACGGACATGGTGATGTTCTGGTCCGCCGCCAGCAGCCTGCGCGAGAGCGTTGTCTTGCCCGCGCCCGAGGGCGACGACATGACGAAGAGAAGTCCGCGGCGGGGAATGTGCGTCAGTGTGGGCATGCCGTCACTCGATGTTCTGAACCTGCTCGCGCATCTGGTCGATCACGGTCTTGAGGTCAAGTCCGATGGCGGTGAGGCTTTTGTCGATGGCCTTGGAACAGAGCGTATTGGCCTCGCGGTTGAACTCCTGGGCCAGAAAATCGAACTTGCGTCCCACCGGTTCGCCGGAAGCCAGCAAGGATTCCGCTGCCTCGATGTGTGAGAACAGGCGGTCAAGTTCCTCCTGGATGTCACTGCGGGTTGCCACCAGCATGGCCTCCTGGTGCAGGCGCTGTTCATCGAATGCCGTGCCTGCCTCCATGAGGCGGGCCACCTGTTCGCGCAGCCGCGCCTTGATGACATCGGGGGAACGGGCCGGATTTTTGCGGGCGGCATCGGCCAGTTGGCCAATCCTGAGCAATTGCTCGCGGAGCACCGCCAGCAGG
The DNA here is from genome assembly GCA_937870685.1 of uncultured Alphaproteobacteria bacterium. Taxonomy (GTDB): domain Bacteria; phylum Pseudomonadota; class Alphaproteobacteria; order Rhizobiales; family Aestuariivirgaceae; genus Aestuariivirga. The sequence continues at coordinate 31,223 of CALMZX010000041.1, forward strand.
CGTTTGCCCTCCGCGGCACGGGCGGCCTGCAGGGCTATCAGGGCCTGGTCGAAATTCCGTAGAAGTGCGGCGTCGCGGCTGGCGGCCTCGGCCTCTGTCACTTCACTGCGGACAGGTTCGATGACACCGCGCAGGGCGAGCAGCGCTTCCGCCTGCAGGGGCGGTGCCTTGATTTCGGCGCGCAGACGTTCGGCAATTGCCGTGAGTTCGGCCAGCAGCGCCTGGTTCACAGAAACGGTTTCGCGCGTGTTGCTGTTGGCCAGGTTGAGGTTGATCTGCAGGTTGCCGCGCTTCATCGCCTTCTGCAGGCGCTGGCGCACATCGACTTCGAGATGTTCCAGGCCAGGCGGCAGGCGCAGGCGCATGTCCAGCGCCTTGCCGTTCACGCTTTTCAATTCCCATTGCCAGGACCAGTCGTCAAGACTGCCGGATTCGCGGGCAAACCCCGTCATGGAATTGATTGTCATGCACACCAGCCTTGAATCATCTGCGCCACGGGTTTCGTAGCGCATCGGGCGGCGCAAGGGAAACGCGGCGGAAGGCGCCGTTCAGGGCTTCGGCTTCTTGAGGGTGGGGATGGGCACGAGAATGTTGCCGACTTTCACCAATGTGCCGGGCTTGAGCACAGCCGCGGCCGGTTCCGCGGCGGCGGCTTCCGCAGGTGCGGCGGGCGCTGGCACGGGGTCCGCAGCCTGCTGGTTGGCGGTTGCGTTGAGCGCCTCTTCTTCCGCTACATTGGGCAATGCGGCCTGCTGTGCGGGAGGCGTTTCCGGAGCAGCCCCGGCAGGTGCTGCTGCCGCTTCCGCAGGTGCTGCAGGTTGCGGAGGCGGCGTCTGGCCTGCTTCGATGGCGCGCCACTTCTTCACATTGGCGTTGTGCTCTTCCAGCGTGGCGGCAAAGACGTGGCCGCCCGTTCCATCAGCGACGAAGTAGAGATCGTTGACGGCGGCGGGAGTGATCACGGCTTCCAGCGCGTCCTTGCCGGGCGTGGCGATCGGCCCCGGCGGCAGGCCGTTGATGCGGTAGGTGTTGTAGGGTGTTTCGGCCTCAATGTCGCTCTGGCTGATCGGGCGGTCGAGCTTTCCCTTGCCGCCTGCGATGCCATAGATGATCGTGGGATCAGACTGGAGACGCATGCCCGCCTTCAGGCGGTTGAGGAACACGGCGGCGACGCGCGGGCGCTCCTCAGGCTTTGCGGTTTCCTTCTCGACGATGGAGGCAAGCGTGACCAGTTCCTCTTTCGTCTTGATGATCGAGTCGGCGGGCCGCCTTGCCCAGACGTCATCCACCAGCTTGGTCTGAGCAGTCACCATTTCATCCAGCAGCTGCTGGCGGTCCTTGCCACGGGCGTAAAGATAGGTGTTGGCGATGACCGCGCCTTCGGGCGGCACGGCGGCAATCTCGCCTGCCATGGGCTCCTGCTCACGCATGCGGTTGACAGCCATCTCGCTGGTCCAGCCTTCCGGCACGGTGAGCTTGTACATGACGACACGGCCCGAAGCCATGATGTTGAAGGCATCCGCCATGGATGCGCCGGAAGGGAACTCGTATTCACCCGCCTTCATTGATGCGCCGCGCAGGCCCTGGGCAATGGCGGCTATCCCCATGACCATCGGTTCGCTGACAACACCCTTGTCGTGCAGCAGGTGCGCGATCTGCATGCGGTCGAGGTTCTTCGGCACGTTGACGATGACGGGTTCAGCGAGCGGCCCCGGGGCGGTGTAACTGGCATAGAGCCAGGACCCGGCGACGGCCGCCAGCAGGGCAGAGAGAACACCGAGACCGACAAGCCAGCCGAGCACGCGCATCACGGCAGAGCGGCGCGGCTTGCGCATGTCCGTATCCGGCAGTCTGATTGGCTGGTCGTTGTTCACGTCAGGGGGCCCTCGCGCGCCCCTGTTTTACGCTGCCGCGCGGCGGAAAATCAATGAGGCGTTGGTGCCACCAAAACCAAAGGAATTGGACAGAACTGTGTTGATTTCCTTCTTCCTGGCCGTGTGCGGCACAAGGTCCATGGCGGTTTCGACCGATGGATTGTCGAGGTTCAACGTGGGCGGGCAAATGTTGTCGCGCATGGCGAGAATTGAAAACACCGCTTCCACAGCACCCGCGGCACCGAGGAGATGGCCAACGGCTGACTTGGTTGAAGACATGGCCACTCGCGCCGCATTGTTGCCGATGAGTCGTTCCACTGCGCGCAGTTCGATTTCGTCACCCAGCGGGGTCGAGGTGCCGTGGGCGTTGATGTAGTCGATGTCGCCAGCCGAGATGCCTGCGCGCTTGAGGGCGGCCTGCATGCAGCGGAAGGCCCCGTCACCGTCTTCGGAGGGTGCGGTGATGTGATAGGCATCACCTGACATGCCGTAGCCGATGAGTTCGGCATAGATCTTCGCGCCGCGTGCCTTGGCGTGTTCATACTCTTCGAGCACGAGAATGCCCGCGCCCTCGCCCATGACAAATCCGTCACGGTCCTTGTCATAGGGACGCGAGGCCTTGTCCGGCGTGTCGTTGAAGGCGGAGGACAAGGCCTTGCAGGCGATGAAGCCGGCAATGCCGATGCGGCAGATCGCTGATTCAGCACCACCTGCCACCATCACGTCGGCATCACCGACGGCGATGATGCGGGCCGCATCGCCGATGGCATGGGTGCCGGTGGCGCAGGCCGTGACGACCGCGTGATTCGGACCCTTGAGGCCGAAGTTGATGGAGATGAGTCCGCCCGCAAGGTTGATGAGCGAACCCGGGATGAAGAAGGGAGACACCCGGCGAGGGCCCTTTTCCTTCATCAGGAGTGTGGTGTCCTGGATGCCGGTGAGACCGCCGATGCCGGAGCCCACCAGAACACCGGCGCGGTAACGCTCTTCCTCGGTCTTGAGTTCAAGGCCGGAGTCCTTCATGGCCTGCTTGGCGGCGATGAGGGCAAACTGGATGAAGTCGTCGTAGCGGCGCTGGTCTTTCGGATCGATCCAGTCGTCGCGCTTGAGTGTGCCGTTGCTGCCGTCGCCTTCCTTTACTTCGAAGGCAATGCGCGTGGGAAGGTCGGAAGCATCGAATCGCGTGATGGTGCCCGCACCTGACTTGCCCGCCAGCATGTTGGACCAGGTGGTCTCCACGCCATTGCCGAGCGGCGAAACGATTCCCAAACCAGTGACGACCACACGGCGCATGTCATTTCCTCTTCATGGAAGCGCAATCAACGAGACTCGCACAGGAAAACGCGGGGCCACAGGATTTTCAAGCCCTGCCCCCGCGTTTCCGCGCATTCTTTTTGTCCGGCCTCGGCCGGACGCACCGGTCAGGCCTGGGCCTTCTCGATGAACTTCACGGCGTCGCCGACCGTCTGGATGGTTTCGGCAGCGTCATCCGGGATTTCAATGCCGAATTCCTCTTCGAAGGCCATCACGAGTTCCACGGTGTCCAAGCTGTCGGCACCGAGATCGTCGATGAAGCTGGCTTCAGCCTTCACCTTGTCGCCGTCCACGCTCAGGTGCTCGACAACGATCTTCTTAACCCGTTCAGCGATATCGCTCATGTGCAATTGTCCTAATAACTGTTCTCACGCCCTGGCGGTCCGGACACCTTGCGTGGGGTCCCCCTCAAGCCGCCGGGGGTAACTAGCACAGTTCGGGCAGGCGTCAAAAGGGGGAAAAATACGGTGGAAATTCAGCCTGCTGCGGGCTGGAGAAGGCGCGTGACCAGCCACAGGGCGAGAACGCCCAGCATGCCGAGTGCGGCAAACACCAGCGCTGCCGAACTGGCGGAGGTCAAACCGCTGACAAAGGAAAACAGGAACGGCGCCAGTGCGCCGGAGGCGTAGCGGAATCCGGCCATGAAACCCAGCCGTGACCCAAATCCCTTTGGCCCGAACAGGACGAGCGGAACTGTGCCCTGCACAATGCTCTTCAATCCCGAACACAAGCCGACGAGGACGACAAAGACAACTGCCGCCGGAAACGCCGGAGCGCCCGTTGCCGCGATCACCAGACCCAGCGGCAGAAGAGCCAGCGCGAACATTCCGACCGTCAAGGGATGGCGCTGTCCGGGAAACACCAGGCTGCCAAAACGAACAACCACCTGGGCCGGACCAAACAACGTGGAGACAGCCAGCGCCGATGCGCCAAAGCCCAGGGCCTGCAGAAGCGGCACCATCTGCGAGAGGACCGCTGAGAGCGCCAGGCTGGAAAAGGCGAAACCGGCGGTCACCAGCCACATGGCCTGTGAGAGTCTGACTGCAGGCACCGTGGCATGAGGGAGTGCTGAATCAGCAGTCGGAGTCCGTGACGTGCCTGCCGCCAACGCGGTCCGGGTCCAGCGCGCGACCAGCAGGTGCGCGGGAAAACAGAATACGACGTTGGCGAGGGCATAGAGCGAAAGGGTCACGCGCCAGCCGAGATGGCCGTCGAGCCAATTCGTCAGCGGCCAGAACAGCGATGATGCAAAGCCCGCGATCAACGTGAGATGGACAATTCGGCGGCGGCCATCGGCCGGAACCAATTGGACCAGCGCGGGAAAGGCCGCGTCATAGAGTACGAAACACGAGACCACCTGCATCAGCATCAACGCGGCAACGAAGGTCAGCGGTCCCGGTGCCCAGGCAGTGACGGCCAGCATGACAGCGCTGAGCACCGTTCCGAGGCTCATCATGCGGGCCGCGCCAAACCGGTCCAGCATGCGGCCGACAAAGGGCGCTACAAAAGCCCCTGCGAGAAGCGCCAGCGAGAACACGCCGAAGAACCCTGCCTGTGTCCAGCCAAATGTCGCGGCGATGTCGTCCGCCAGGATCGAAAAACTGTAGTACAGCGATCCGTAGCCGATGATCTGCGTGAAACCGAGAAGCCAGGTGGCGGCGGCGGGTTTTGTTTCGTCTCTCAAGGTGACGGAGCGGGAATCCAATGGTGGGCGGGCTTACCACGCTCCAGCACATAGAAGGCGTTGGTGTCCAGTGTCTCCCATGGTCCTGTTTCACCGCCGGGCCAGAGCACGCGCACCTCAGCCTGTTGCAACTCACCGACGCCGAAGTGCCACCAGTCCAGCGCTCCGCTGACATGGCCCGCACCGGAATAGAGTTCGCGGCGCATGATCTTGCCGTCAGCCCGCTTCACTTCAATCCAGGCTCCGATGGCATCGCGGTTTGGGCCATCCTGGCGCAGGCGCAGTTGCAGGAAACGGCCAAGACCTTCGGATTCATTCTTCCAGATTTCCGCGCCAACCCAACGGTTTACGACGACCAGATCAAGTTTTCCATCAAGGTTGAGATCGGCCAGCAGGCCGCCGCGCGCCGTGTTGGTGGAAGCAACGCCGGCCTTGTCAGCCACCTCGATGAATTTGCCATCCGGTCCCTGTACCAGAAGATTGTTCGGATCCTTCTGGGCGAAGTCCGGCATCTCCGCCACATTGCCTTTGGCGATGAAGAGATCGACGCGGCCATCATTGTTGACGTCTTCGAATTGCGAATGCCAGGCCGTCGACGGGCGCAGGTCTTCGCCCATGAAGGGGCGGTGCGCCGTCAGCCCCAGCGGATAGGCGATGTCCTTGTAGGCAGGCTTTGGCTGGCCTTCCTGCGGCACTGCCGCCAGCGCCTGCAGGCGGTTGTCAGCCATGCTCGTGAGGAAATATTCCGGGTACTGATCAAAATTGATGTCGTAGCTGGTGATGCCCATGCCCCAGATGCGGACATACCTCCAACCATCCTTGTCGGCATAGAGCTGCGGTGGATGGCCCGACTCCATGCGCCACATCTGTTCCTGCCCGCCTTCATAATACTGGCGGTCATTGGAAACCCGGAGATCAGGCGTGCCGCGCCGTGACCAATCGGTGAAGATGATGGAGAGCGGGCAGAAGCTGGGCGTCAGGGCAAGCGGGCTGGCAAAGCGCGTCTCCGCGCCGTTCGGACGGTGCAGCCAGTTGGCGGTGCAGGAGCCCCAGGGCGAGATTTCCTCGAAGCGGTCCACATAGTTGCCAATGGCGATGGTGGGCCAGTTGGCGCCCTTCTCCCATGTCGCGGCAAATGCGGTGGACCAGGCATTGCCTCCGGCAAAACCCCATTCCTCGTTGGCGCGGGCGAAGCGGCAGTTGCCAAGGCCCTTCATCACGACATTTTCGCCGGAGCGCAGCAGCACCACATCCATGGTTCCATCGGCATTGATGTCGAGCGGATAGCCGCCCAGCACGCGGGTGAGTTCAAGGCCTGAGGGAATGGCCGTGAAGGCGAGATCGCCGCCTTGCGCGCTGCGGTTCTGGTAGAGTGTGGCTCGATTTTCGCCGCCCGCCAGGAACAGTTCGGAGAATCCGTCACCGTTGCAGTCGAAGCTGGAGGCCCCTCCTCCAACGGTGAACTCGTAGTCGCCGGCATAGACTGACGTGATGCCGGACGTGTGTGTCTGGTCGCTGAAGCGCAAGACGGATTCGCTGCTTGCTGCTCTGGCGGTTGCCAGCAGCAGCACAGCGCAAAGGGCTGCGCGCCTCATGCCTTGCGGGTTTTCAACATGTTGACGAATGTGCCGACGCATTTGCCCTGCTCCAGCCCCCGGTCAATTGCTGCCCTGAAATGGATGCCGCCGTAGAGACGCGACACAGCCGCCTCCTCCGCCGCCTCCCAGAATGACTTGAAGCTGCGCGGTGCCAATCCATCTCGCACATGGGTGGCATCTGTGAAGGCGAAGGGGTCACCAAAATCCTTGGCGAGAACCGTGGCCGCGGCACCGGACTGGGTGGAGTGACCGCTGGGATATTCCGGAAAGGGCGGCGTGATCAGCAGCGGTTCCCAGGCCTTGTCAATCACGCGCTTGATATAGGTGACTGGCCGCAGAAGGTCGAATTCGACCTTTGTGCGCCAGCAGGCGATGAAGCCGTCGTTGATGGCGATGCCGAGGCGCGCCAGCACTTCCACGGATTTTTCGAGGTCCGTGTTCTCCTTCTCGAAGATCTGCATGGCAATCCACATCCAGTGGCCGGGTGGCGTGGGCGAAAGCATGGGATCATCCGACCAGAAGCGCGCGATGGCCTTGTGTTCCTGCGTGAGATTCTTCACTGCATCCACCACCTGCAATGCCTGCCTGTGGAACTCCGACTCCTTGTCCTCGCTGTAATCCGGCGGGGGCGGCAATGGGCATGCGCCTGCTTCCGGCATGGCAATCGGCTGATTGTTGCCCCAGGCGGGCAGCAGCGGTGCCTGCTGGAGGGCGATGGTGCTGGTGGGCACCCAATGGGCGGGTCCCGGTGTCAGCTTCCATTCCGCCGGAAAGCCGAGGTTCTCGACCACGGCACCGCCATCTCCCTTCGACCACGCGAAGATGTGTTCGCCCACGGATTTGCCATAGGCCGCACTCTCCTCCCACACGCCTGCGGCAAGGCCCGCAGCGGCTTCCTTATGCAACTTCTTTTCCAGCGCCTTCATGGCGCGCTGGCCCGAAGGGCCGGTGTTGCCGAAATAGGTCTGCGATGCGAAGGCCATGGCCGCGTGGACGATGACAGCTTCATCATAGGCAACGCCGGGCTTGCGTTGCGGGAGGTTCGCCAGTCCTTTCACCTGACCGGCGAGCGACTGCAGCGTCTGTGAGCCGCTGGCCACGGCCTCGAATGTCGTGATGCCGAGGTAGGCAAAGGCGCGCGCGGCCACGGGTGGCGAATAGGTGGGCGTTTGCCGCACCAGTTCCAGGATGAGCGTGTACCAGCGGCGAAGCACATGCGGGGCTTCGGCACCATGGGAAGGGACTGAAGCCAGCGCGACAGTGAAGGCGGCGATGCCTGCCCCGAAAGTCCTGCGAGACAAACGCATGTTGGCAAATCTCCCATCCGTCCGGCTGATTTACTTCAGCTTCCAAAAATAAAGCTAAGCACCTCCCGCCGCCCTGGGCAAGAGTGCGGGCCGTGCATGGCATTCCCTGTTTGGCCGTTGCGGTTGTGTCGGTTACAAGCGCGGCAACTGATTCAGGTTTCCCTTGGGCGACATTCACAGCATCCTCCGCACCGTCTTTGGCTATGACAGTTTCCGTCCCGGACAGGAGGAGATTGTCGCTTGCCTCGCGTCCGGCGGACACGCACTGGCGGTGATGCCGACGGGGGCAGGCAAATCCCTGTGCTACCAAATTCCAGCCCTCGCCCGCGGAGGGCTTGCCATCGTTGTCTCGCCACTGGTGGCGCTGATGCAGGATCAGGTAGCAGCCCTGAAACTCACTGGCGTGGCGGCGGAGACAATCAACTCTTCGGCCAATCGTGAGGCCAACGTTGCTGTGTGGAAGCGGGTGGCAGCAGGTGATGTCCGCATTCTCTATCTCTCGCCGGAACGGCTGATGACAGAGCGCATGATCGGGGCTTTGCGGCAGCTGGAGGTCAATCTCATCGCGGTGGATGAAGTGCATTGCATGTCGCAATGGGGTGCCGCTTTCCGGCCCGAGTATGATGCACTGAAATCGCTGCGTACCGCCTTTCCCGGCGTGCCCATCGGCGCTTTCACGGCGACGGCTGATGAAGTGACGCGGAGGGACATCACCGCCAAGCTGTTCGGCGGCGCGGTGCAGGAGTTCGTCGCCGGTTTTGACAGGCCGAACATCCGGCTCACGGTCAAACCGAAGAACAACAGCAAGAGCCAGCTTCTGGAGTTTGTGACGGGGCAGCGCGGCGCCAGCGGCATTGTCTACGCCCTGTCGCGCAAGAGCGTGGAGGAATTGGCCGCGTTCCTGTCAGCCAAGGGGTTCAGGGCGGTGGCCTACCACGCCGGACTTTCCGCCGAGGACCGGGCCGAGGCGCAGAACCTGTTCATGACCGAGACGGGCATCATCGTCTGTGCCACCATCGCTTTCGGCATGGGCATCGACAAGCCGGATGTGCGCTTTGTCTTTCATGCCGACCTGCCGCAGTCGCTCGATGCCTACTACCAGGAGATCGGGCGAGCCGGGCGCGATGGCAGACCGGCGGAGGCGCACATGGTGTTTGGCCTGCAGGACATCCAGATGCGCAGGCGCTTCATTGATGATGAAGGGGCCGGGCCGGAGCGGGCGCGGCGGGAGCACAAGCGGCTTGATGCGCTGGTGTCCTATTGCGAGACGCCGGACTGCCGCCGCCAATCCCTGCTCGGCTATTTCGGCGAGTTTTCGGAGCCATGCGGCAACTGCGATGTGTGCCTGGAGCCCGTCGATCTTGTTGACGGCACGGCAGAGGCCAAGCTGGTCTGCGCAGCCATCACGGCGAGTGGCGAGCGTTTCGGTGCAGCCCACATCGCTGACATCCTGCTGGGCAAGGCCAGCGAGAAGGTGATGAACTTCAGCCATCAATCGCTGCCCATGTTCGGCAAGGGTTCCGCGCACAGCCGCAGCTATTGGCAGTCCTTCATCCGGCAGATGGTGGGGGGCGGCCTGCTGACAATTGATGTGGCGGGCTTCGGCGGATTGTCGCTGTCGGCCAAGGGGCGGGCGGTGGAGGACGGGACAACGGCTTTCCGCTACCGGCCGGACATGGTGCGGGTGGCGCGCAAGGACAAGCGCACGTCCGTGGCGTCAGACAATGGCGAGGCCGATCCGCGCGCCGATGCCCTGCTGGCGCGCCTCAAGGCGCTGCGCCTGCGTCTGGCGAAAGCGCGCGGTGTTGCGGCCTACATCATCTTCTCCGACCGCAGCCTGATCGACATGGCGCAAAAGATGCCGCTGACGAAATGGGATTTCGGCGAGGTGAACGGCGTCGGCGCCAGCAAGCTCGAACAGTTTGGCGACATTTTCCTTGAAGAAATCCGCTCCTTCGCGTCAGCAACCGCGCCGCAGCGCTAGATCATTGCCATGCCGCCGTTGACGTGCAGGGTCTGGCCGGTGACGTAGCCCGCTTCTTCCGAGGCGAGATAGAGAACGGCGGCGGCGATATCGTCCGACGAGCCCATGCGGCCTGCGGGAATGCGCCCGAGGATGGCTTCCTTCTGCTTGTCGTTCAGGGCCTCGGTCATGGCGGTGGCGATGAAGCCGGGGGCGACGCAGTTCACGGTCACGTTGCGGCTGGCCAGTTCCTGCGCCAGCGACTTCGACATGCCGATGAGGCCCGCCTTGCTGGCCACATAGTTGGCCTGACCCGGATTGCCGGTGACGCCGACGACCGAAGTGATGGAAACAATGCGGCCCCAGCGCTTCTTCATCATCAGCTTCATGGCGGCGCGGGCGAGGCGGAAGGAGGACGTGAGGTTGACGTCGATCACCGCTTGCCAGTCTTCGTCCTTCATGCGCATGGCGAGGCCATCACGGGTGATGCCGGCATTGTTGACGAGGATGTCAAGACCGCCCATGGCTGCTTCCGCCGCGGGAATGAGCTTCTCGACATCTTCAGAACTGGAGAGGTTGCAGGTGACGACGTGCACCCGTTCGCCGCCAAGTGCCGCCTTCAATTCGTCCAGCACTGCGGCGCGTGTTCCCGAGATGGCGATGGTGGCCCCCGCCCCGTGCAGGGCCTTGGCCACGGCAGCACCAATGCCGCCCGATGCGCCGGTGATGAGGGCAGTCTTGCCTGCGAGAGAAAACATGATCGGTCAACCTTTCAGAAGGGGAAGAGCAGCTGCAAAATCGTCCGGCGTGCCGATGGCGATGGCCTGGGCTGCGGGAGCGTTCTTCTTGGCAAGGCCCGTGAGCACCTTGCCGGAGCCCAGTTCAACAAACAGCGTGACGCCCTGCGCTGCCATGTGGGCCACGCATTCGCGCCAGCGCACCGTGCCGGTGACCTGGGCCACGAGGGAAGCGCGGATCGCCGCAGGATCGCTGAGTGGCGCCGCCTTGACATTGGCGATGACGGGAACGGCAGGCGCGTGCATCGCCACCTTGCCCAGGGCCTCCGCCATCGCATCAGCGGCGGGCTGCATCAGCGCGCAATGGAAGGGCGCGGAGACCGGCAGCATGACGGCGCGTTTCGCGCCCTTGGTCTTGGCGATTTCGGCGGCGCGTTCAACGGCCGCCTTGTGGCCGGAAATCACCACCTGTCCATCGCTGTTGTCATTGGCAGCCTGGCAAACGTCACCCTGCGCGCCTTCGGCAGCGGCCGCGGCTGCGGCGGCAAAATCAAGGCCGAGGAGCGCCGCCATGGCGCCTGTGCCCACGGGCGTTGCAGCCTGCATGGCCTTGCCGCGGATTTTCAGAAGCCGCGCCGTATCGGCCAGCGAGAAGGTTCCGGCTGCGGCCAGCGCCGAATACTCGCCCAGCGAATGACCGGCGACGCAAGCGGCCGTTCCGCCGACCGTGATGCCATGCTCTGTTTCCAGCACGCGCACCACCGCCATGCTGACCGCCATGAGGGCGGGCTGGGCGTTTTCAGTGAGTGTCAAGTCGGCCTCCGGGCCTTCCCACATGATTTTCGACAGGTTCTGCGACAGCGCCTCGTCCACCTCGGCAAAAACGGCGCGGGCGGCGGCAAACTGCTCAGCCAAGGCCTTGCCCATGCCGACGGCCTGGCTGCCCTGCCCCGGAAAAACGAATGCGATGCTCATGTCTCGAAACCCTTTTTTCTGGCAGTCACATGGGCACGGGTCCGGAGTCAACCTGTCATTTTCCGCCGCTGTTCTTGACCATCATGTCGATGAGGCGCGGCACATAGCGCTCGCCGTAGCCCAAAGTATCGGCCAGCACATAGGTCTGGTGAATGGCCTCCGCGATGGGAGAAGCGACCGGCATGTTCTCGGTCATGTTGGTGTAGTAGCGCAGGTCCTTGCGGGCGTTGCGGATGGCGAACTTGGCGTGGCTGTCATCGTCACTCAGCGGCACGTTGATCAGGCGGCTGAACATCACTGAAGCACCACCGCCGCCCATGATGATGTCGCGCAGTGCCGTCATGTCAACGCCCGCCTTGGTGGCGACGCTGATAGCTTCCGCCGCGATGGCGGCATGGCCCAGCGAGAGGAAATTGTTGATCAGCTTGACCTGGTGCGCGCTTCCTACCGCACCGGTGTGGATGATCATGTCTGCGAAGGTTGAAAGAACGGGGCGGATTTTTTCCAGCACGCCCGGGTCACCCCCGACCATCAAGCCCAGTTTGCCGGCCTCCGCCTCCTTCGGTGTGCGGGTCATTGGCGTGTCGATGAAGGTCACGCCCTTGGCGGCGCAGTCGGCCGAAATCTTCACGGTTGCTTCCGGAATGGCCGTCGAGCAGTCGGCGACGATGAGGCCGGATTTGCCTGCGGCAAGAATGCCATTTGCGCCATAGACGGCTTCTTCGACCTGGGGTGTGGCGGTCACGCAGATGATGACCATGTCGCTTGCCTTCGCGATCTCGGCGGGCGAGCCAAGTTCCTTTGCGCCACGCTTCACCAGATCCTCCACCGGTTCACGGTTGCGGTGCGCCATGGTGACGAGGGCAAAGCCCTTTTCCACCACGTTCCTGCCGATGCCGTGGCCCATGAGGCCAGCGCCAATCAAACCCACTGTCTTGATGGTCATCACAATCTCCTGTCGACAAATGTCTTGAGCGTTTCTGCTTCCATGATGAAGAGTTCGTCCTCCGGGTGGCGGCCGAAGCCAAGTCGGTCGTAGAACCGTGCACCGCCGGTGTTGCTCTCGTCCACCTCCAGCTTGACGAACTCCGCGCCTTCAGCCGCCGCCTGTTTCATGGCCGACTGCAGGAGGCGCTCTCCCACTTTCTTGCCGCGGGCATGTTCCATGACAAACAGGTCAACAACATACATGCCCTTGCAGCCCCGCCAGGTGGAGAATGTCAACAACCAGAGGCAGGCACCCAGCAGCAGGCCCGAATCTTCCGCGACGGTCACCTGCACCAGCCCCCTGGCCTTGCGCAAACCTTCACCCGTGAGTTTCGGCACCACTGGCAGGCCCAGGTCTTTCGGCAATTGCCGCACCATGGCGGCGACTGCATCCTCCTGGCCGTCACGCATGGGGCGGAAGCCGACGCTCATGCGCCGAGCCCTTTCAGCAAGGAAGCAAGGTTGTCTCCCAATGTTTCGGAAGGGTACCCCCCCTCCTGCACCACCAGCGTGGGCAGGCGCATCTGCGCAATGCGCGCGCCGATCTGGGCGAAGTCCTCGGTGCGGATGGCAAAGGCCTTGAAGGGGTCATCAATGGCAATATCCAGACCTGAGGCCAGAACCAGACGGGTTGGCGCAAAATCGGCGATGCGCTGCAAGGCCTGCTCAAGGGCTGCGAGATAGATGTTGATGTCGGCGCCGCGTTCCAGCGGCAGGTTAAGATTGAAGCCTTCGCCCGCACCCCTGCCCCGCTCATCGGCATAGCCCCAGAAGAAGGGATAGAAGCGCCGGGGGTGGCAATGGATGGACACCGTCAGCACATCGGCGCGGTCGTAGAAGATCGCTTCGGTGCCATTGCCGTGGTGCACGTCGATATCAAGGATTGCCGTGCGGTGGCCGGCGCGGGTGAGCATTTCGGCTGACAGCGCGGCGTTGTTGAAGAAGCAGAAGCCTGCCGCGAGGTCGGAAGCCGCGTGATGCCCCGGTGGGCGGCAGAGCGCATAGACAAGGCGCTCCCCGCCGGCGATGCGGCGGGCCCCTTCGGCAGCACAGGCGGCACTGGCCTTGGCTGCGGCAAGGGTGGTGGCCGTGACCGGACAGGCACCGTCACCCAGGTGATAGCCAGCCTGGCCGACAACCGCCTCGGGATAGCCGATGGGCGGAAGGCTGGCGCGCTGGATGGCGTAAACATTGGGCAGCGGAATGTCGCTTGAGTCCGGCACATGGCCCCAGCGTTCGCGCAGGGTTTCAAGGAACGTGAGATAGCGCTGGTCGTGAACCAGCGCCAAGAGTTCGCTGCTGATGGGCGGTGGCGCTTCCACATGGCTGCCCACATAGCGCACGCCCTTCATGAGCATGTCGATGCGAACGGGCTTTTCCGGGATGGGTTGCGGGCGGCCGGCCACCAGAAATGTTTCAGGAGCGTGGCTGCGTTGAATGTCGTCGTAAAGGGTGATCATGGATTTTCTGTTTCTGCCGTGCCAGTTTAGCAACAAAAGACAGGGAACAGTCCAGCATCATGAACGCCTCCGCGACACTTCCAGCCAACATCCATTCCACGGGCCAGTTGCCAAAGGTGGCATGGGCCAAGGGATGCTACCTGCATGATGTGGACGGCAAGGTGTACATCGACGGGTCGGGCGGGCCTGCGGTCTATTGCATCGGCCATGCCAATGCCGAGGTGAATGAAGCCATCCGGGTGCAGTTGGACCGGATCGCGCATGGCTACCGCTACAATTTCACCACCGATGCCCTGGAGGAGCTTTCCGAGATCATCCGCCAGCGTTGCGGCGGAGGCCTCAACCACATGGTGTTCGTGACGGGCGGCAGCGAGGCGGTGGAAAGTGCGCTGAAGCTGGCCCTGCAGTACCAGACCGCCATCGGTGCCAAGAGCCGCCGGAAGTTCATTGCCCGCGAACGCAGCTGGCACGGAAACACACTCGGGGCGCTTGGCGTGTCAGGCTTTCTTGAGCGGCGCACCGCTTTCGAAGGCGCATTCATTGACGCGGTGCGGGTATCCCCTGCCAACATCTATCGCCCCATCTCGGGCGCGACAGCAGAATCAGCAGGTGAAGCCAGCGCCCGCGAACTTGAGGAAGCCATCCTGCGGGAAGGACCGCAGTCGATTGCCGCCTTCATTTTCGAGCCTGTGGTGGGTGCTGCAGGCGGTTGCGTGCCTGCGCCAGATGGCTATGCCAAGCGCGTGCGCGAGATCTGCGACCGCCACGGCGTGCTGATGATTGCTGACGAAGTGATGTGCGGCGCCGGTCGCACCGGCACGTGGCGGGCGCTGGAGAAAGATGGTGTGACACCGGACATCATGACCGTGGCCAAGGGACTTGCCGCAGGCTACCTGCCCCTGGGCGCGGCGATCTATAGCGACAAGGTCTCTGCGGCGCTTGTGGCCGCCCATGGCGCACCGATGACGGGCCACACTTTCACAGGGCACACAGCCTGCTGCGCTGCAGGCATCGCCGTGCAGAAGATCGTTGCGCGGGAAAATCTCGTTGAACGGGTTGCGAAAAACGAGACCAAGCTGAAAGTCATGATTGCCGAAGCCTTGTCCGGCATAGATGCCATTGGCGACATCCGGGGCCGTGGACATTTCATCGGCACGGAGCTGGTCGCTGATCGCAAGACGAGGAAACCGTTCGATGCGGCGCACAAGCTCTACATGAAGATCAGGCAGCAGGCATTGGGCAACGGACTCATCTGCTATCCGGTCGGTGGCAATGTCGATGGCGTGAATGGCGACGTGGTGATTCTGGCACCGCCCTACAACGCCAGCGACAGCGAATTGGCCGAAATGGTGGACAAAATGGCCACGAGCATCCGTCAAGTCCTCGCGCGCGAAGGATTTGCATAAGGATATTCGCACCTTATGGAATTGTGGATTGTTCTCTTGCGAAAGCGGGCAAATCACGGCAAGAAATTGACGGCGGCGACGAACTACCTTTGCATGGGGCGAATATGCACAGGCGATGGCGCTTGAAATCACGGATGACGGTTCCACTTGCAGCAATGGCCTTGGCCCTTGCACTGAGCGGCTGCACATCCGGCCGCAACTCCGTCAGCTACATCCTCGAACATGAGAAAGCGCAGTTCCGCAAGGCGATGGCCAAGCAGATCGGCGCTTCCCCGCAGGAAATGGACCGTGCCTTTGATGACACGCCCGTGGAGGAACGCCAACATGCGGAGGAACTCGCCGCGCAATGGGTGAAGCGTCTCGGAAAGTCCGATGACAAGGCGATGCAGTCCCATTTGCAGGGTGTCGTTGACCGGCTCGTCGTGCCGCTGAACACGCAAGGCACAGACTACAAGCTGGTGCTGGTGAAAGACCAGCAGATCAACGCCTTCACACCGGGTGGCGGCATCATCGTGGTGCAGGAAGGCCTGCTCATGTACTGCGATACGGAGGGCCAGGTGGCCGCCGTTCTCGCCCATGAGATTGCCCATGTGCTGCGCCGGCATCCCATCAAGCAGCGCCAGATCGGCATTGCCCGCAAGGCGGGCCGCAGTCTCACGGACGCCATCACGCCTGACTCCATGGAAAAAAGCCTGGGCAGCCTGCTGCGCGTGAGCGGTGGTGCCACCGTCAATGCAGCCATCCGCGCACAGGAGCGCGAAGCAGACAGCATCGCAATCGATATTCTGGTGGCGGCTGGTTACGACCCGGAAGAAATGGTCAATGTGCAGCGCGTATTCCGCCAGTATGCGCCACAGGGGTCGCGCCTCGCCAACATGATCTATGGCAGCCATCCCCTCTCCAAGGACCGGGAAGAGGCTTCGCGCAAGAAGATCGATACGACCTACCCCGGCGTGGGCGGAGACGTAACCAACGCGAAGTTCGAGAAGCTCATCCGCGCCTACCACGAGCGGCGGATGAAAAAGATTGCCGCAAAGCTCTGAAAGCGAAAGCCGCCCTGCCATCGGGGCAAGGCGACTTCAGCGGCCTCTGTCTTCTCAGAAGAAAAAGTCGTCGAAAGTGAGCGCCGTCTGGCTGCGCACCTCAATCTGCATATCGGCGATACCGTCGCCGTGACGGTCAATCTCCACGATCTGCGAACCGTTCTGTTCAAAGACCCGGATTTCCGGAATGTTGCGGCCATTGGCGGTGAAATCCGCATCACCAATGAAAGTGGTTCTGTCCACATTGATGTGGAAGCCGAGGAAGCGGAGATAGATCACGTCACCTTCCGCACTGTTGTAGTCGAGGATCACGTCCC
>CALMZX010000042.1 GCA_937870685.1 uncultured Alphaproteobacteria bacterium
GGCGGCGGCGCGGGCGCGGTAGAGATCCTTGTGCATGGTGTCCAGCGTCGGCTGGTCACCCGTATAGGAATGGATCGTGGTCATGATGCCCTTGTCGATGCCGATGGCATCGTTCAGCACCTTGGCAACGGGGGCGAGGCAGTTCGTCGTGCACGAGGCGTTGGAGATCACCATGTGATCCTTCGACAGCGTGTTGTGGTTGACGCCGTAAACGATGGTGGCGTCTGCACCATCGGCCGGGGCCGAGACGATGACGCGCTTGGCGCCCGCGGTCAGGTGGGCCGAGGCCTTGTCCTTTGAGGCGAAGATGCCGGTGCATTCCAGCGCGATGTCGATGCCGAGGTCCTTCCAGGGAAGCTGGGACGGATCCTTGATCGCCGTCACCTTGAAGGTGTCGCTGCCGATGGAGATCGCATCGCCCTTGACGGTCACTTCGTGCGGGAACTTGCCATGCACGGAGTCATACCGCAGCAGGTGGGCATTGGTCTCGACCGGGCCCAGATCGTTGACAGCGACGATGTCGATGTCCTTGCGGCCCGATTCATAGATGGCGCGGACGATGTTGCGGCCGATGCGGCCAAACCCATTCACTGCGACGCGGACTTTTGCCATGACAATCTCCAAACCTTTCTGTGGGATGATTGGGCGCCCTTATAGACATTCCTGTGACAGGGGAAAGAGGAAATGTGGGCGCACCTCAGGAAATGAGGGAAGGCTTTCGGAGGCGTCAGCCTGCCGCAGGTGCCGGGCAGAACGCGCGATGCGGCGGAATGCAGGTGGCGGCCCTGTGAAGTCCGGCGCAACATCTCCGCCATGATTGACCACCCCTTGCGCAAGCTGCTCAATGATGAGGTGCATGGTCGCCCCGGACTGCCGGTGGAAGCCCCTGCCCGCATCAGCCATCTGGCTTTCACCCTCTCGCCGGGTGATGGCGATCCGCTCCCCGCCATCCGGACCCTGTGCCGGGACAAGGGCATTTCCCCTCCGGAAGACGGCGCGCTGCATGTGGGCGCGGTGCTGAAGGACGGGCTGTTCAAATATGAGCGCCACGGCGAGTTCTACCGGGTGAGCGTCACCTCCTTTGACGCGGGCAAGCGGGGAGAAGGCATCGACTGGCTGCCGCAGGGTTGGCTTGCGGGCCTCCCGGGACAGCGGATCGTCGCCATTCACACCCATGTTCTCGACAAGGCGGCGAAGGTTCCCACCCCGGCCCACCTCAAGGCCCTGTTCGGCGCAGACGAGATTGCCAGTTCGCTGGTGAACCAGGGCAAGACCACGGTGTGGAGCGACTTCCGCATTGGCGGGGACGGCTACACCCGCATGCTGATCCATGACGGCAGCGGTTCGCCGCACCGGCTGGGGCGATTGACGCGCCGCCTGCACGAGATCGAGACCTACCGCATGATGGCACTGCTGGCGCTGCCGGTGGCGCGTTCGGCACAGGCAACGCTGAAGCGACTTGAATCCGAACTGACTGCCACCATCGACGGCATGGCCGGGCATCCGCGATCCGAAGATGCCAACCTGCTGCAACGACTGATCAGCCTGTCGCGCGACATCGAAAGCCTCTCCGACCAGACGAGTTACCGCTTCGCCGCGGCGCGGGCCTATTCCGCCCTGGTGGCCAAGCGCATTGCCGAACTGGGCGAGGAGCGGGTGCAGAACCACCAGCGGCTCGGCGTGTTCCTGGAGCGCCGCTTCACGCCGGCCATGGCCACTTGCTCGGCGGTTGAATCGCGCATCGCAAGCCTTGCACAACGCTGCGAACGGGCCAGCAACCTGTTGCGCACGCGCGTCGACATCGCACTGGAAGGACAGAACCAGGCCCTGCTGCAATCCATGGAAAAACGGGCGCGGCTTCAGTTGATGCTGCAGGAAACGGTCGAGGGCCTCTCGGTGGCGGCGATCAGCTATTATGTGATCGGCATCGTGGGCAAGCTCATCGAAGGGGCGGCGAAGTTCGTGGCCTTCGACGAGAAACTGGCACAGTTCATCTCAATCCCGCTGGTGATCCTCGCGGTGTGGCTGATGGCGCAACACATCAAGAAGAAAGTGCACAGGGCGGCCGGGGACGGGCGGCACTGAGCGTGTGGTGGCTCACCTCAGATCGCGCAGCATCTCGCGGGCGGCGTTGTGTCCGGGTGCGCCGGTGACACCGCCACCGGGGTGGGTGCCAGAGCCGCACTGGTAGAGCCCCTTCACCGGTGTGCGATAATCGGCATAACCCAGCATGGGGCGGGCGGAGAACAACTGGTCGAGACCCAATGCGCCGTGGAAGATGTCGCCGCCGACAAGGCCGAAGGTGCGTTCGAGATCGAGCGGCGAGTTGATCTGGCGGGCGATCACCGACTTCTTGAAACCGGGGGCGAACTTGTCCACCGTGGCGATCATCAGGTCGGCCACCTTTTCACGGTGGACGTCCCATGAGGTGCCATCCGGCAATTGCGGTGAAACATGCTGGCAGAAGAGGCTGGCGACGTGGGCGCCCTTCGGTGCCAACGTATCATCCAGCGTCGAGGGGATGAGGATTTCCACGATTGGCGCCTTGGACCAGCCGTGGCGGCGGGCATCCATGTAAGCATCTTCCATGTAGCCGAGGCTGGGGGCGATGATGATGCCGGCGGTGTGGTGTTCGGCGCGGGCCTTGCCGGGCAGTCAGGTGAAGCTTGGCAGTTCCGAGAGCGCCACATTCATGCGGAAGGTGCCGGAGCCGCATTTCCAGTTTTCCATGCGCTGGGCGAAGGGTTGCGGCAGGACGCCCTGCTCGATCATCCGTGTAAAGAGCAATTTTGGATTGAGGTTGGAGACAACCGCTCCCACCTTGATGACCTCGCCCGAGTCGGTCTCGACGCCGGTCACGCCCAGCTTGTCCGTGAGCACGCGCTTCACGCCGGTTTCGGTGCGGATCACCACGCCTGCCTCGCGGCAGGCACGGGCCATGGCCTGGGTGATGGCACCCATGCCGCCAATGGCATGGCCCCAGGCACCCTTCTTGCCATTCACCTCGCCAAAGACGTGATGCAGCAGCACATAGGCCGAACCCGGCGTGTAGGGCGAGGCGAAATTGCCGACAATGCCATCGAAGCCATAGGCCGCCTTGATGGGGGCGCTTTCAAACCACTGGTCGAGATAATCGCCCGCCGACTGGGTGAAAAGATTGAGCACCTGCTGCTGCATGTCTGTGGGCAGCTTCGCGATGCGGCGGCCCAGTGTACCTGCCTTGAAGAGCTGCGGTAGCACGGCGAGCAAGCCGCGCCCGGAGACCGCGTTGGGCGGGGTTTCCAGCACGAGATCACGCAGGAGGTCGGCCACCACGTCGAGATGTTCGCCATAGGCATCGAGGCGTTCGGCATCGCGGGCCGAGAATTTCGCCACTTCCTGTTTGGTCTTGCCGCCGCCGACTTTCAGATACTCCCTGTCATTGAGAGGCAAGAAGTTGGAAATTTCGCGCTCCACCACGGTCAGGCCGTGGCGCTGCAGGCTCATGTCGGCGATCACTTTCGGGTTCAGCAGCGAGACCGTGTAGGCAGCAACCGAGTTGCGGAAGCCGGGATGGAACTCTTCCGTGACAGCGGCACCTCCAACAACGGCGCGCTTCTCCAGCACGGTGACCTTGTGCCCGGCCCGCGCCAGATAATACGCGCAGACCAGCCCATTGTGGCCCGCGCCGATGACGATGATGTCAGCCATGAAGAAGTGCCCCGTTTCTGGAAAACGAGGTTCTCAAACCATATTCGGGGTTCCCATGGAAGATCGGAAGAGCGCGATCATGGTGAGACAAATTCCCTCCCCTGTGCGGGGAAGGTCAGGGGATGCGCGCTGGCGGTGCAGGGTCATGGCTGGCAGGAGTTGTGCGAGCTTCCGGTCATTCCCTTCTATTGGCCGTCCCTTCTATTCGCCGTCATGGCCCGCTTCAGGCGGGCCATCTGCCTGCAACACGCATGGGTGGCCCGCTTGAAGCGGGCCAAGACGTGATCGGGGGACAGAGGGACCGGACCGGCGGTGATGGGATGGGCGTACTGTTCGGTTGCCTTTTTGCAAGACCACCAGACCCCCACCCCTGCCCTCCCCACAAGGGGGAGGGAGAAGGACTTTCTACAGCTTCGTCCACTTGCCGTTGGCTTTTGAGGACTTCACGCAGGCTTCGATGAAGGCCATGCCGACGACGCCATCGGCGATGCCGGGGAAGGTCACGTCCTTGTCCGGCTTCTTGCCCGTGCGTGCCGCCTTGATGGCGCGGGCGGCTTCCGCATAGATGTTGGCGAAGCCTTCGAGATAGCCTTCCGGATGACCGGGCGGCACGCGGGTCATGCGGCCTGCGGCGGCCCCTGAGCCTGCGCCGCCACGGGTGATCAGGCGCTTGGGTTCACCGAAGGGCGTGTACCAGAGATAGTTGGGGTCTTCCTGTTTCCATTCGAGCCCGCCCTTGGTGCCGTAGATGCGGAGCTTCAGGCCGTTCTCGTTGCCCGGCGCCACCTGGCTGGCCCAGAGCATGCCCTTGGCCACGGTGCCGCCCTTCGGCTTGAAGCGGAGCATGACGTTGACGTTGTCATCCAGCGCCCGGCCTTTGACGAAGGTGGTGAGGTCGGCGGAGAGTTCGGCGGCACTGAGGCCCGAGACGTCGCACATTAGCTGATAGGTGTGGGTGCCGATGTCGCCGACACAGCCGCCGGCACCAGAGCGCTTGGGATCGGTGCGCCAGGCGGCCTGTTTCTGGCCGGTCTGTTCCAGGGCGGTGGTCAACCAGTCCTGCGGATATTCACCCTGCACCACGCGGATGTCGCCCAATTCGCCCGCCGCGATCATCTGCTTGGCATGGCGGATCATGGGATAGCCGGAATAGTTGTGGGTGAGCGCGAAGATCACCTCCTTGCGCTTGGCCAGCAGGGCTTCGAGGCTTTTGGCCTCCTTGAGCGAGAGCGCCAGCGGCTTGTCGCAGATCACATGGATGCCCGCATTGATGAAGGCCTTGGCTGCAGGCACATGCACATGGTTGGGTGTGACGATGGCAACCGCTTCGATGCCATCGGCGCGTTTGGCTTCGGCCTTCGCCATCTCCTCGAAGGAGCCGTAGCTGCGCGCGGGATCGAGCCCAAGATCAGCAGCGGAGGCAGCAGCCTTCTTCGGATCGGCCGACAGTGCGCCCGCCACCAGTTCATATTCGTCATCCATGCGCGCGGCGAGGCGATGCACGGCGCCGATGAAGGCCCCCTGTCCGCCACCCACCATGCCCAGCCGGATGCGGCCTGTCTTTTTTTCGCGTGTGCCTGTGACCATGTTTGTTTTTCCTCTCCCGTGTTCCGTGAGACCCCCTCCGCCCTTCGGGCACCTCCCCCGGCAAAGCCGGGTGAGGGCAAGTGGCGCTCCCCCAACTCGTTTGGGGGAGCTGTCCGAAGGACT
>CALMZX010000043.1 GCA_937870685.1 uncultured Alphaproteobacteria bacterium
CGAAGACGTTGCGGGTGGCTTCCGGGAACGAGGTGAAGAACTGCGCGCCGATGATGGCGGCCAGCGAACCGTAGAGATAGAAGTCATACCACTCGAAGATGGTGCCCGCGGATGAGGCGAGAATCACCTTCTTTTCTTCGGCGGTCATGGGGCGCGACCGCGCCCCCTTGTCGCCGGTAGCCTGTGCACTGGACATTGATTCCTCCTTGTCGTTTTGCTTATGAGCGCTGTTTAGGGCCAGCGGCGCGGCGCGGTCATTTAGACATTTGGAGGGGCCGGAGGCTTTCGCAACGCAGCAAAAAACTGATTGTTGCAGTGGCGAACACTTTCACCTATATCGCCCGCAGCCCGCCGTACCGCACGGCTGGCGAGACTGCCCAGGTAGCTCAGTTGGTAGAGCAGCGGATTGAAAATCCGCGTGTCGCTGGTTCGATTCCGGCCCTGGGCACCATTCTTTTCCCAAGCCAAATCCCACGTGTCCCCCATGCCCGAACGTGGCTTTCGTCCGCACACCTTTCTCCCAAAAGAAAGGCCCGGCGCTGAGGCCGGGCCAGTGGTGTCCGTCAGGGAGTGACGGCTCAAACGTGATATTTTCGAACAACCTGCCCACTCAGCCGCCGGGCGGCTGCGGGGCCGTTGCTCAGTTCTTGATGATCATCTTCTCCGGCCCGTAGGGGTGATGGGTGATGTTGCGGTTGCCATCCTCGGTGATCACCAGGATGTCGTGCTCGCGGTAGCCGCCCGCACCCGGCAGATGGTTGGGGATGGTGATCATCGGCTCCATCGACACGACCATGCCCGGTTCCAGAACGGTGTGGCAGTCTTCACGCAGCTCAAGGCCCGCCTCGCGACCGTAGTAGTGGCAGAGCACGCCGAAGGAATGGCCATAGCCGAAGGAACGGTACTTCAGGAGCTGGTAGCGCTCATAGATGTCGTTCAGTTCCTTGGCCACGTCGGAGCACTTGTTGCCAGGCTTCAGCAGCTCGATGCCGCGCTCATGCACTTCGATGTTGATGTCCCAAAGGCGCAGGTTCTCATCCGTCGCCGTCTCGCAGAACAGCGTGCGTTCCAGCGCCACATAGTAGCCTGCCACCATCGGGAAACAGTTGAGCGAGAGGATGTCGCCACGCTCCAGCTTGCGGCTCGTGACCGGATTGTGGGCACCATCGGTGTTGATGCCGGACTGGAACCAGGTCCAGGTGTCCATCAGTTCGCCATCCGGCCAGATACGCGCGATTTCCTTCACCATGGTCGACGTGGCATGGAGCGCCACCTCGTGTTCGCCAACGCCGACACGCGTCGCTTCGCAGCAGGCAGCACCGCCGATGTCGGCAATGCGCGTCATCTTGGTGATGTGCTCGATTTCCTCGGCGGATTTGATCATGCGCTGGCGCATGGCAGGCTGCGCGATGTCAACGAATTCCATGTCGGGGAATTCCGACTTGAGCAGTGCCATGGTGTCGAGGTTGATGTGGTCGAACTCGATGCCAAGGCGCTTCACGCCCTTGGTCAGCTGCCTTACGGCATGGAAGTAATTGTCCTTCTGCCAGTCGGTGTAGGTGAGGTTCTTGCCACCGAAGGTGCGGCGCCAGGGCTGGCCGCCATCAATGCCCGCCGAGATCGAGGCGCAGCCCTTGTGGTCCACCACCAGGCCATAGCGGCGGCCGAAGTAGCAGAACATGAAATCCGAATAGTAGCAGATGTTGTGATACGAGGTGAAAAGTGCCGCATCGATCTTCGCTTCGGACATGTATCTCCGGATATTGTCCTGGCGGCGCTTCATCTCCTTGGCGGAAAAGGTGGGTTTCACCTGTTCGCCATTGCCCACGTAGTCCTGCAGTCGTTCCCTGTTCATGGCAGTCCGTTCTCCTTGTGGCGTTGCTGTTGAAATGGTTCAGGCCGCGGCGCGCGCGCCGGGCGAGATCGAAAATTCGTCCTGAAGCGCCTGCACAATGCCATCCGTGCAAATGCGCAGCATCAGTTCGCCCTTCTCGCGCGATGCGTTCTTGGGCGAGGAAAGCGTGCCGCTGGACGGCGTCCATTCCGGCTTCACCGGATAGACGTCATAGGGCGGGAAGGTCGCGGCCGGATGATCGACGGCACGCTGCAACTGGACGAGATCCGGATAGAGCGCCAGCATCAATGACGTTTCCAGCACGCCGCCATGTTCCACTGCCCATCCCGGAAAGCCGTCCGGATAGATCTTGTCGATGGTTTCCTGGTTGACGAAGTCCCAGTAGGACAGGACGACGATCTTCACGTCCGTCACGCCGTCCCAGCGCAACTCGCGGAGCGCAAGGTCAACCGCTTCGTTGATGAACCAGGAATTCTCGTAGTGGCCGTTGACGATGGCGAAGTTGCGCCCGCCATGGCGTGCGAACTCCTTGATGACGTCGCGCAGCTGGTGCACCAGCGTCTGCCCCTCAAGGCTCACAGTGCCTGGCATGTGGTTGCCGCCGCCGCACTTCTGTTGCGATTTGTAGCCGTATGTGAAGGATGGGGCGACAAGGCCGTCGACACGTGCTGCAACACGGCGCGCAAATTCGGTGGGCAGCAGAACATCGACATGCAGTGGCATGTGGTGGCCATGCTGCTCCATGGAGCCAAGCGGAATGAGGATCGGTGTCTTGCCATCCTTCATGCGGGCATGAAAGTCAGGCCAGGGCATCTCAGCGGCAAAGGGCCGTTCGGTCATCGCATCCTCCCGGAGTGTGTGTCTTGTCGGGGGAACGACTATGCCGATTGCATTGATATGGGAAATTCATTTAAGTTATTGTCTCATAAGTTTCTCTTTGGAGCCGGTCATGGTGG
>CALMZX010000044.1 GCA_937870685.1 uncultured Alphaproteobacteria bacterium
ACGATCCGGAGGCCTGGGTGCTGACGATCTCAACCGACAAGAACCGCGGGCGGCTCATGGGCATCTACACGTCCATGCTGTCTGTCACCTTCGCTGTCGGACCAACCATATTGCCCTTCACTGGGATCGAAGGATTGACGCCCTGGCTCATCTGTATCGTGTTCGTCGCGGGTGGCCTCATTCCGCTGGCCATGGTCGATATCCGCGAGGCGAGCGAGGACGGCGGGCATGGCAGCCTGCTGAAGGTGCTCACGCGGACGCCGCTGCTGTTCGGCTGCATTGGCGCCGCCACCATTTTCGACAGCGTGATCATCTCCTTCTTCACGATCTTCGCGCAACGCAACGGCCTGCCGCTCGCCACTGCCAGCAGCATGCTGGCCGCAGGAATCGTCTCCGGCGTGGTGCTGTTTTACCCCCTTGGACTCTGGGCCGACCGCTGGAACAAGAATGGCGTGGTGCTGATCTGCGCCACGGTGACGATCTTCGCCTGCCTTCTGCTTCCCGTGCTGATCACGACCCCGCTGATCTGGCCGCTCGTCGTGCTGATCTTCAATGGTGCCTTCGGCGTCTATGTCGTGGCGCTGGCCATCATGGGCGATGTCTTCAAGGGCAAGGACATGGTCGCCGCCTCGGCCAGTGTGGCTGCCATGTGGGGTGTCGGCGGCATCATCGGCCCCCCCATCGCAGGACGGGTCATTGACAGTTTCGGCATCAACAGTTTCCCCGTGGTGCTGGCTGGCTTCTACGCCTTGCTGCTGCTGGGCCTGCTGCTGCAGGGCGGGCGTGTGGCAAAACCGTCCTGATACACATGAACGGCCAGCGTCTCATCAATCTCATTGCGGCCATCGCCGCCGTCACGGTCTTCGGCTTCACGCTGGGGCTGATGTTCCCGCTGTTGTCGCTGATCATGGAATCGCGCGGCATCAGCCCGGACGTGATCGGCTACAATGCCGCCATGCAGCCGCTCGGCATCACGCTGTCGCTGTTCTTCATTCCCGGCGCGGTGCGGCTGTTCGGCACCAAGCGCACGGTGATCGGTGCCGCCGCCATGACAGCCGTGGTGATCTGCCTCTATCCCTTCACGCCGATCTTCTGGGCCTGGTTCGGACTTCGCATCCTGCATGGCTTCTTTGTCTCCACCCTGTTCGCAATCAGCGAGGCATGGATTGTCAGGTTTGCGGAAGGGCCGTGGCGGGCCCGCATCCTCGCCCTCTACACCAGCGTCATGGCGCTGAGTTTTGGCGGCGGGCCGTCTCTCATTTCCATCACGGGGATTGAAGGGGCGCTGCCCTTCATCATTGGCGCCATCGTGCTGGCCTCCGCCAGCATTCCCATCCTTTTCGTCAAGGACGAGGCCGTGGACGAGGAGGATGAGAGGGCGCTCAGTGTCATCGGCTTTGTCCGCAAGGCTCCCATCCTCATCCTGTCGGTCGCGGCCTTTGCCATCATCGATGCAGCCTTCCTCAGCTTCCTGCCCGTCTTCGGCGTTAAGAAGGGCTTGAGCCAGGAGACAGCGGCGCTGGCGCTCACCTTCTTCATCCTTGGCAACACGGTGTTGCAGTTCCCCATCGGCTGGCTGGCCGATCACGTGAACAAGCGCGTCGTCATGGCGGCGTGCTCCGCCGTCACCGCCCTGTGCACCGGCCTGTTGCCCGTGGCCTTCGGCACGCCGCTGTTCTGGCTGCTGCTGCTGGTGGGAGGGGCTGCATCGGCAGGCATGTACACGGTGGCGCTGGGAGAACTGGGGGACCGTTTTTCCGGCCATGAACTCACCACCGGCACGGCCTGCTTTTCCACAACCTGGGGCGTGGGTGCCCTGCTCGGCGCGCTGGGAACGGGCGTCACCTTCAACCATTTCGGCCCGGACGGCATGCCCTATGGACTCTCGGTCGTGCTGGCGGCCTTCTTCGGCCTCATGCTTCTGAACTTGCAGGGCAGCCCCCGGCGCGCGTAACAGGGGTCCATGAGCACCTCTGACCTTCAGACCATCCGCGATTTCCTCCGCCATGCTGTCAGCCAGTTTCGCGCGGCTGGCGTGGTGCATGGTCACGGCACAACCAGTGTCATCGACGAGGCGGCTTTCATCATCCTCGAGACGCTGCATCTGCCGGTGGATGACATCAACCCCTGGCTGGATGCGCGCCTCACCAAGGTGGAACGCACGGCGCTCGCAAAGATGATCGCGGCGCGCGTGAAAACGCGAAAGCCTGCCGCCTACCTACTCAATAAAACCTACATGCATGGTGTTCCATTCTTTGTGGACGAGCGCGTGATCGTGCCGCGCTCCTACATTGGCGAGCTGCTGATGAATGGCACGCTCGGACCTAATGGCATGGGGCTCTATGAAACACCCGCTGCCATCTCCAGCGTTCTCGACCTTTGCACCGGCTCCGGCTGTCTCGCTATTCTTGCGGCGATGACCTTCGATGACGCAGCCATCGACGCTGTTGACCTCTCCAAGGACGCCCTTGCGGTGGCCAAGATCAATGTGAAGGATCACGGGCTTACAGAGCGCATTACGCTGAAGCAGGGCAATCTCTTCGCGCCGCTGAAGGGGCAGCGCTACGACCTGATCATCAGCAACCCGCCCTACGTGGCGCGGGCCGAGGTGAAGGCTTTTCCACCGGAATACAGGCATGAGCCGGTGATGGCCCATCTTGGCGGCGATGACGGCTTCGATCTGGTGCGCGACATCCTGAAGGCCGCGCCAAAGCACCTCACGGAGGATGGCGTTCTGGTCTGCGAAATCGGCACGGGGCGCGACCTGCTGGAGGCCGATTTCCCAAAGCTGCCCTTCATCTGGGTCGACAGCGAGGAAAGCGAAGGCGAAGTGTTTGCGCTGCGGGCACGCGACCTGCGCTGATCATTTCACAAGGCCGGATGCCTTCTTGAAGTTGTCCCACATCTGGCGCGTCGATTTCTGCATCTGCGGCATCAGCGGATAACTCTCGCGCACCAGCCGGTCATAGGCGCCGGGGCCATTCAACTTTTCCAGTGTCTCGACATAAAGCGGCAGTGACGACCAACCCGCCACTGTCTGCGGGCTGAATTCGCAGTGGAACTGGGTGGAGAGTGCGTGGCTGTCCACGGCCAATGACTGCACGCCCGTGCGAGCCGACTGAGCCAATACCTTGCTGCCCTGCGGCGGGCGCTTCACTTCGGCATGGTGCCATTGCATGACCTGCTGCGTTGATGGCAGGCCCTGCATGAAGGCAGAGGCCGTTCCGTCTTCCGTCAAGGCCACGTCGAACACGCCGACTTCACCTTCATCGGCGCGTGCCACCTCGCCGCCCAGACCTGTCGCCAACAGCTGGTGGCCGAGACAGACACCGAAATATGGTTTTGCTCGGTCCCACACCCATTCGCGGATCGCCTGCTTTTCGGCCTTGAGATAGGGGTACTCCTCCTCCTGCCACGTGTCCTGCGCGCCCCCCAGCACGAACATGAAGTCGTAGTCCTTGAGGGAGGGAATGTGGTGGCCATCGAAAATGCGCACCGGCACGGGCAGAATGCCATCCTCGGCAAACCAGTCGAGGAAGCGGCCGGGATGATCGTGGTTCATGTGTTGCAGGATGAGGGCTTTTTTCATGATGGCTCAGCGGACACGGGGCATGACAAGGGTTTTGGCACGGCAGGAGCGGGATTCGTTGGCACCACAGCGGGCGAAACTGCCGCGCCTGTCGAGACATATCCGCAGTTCCGAGAGACGTGCACGGTCGCGGGCATTTCCACACTGGACCGAGATCATGTCGGCTGTCAGGTCACGGTTTGTCTTGACGAAGTCGGTGACAAGTTGTTGCGGCGTCGTGATCACATCTGCCGTGGGCGAGAGATAGCGGGCGGGAATGCGGACCTTTTCGAACAGCAGGCGCGTGGCGCGGAAATAGTCCGCCTGCGAAACCCCGGCACAGGTGCCATGCTTCTTCCACTCATGAATGATCAGCTTGCGCGACGGCATGATGTCCATCATTGCGGCAATGTTTTCTTCAGCCACCCAGTTCTCGCGGGTCACGCAATATTCGGGCCAGCCCTGTTGGTGCTGCGGCCACAGGCCATGGACCACAAAGGCGAAGCGGCGTCCGGGTGAACACTGGCTGGCATCATTTTCTCCCGCAGGCGTGGCGCAATAGGTGGGCGACCACGACAGGGCGAGGGCAAAATAATCGAACTGTCCGCTCTGGGGGCCGCGGGCAAAGGCCGTGACCGCATGAGACAGGAGCAAGACAAGAACAAGGAACGCACGCATGGAGAGCTGATCTATTCCAGTTGCAGGCTCATGGCCTGGGGCCCTCGGCCCTTTGCGTCATCCTGGGTTTCAAAGGACAGGCGCATGCCGTCTTCAAGCCACGGCACACCCGCGCGCTGCACGGTGGAGACGTGGACGAAAATGTCACGCCCGCCGTCGTCCGGCGAAATGAAGCCGAAGCCCTTCTCCCTGTTAAAGAATTTGACGATTCCCGAACGCCGCATGGTTGCTTCCCCCTGACGTTATGGGGAATGCCGCCCCCGGGCGCAAGCCGCTTGCGGAGAACAGAAGAGAGACATTGACAGGCCATGTCCACGCCCGCCATGCGGGACTCATGATCAAGACAATCCGCTTCCTTCTGGTTCTTGCCCTCGCTGGCCCTGCCTTTTCCCAAGGGAAGGAGACGTCTTCGGATGTTCCCTACCCGGTGACGGGTTCGACGGCTCCGGCGATCTACGAAAACATCAAGACCGCCGCGCCCCGCATCGCGCCCAATGCCACCTTTGCCTTCACGGCCATCGCCACAAAGACCGTGAAAGCCCATGCCGTGGGCAAAGATGGTTGTCGCTACAAGCGGTTTGAAACCAGCGCCATCTACAACTTCGTGCTGCCATCCCACCAGAACGCGGCATCCATGAACACGCGGCTGGCAAAGTCATGGCTGGCCTTTGCGACCTACCTCAAAACCCACGAGGAAGGCCACCGGGACATCTGGCGGGCCTGCTTCAGGGAATATGACCAGCAGGCCGTCGGCCTTGCCGCAAAGGATTGTGACGCCCTGGACAGCAAACGCGAGCAGCTGTTCACCAACATCAAGAAGCGCTGCGTGGGCGAGGATGAAGCCTATGATGTCATCTTCCGCAAAGAGGTGCTGAAGCATCCCTTCATGGTGGAAGCGCTCAAGAAGAAGAAACTGAAGGACGACTGACCAGACCTGGCAACACCGTCAGATGGCAAGTGCCCGGCCTGCGATGGCGTCGAGTTTCCGCAGCAGTTCGGGATCGCGCTTGTCGGGGGCGGTCATGATGGCATGATCGAGGGCGCGATCCGAGCCGATGGGACAGGCCGGATGCTGGCGCGGAAAATCTGCCGCCAGCCGCAGGACAAAGCGCTTTGCAAGCGCGCTGTTGCCTTTCATGGTGGCAATCACCTGGGCCACATCAACGGCATCATGGGTCGGGTGCCAGGCATCAAAGTCAGTGACCATGGCGACGGTGGCGTAACAGAGTTCCGCCTCGCGGGCGAGCTTGGCTTCCGGCATGTTGGTCATGCCAATCACCGACGCCCCCCATGAGCGGTGCAGTTCCGACTCCGCAAGGGTGGAGAACTGCGGGCCTTCCATGACCACATAGGTACCCGTCGGAGAATGTGGAATATTTTCTGATTTCAATGCCTTGACGACCAATCCTGCCAAAACGGGCGAAACAGGACGGGCGAAGGGAACATGGGCGACGCAGCCTGTCCCGAAAAAGGAACTGGCGCGCAGGTGAGTGCGGTCAATGAACTGGTCCACCACGACGAAGGTACCGGGGGGCAGGTCTTCCCTCAGGGAGCCGACGGCGGAGAGCGAGATGACGTCGGTCACGCCCGCCCGCTTCAACGCGTCGATGTTGGCCCGATAGTTGATGGTGGAAGGCGAGAACACGTGGCCCCGGCCATGGCGTGGCAGGAAGACCACGGGCAGGCCGTTGATCTCTCCCCGCCGGAGTTGGTCCGATGGAGCACCCCACGGACTCGACACACTCTCCCAACGGGCGTTGTCCATGGGGACGTCATAAACGCCCGAACCACCGATGATGCCGAGGATGGATTGGGTCATGGGACGCTCCGGAGTGGCGAGTGGAGATAAAATGAAAAGGGGCTGCCGAAGCAACCCCCATTCGCTGTTCGCTATTCGCACCCAATCAGTGCGCGTCGGCCCAGACCTTCTTTTTCACGAGGTAAAGAAGGATCGAGAAGGCCGCGAGGTAGATCATGACCATGAAACCGGTCTGCTTACGGTCTTCCATCTTGGGCTCGGCCGTCCAGGCCAGGAACGCCGCGACGTCCTTCGCCATGGCATCGACCGTGTTCGGTGCGCCGTCATCAAAGGTCACCACGCCATCTGCCAGCGGGGCGGCCATGCCGATCCAGTGCCCCGCGCCGAAGTACGGGTTGTAGGACTTGCCCTCCGGCGCTTCGGCGGCGAGTTCGGCAGGCGCCTCCTCGTAACCGGTCAGCACGGAATAGACGTACTGGGGTCCACCAATGCCATTCCAGAGCTGGTTGAAGGTGCCATACCAGCCGGGACGCGACTTGGTGATCAGCGACAGGTCCGGCGGCAGGGCGCCGCCATTGGCGGTCTTGGCCGCTTCGTCATTGGCAAAGGGCGACGGGAAGCGGTCTGACGGAAGGCCGGGGCGTTCGAACATGTCACCGTTGACGTCCGGACCGTCCTTCATCGTGTAGGTGGCGGCCAGTGCCTTCACCTGCTCGTCCGTGAAGATGCCGCCTTCCGCGAGATTGCGGAAGGAGACAAGCCGCATGGAGTGGCAGTTGGAGCAGACTTCCTTGTAGACCTTGTAGCCGCGCTGCAGCTGCTGGCGATCAAAGGTACCGAAAGGGCCTTCAAAGGAGAAGCTGATGCCCTTGGCAGGCTTCTGGCCTTCGGCGGCGAGCGTCGAGCCGCTTGCGAGCAGCAATCCGGCGAGTGCGAGTGATGCAAGTTTCTTCATGACGTTTCTCCGGATCACTCAGCAGGTGCCAGCTTGGCCTTGGACTTCGACAGCACGTCATCGGAGATCGATGCCGGCAGCGGCTTTGGGCTTTCAAGAAGTCCGAGCAGCGGCAGGATGATGATGAAGTGGGCGAAGTAGTAGGCCGTGAGGATGCGTGCCCAAAGCACATAGGTGCCTTCGGCCGGCTTGGAACCGAGATAGCCCAGCGCCACGCAGACAATCGCGAAGATCCAGAAGAAGCCCTTGAAGATCGGGCGGTAGCTGCCCGAGCGCACGCGCGAGGTGTCAAGCCACGGCAGGACGAACAGGATCAGGATCGAGGCGAACATGGCGATGACACCGCCCAGCTTGGACGGGATGGCGCGCAGGATCGCGTAGAACGGCAGGTAGTACCATTCCGGCACGATGTGCGCCGGCGTCACCAGCGGGTTGGCAGGCTCGTAGTTGATGGCATGGCCGAGGTAGTTCGGGCCGTAGAAGATCCAGGCTGCGAAGAACAGCAGGAAGACCACGATCGCGAACAGGTCCTTCATCGTGTAGTAGGGATGGAAGGGCAGCGTGTC
>CALMZX010000045.1 GCA_937870685.1 uncultured Alphaproteobacteria bacterium
TGCCTCAAGGGGGTCATCGCCACCCGGTGCCACGGTCTGGCAGGAGTCGCAGGAGACTCCGCCCGAGGCGGACAAGCGGGTGTCAAAGAACAGCGCCTTGCCGAGGCTGATCTTTTCCGGCGTGATCGGATTGTCCTTTACGCTCGGGATTGTGGAGGGAAGCGGCTTGAAGGCAGCCGTGGCCTTGGCGCGCAGATCGTCTGCCGCCAGCGCAGCCGTGGAGAACGCCACCCCCGCGATGAGGGCGATTGCAAAAGTCTTCAGTTTCATGGTGGCACCATTCCTCGATGTCGGAGCGGCTTTATGTTCTTGCCCCCGCTCCTCAAGCAGGACCAGGTGAATCGGACTGGCAATTCGATAACCTGACTGGAATTAGTCTAAAGAGAGAAAAAGACCTGCCGTTGATCTGGATCAACCAAAGTCATAAAGGCGTTCTCACGCCCTAAACCAAAGTGTCGCACTGTCAAAATGGCAGGATTCGCAAGCGGTCATGGCGCACCAGGCCTGCCTTCCAGCTTCCGCGCCGTGCGCAACCCCGTGAACATCCAGCTCCACAGGGCGGCGACCGCCATGGTCCCTGCCCCGCCCATCACAACCGCGGCCTTGGCGGTGAGAAGTGCGGCGACGCCGCCGGCCCGGAATTCGCCAAGCTCGTTGGAGGCCCCGATGAAAACACGGTTCACCGCATTGACGCGGCCGCGCACATCATCCGGTGTCCACAACTGCATGAGCGTTTCACGCACATAGACGCTCACCATGTCGAACGTCCCCATCATGACGAGCGCGAAGATGGACAGTGGCAGCCAGGTGGAGAGACCGAAGACGATCGTGAAGAAACCGAAGGCCGCCACGCACAGGAACAGGATCTTTCCGGCATGGTCGCGGATGCCGAACTTCGAAAGCCACAGCGCCATCAACACCGCCCCCACGCCGGGCGCCGAACGCAGCAGGCCAAGCCCCAGTTCGTCCACCTGCAGGATGTCGCGCGCGTAGATCGGCAGCAGCGCCGTGGCGCCGCCCAGCAGAACGGCAAAAAGGTCAAGCGAGATGGCCCCCAGCACAATGGGTTCGGACTTGATGAAGCGGAACCCCGCCAGCAGTGTGTGGATGGTCGTTTCTTCCACCCGGTTGGCTTGCTGTGTCTTGCCAATCCACAGCACGCACAGCACCGCCAGTCCCACCAGCACAGCTGCCGCGCCATAGGCCGCAACGCCCGAAATGCCATAGAGCAATCCCCCCAGCACCGGCCCGGTGATGGTGGTCAACTGCCAGGTCATGGAGTTCAGCGAAATGCCGTGGGGAATGGCTTCGCGCGGCAGGAGGTTGGGTGCCAGCGCATCGGCAGCCGGCGAGAAAAAGGCCCGTGACAATCCGAGCACCGCAAGAATTGCGAACACCGGTGTCACCGAAGTCGGATGGGACAGCGTGAAGAGAACAAATGCCCCCGCACACAATACTTCCACGACGAGACAAAGTGCCAGAATGAGTCGGCGGTTGAAGCGGTCCGCCACCAGCCCTGTCACCAGCACCAGGCACAGCGCGGGGAGGAACTGCGACAGTCCGATCAACCCCAAGTCCCACGGATCGCGCGTGATGTCATAAACCTGCCAGCCCACGGCGATGACCACAATCTGCGTCGCAAAACTGTGGCACACCAGTGCCGCAAGGTATTTGACATAGGCAGGGGAGTGGAAAGCATTGGTGGAGGGAGCGGCGCCGGTGGCAGTCATACGAGCAGTGCTGCCACGGTGGGTGGCAATGTGTCAAAGCCTGCAATCAGATTGACAGCCGGTGTTTCCACAACCAAGCTGGTGCAGGTTCACTGCGTTTCCCCTTCAAAACTCGTCCGGAAAGAACCACCATGCAATTTTCCATCGCCGACATTGCCCGAAGTGCCACGCTGACAGCCGCGCTGTTGCTGTCGAGAGAAGCTCTGGCCCTTGAAGGGTCAGGTGCGGAGTGGGGTGCGCGCGATCCCGGTGCCTGCCCCAGCATTCAATTGGATGCAGCTCCCACCACCGAGCAGGTGGTTGCCATGTTGCGCTGCAAGCATGAGGTTGCGTTGGCAACCGGGGAACTGTGGTTGATGGAAAATATCAAGGTCGGTGTCAGTGCACCAACCCCGTTCGTCGAGGCCTATGGCGACTATGTCATGGAAGATGGTGATGTTGATTCCTCAGCATACAACATCCGTGGGTCGTTCTCCTGGGTTGTGTGCATAACGAAAGCTGATGCCGCTCTCTCTGGCAAAGCGGACAACAATTGTACTGAGCAGATCGTGCCCGAGGCCAAAGGCGTGTGCTGGAAATCCACTTTTGGTGACTACCGCTGCCGCTATGTGGGCTCAGTTGCCAGCACGCGTCCGGATATCGGCCCGCCGCAATGATACCTGCGGAAACGTGGCCATGACGCTGGAAGACCGCATCGCCCCAGCCCTCGGCCCCTTCAGAACTGAACAGAACCGCTTGTTCGGCGGACTGCGGAGGAAGAGACCGACTTCAAGGTCTGGCTGGACCGCGCACTGGCCAACAATGCCACGCTGCTGACAAAGGCGGGGAAGCAGGCAAGGAAGAAACCAACCAAAGCCAACCACTGAACGCATACTCCCGCATCCGCCCCCCGGATCAAGTCCGACGGGCACCTTCTCCCGTCAGGGGGCGGGAGAAGGTAATCAAGACGCAACAGTGTGGTCGCTTTGCCTTCTCCCGCTTTTCGCGCGGGAGAAGGTGGCCGAAGGCCGGATGAGGGACAATTCCATCCCCCTCCCCACCTTCCGTCGCATTTGCGGACCTCTTTGCCCCCTGCTATAGCCGCGCCATTCCGCAGTGCAGCAACGAGGCTCTTCCATGGACAAGATCAAAGTCGCCAACCCTGTCGTCGAGCTTGATGGCGACGAGATGACCCGCATCATCTGGGACCAGATCAAGAAGGAACTGATCCTCCCCTACCTCGACATTGACCTGCACTACTATGACCTCTCGGTCGAGAACCGCGACAAGACCGAAGACAAGGTGACGGTGGACTCGGCCAACGCCATCAAGAAGCATGGTGTCGGCGTGAAGTGCGCCACCATCACGCCGGACGAAGCCCGCGTGAAGGAATTCAACCTCAAGCAGATGTGGAAGTCGCCCAACGGCACCATCCGCAACATCCTCGGCGGCGTCATCTTCC
>CALMZX010000046.1 GCA_937870685.1 uncultured Alphaproteobacteria bacterium
AGGCTGGACCACGCGCGCGGCCATCGAATACGTGGCCGACATGCTGGGCATGGCCTACATCCGCGTGCTGGAAGTGGCGACCTTCTACACCATGTTCCAGCTTTCCCCGGTGGGAAAGAAGGCGCATGTGCAGGTCTGCGGCACCATTGCCTGCCAGCTGCGCGGTGCTGAAGGCCTGATCAGGGTCTGCAAGAACAAGATCCACTCCGAACCGCATCATGTGACGGCTGACGGCAACCTGTCGTGGGAGGAGGTGGAATGCCTCGGCTCCTGCGTCAACGCCCCGATGGTGCAGATCTTCAAGGACACCTACGAAGACCTGACGCCGGAGAAGCTGGAGGGGATCATTGACGATCTCGCGGCCGGCAAGAAAGTGAAGCCGGGCACCCAGATCAACCGCCAGCACTCGGCTCCGGAAGGTGGCGCCGTGGCGCTGACCGACAAGGCGCTCTACAAGGGCCAGCGCACTTTCAAGCGCGTGGAAGCTCCGCCGCCCCCGCCGCCTGCCGCACCGGCAGCGGCACCCGCTGCCCCGGCTCCCGCGGCGGCTGCTCCGGCTCCTGCGGCGGCTGCTCCGGCAGCAGCACCCGTTGCTGCCGCTGCTCCGGTGAAACTGGTGGAAACGCCCTCTGTTCCCATGCCGAAGCCTGCCGTCCCGAAGGTTGCACCCGCGCCCAAGATCGCCGTGCCCGCCCGCAAGGCCGCACCCGCGCCCAAGGCCGAGAAGGAAGACAAGCCGGTCATCAAGTCCGCCGCCAAGGCCATCGAAGGCCGCCCGGAACTGCTGGCCAAGCCGCGCGGCAAGGCCGATGACCTGAAGCTCATCTGGGGCGTTGGCCCGGCGCTGGAGAAGCTCCTGAACAAGATCGGCGTCTGGCACTTCGAGCAGGTTGCCTCGTGGTCGGCCAAGGAACTCGCCTGGGTGGATGAGAAGCTGGAAGGCTTCAAGGGCCGCGCCAAGCGCGACGAGTGGATCAAGCAGGCCAAGAAGCTGGCCAAGGGCTGGCGTCCGGAGTCGGATGTCGGTGAAAAGCCAGTGTCGAAGTCAGGGAAGAAGTAAGCCATGCTCGCTGACAAGGACCGCATTTTCACCAACCTCTACGGCCTGCATGACTGGGGCCTGGAAGGCGCGCGCCAACGCGGCTGCTGGGTGGACACCAAGTCGTTCATCGACAAGGGCCGTGACTGGATCATCAACGAGGTGAAGGCGAGCGGCCTTCGTGGCCGTGGCGGGGCAGGGTTCCCCACGGGTCTCAAGTGGTCGTTCATGCCCAAGGTGGTAGGCGAGCGCCCGCACTATCTCGTCGTCAACGCCGACGAATCCGAGCCGGGCACCTGCAAGGACCGCGAGATCATGCGGCACGATCCGCATCTGCTGGTGGAAGGTTGTCTCCTCGCCGGCATGGCCATGGGCTGCAACACGGCTTTCATCTATGTGCGCGGCGAATACATCCGCGAACGCGAGCGCCTGCAGGCGGCTGTCGACCAGGCCTATGAGGCGCGCCTCATCGGCAAGAACAACGTGCACGGCTGGGACATGGACATCGTCGTGCACCATGGTGCCGGTGCCTATATCTGCGGCGAAGAAACCGCGATGCTCGAAAGCCTTGAGGGCAAGAAGGGCCAGCCGCGCATGAAGCCGCCGTTCCCGGCGAACGTGGGCCTTTATGGCGCGCCGACGACCGTGAACAACGTGGAGTCGATTGCCGTTGCGGGCACCATCCTGCGGCGTGGCGCGACGTGGTTCAATTCCATCGGCAACCCCAACAATGTGGGCACCAAGCTGTTCTGCATTTCAGGGCACGTGAACAAGCCCTGCAACGTGGAAGAGGCCATGGGCATCCCCTTCCGCGAACTGATCGACAAGCATTGCGGCGGTGTGCGCGGCGGTTGGGACAACCTGCTGGCGGTCATCCCCGGCGGATCGTCTGTCCGCATGGTGCCTGCCGAGCAGATCATCGACACGCCGATGGAATTCGACTCGCTGATGAAGCTGAAGTCGGGTCTTGGCACGGCAGCGGTGATCGTGATGGACAAGTCCACGGACCTGATCCGCACCATTGCCCGGCTGTCCTACTTCTACAAGCACGAGTCCTGCGGCCAGTGCACGCCCTGCCGCGAAGGCACGGGCTGGATGTGGCGCGTGCTCTCGCGCATGGCCGAAGGCCGCGCCGAGAAGCGCGAGATCGACATGCTGTTCGACGTGACCAAGCAGATCGAGGGCCACACGATTTGCGCCTTGGGTGACGCT
The DNA here is from genome assembly GCA_937870685.1 of uncultured Alphaproteobacteria bacterium. Lineage (GTDB taxonomy): Bacteria > Pseudomonadota > Alphaproteobacteria > Rhizobiales > Aestuariivirgaceae > Aestuariivirga. The sequence goes on from CALMZX010000046.1 coordinate 2,252, forward strand.
GCTGCCTGGCCGATCCAGGGCCTGATCAACCACTTCCGCCCGGTCATCGAAAAGCGGATCGACGAATACTCCTACCGTTCTGACAAGGATGGCGCGGTGCGCCATGCCGCAGAGTAAGACAGATGCCAAAGATCAAGATTGACGGCGTAGAAGGTGATTTCGAGAACGGCATGACGCTGTTGCAGGCCTGTGAGCAGGCCGGCAAGGAAGTGCCGCGCTTCTGCTACCACGAGCGCCTCTCGGTGGCGGGCAACTGCCGCATGTGCCTTGTGGAAGTGAAGGGCGGACCGCCGAAGCCGCAGGCCTCCTGCGCCATGTCGGTCAATGACCTGCGCCCCGGCCCCAATGGTGAGCCGCCGGAGGTGTTCACCAACACTCCGATGGTGAAGAAGGCCCGCGAGGGCGTGATGGAATTCCTGCTCATCAACCACCCGCTGGATTGCCCGGTCTGCGACCAGGGCGGCGAATGCGACCTGCAGGACCAGGCCATGGCCTATGGCAAGCCGACCAACCGCTTCCACGAGAACAAGCGCGCGGTCGAGGACAAGGATTTCGGCCCGCTGGTGAAGACAGAGATGACGCGCTGCATCCAGTGCACGCGCTGTGTGCGTTTCACCACGGAAGTGGCGGGCATCACCGACATGGGGCTCATCGGCCGTGGCGAGGATGTGGAGATCACCACCTATCTCGACCGCATCATCACCTCGGAACTGCAGGGCAACATCATCGACCTTTGCCCGGTAGGCGCGCTCACGTCCAAGCCTTACGAGTTCAAGGCGCGTCCGTGGGAGTTGCGCAAGACCGAAACCATCGACGTGATGGATGCCGTCGGCTCGAACATCCGGGTGGATGTGCGGGGCCGCGAAGTGCTGCGCATCCTGCCGCGCACCCATGAAGACGTGAACGAGGAATGGATTTCCGACAAGACCCGCTTTGTCTGGGACGGCTTGAAGACGCAGCGTCTTGACCAGCCTTACGTGCGCGAGATGGGCAAGCTCCGCCCTGCCACATGGTCGGAGGCCCTGTCGCGCGTCGCCCAGAAGGTGAAGGTGGCGGGCGCAGCGAAAACCGGCATCCTGCTGGGTGACCTGGTCTCGGCGGAAGAGGCCTTCTCACTCAAGGAACTGGCGATGAAGCTTGGCGTCGCCAACATCGACTGCCGCCAGGACGGCACCTCGCTGGGTGAACATGGTGGCCGGGCCGGCTATCTGTTCAATTCCACCATTGCCGGCATTGAAGAGGCTGATGCCATTCTGCTGGTCGGCACAAATCCGCGCCTTGAGGCGCCGGTGCTGAATGCCCGCATCCGCAAGCGCGTGTCACGTGGCGGCTGCATCATCGGCGTGATCGGCGAGAAGGCTGATCTCACCTACAAGTATCACTACATGGGCGCCGGGCCGGAGACGCTGGCAACGCTCGTGGAACACCCCATGGCCAAGGCCCAGAAGCCCATGTTCATCATCGGGCAAGGGGCACTGGCCCGCGCTGATGGCGCTGCCGTGCTGGCGCTCGCGGCAAAAGCCGCTGCTTCAATCGGCGTGGTGCGCGGCGACTGGAACGGCTTCAGCATCCTTCACACCGCCGCTGGGCGTGTGGGAGCGCTGGACGTGTGTGCGCTGCCGGGAGACGGCGGACTGAACACGCGTGGCATGATCGGTGCCGCAGGCAAGGGCGAGCTTGACGTACTGTTCCTCGCCGGGGCCGATGAAATCGACATGGGCGCGCTTGGCTCCACCTTCGTGGTCTACATGGGCAGCCATGGCGATGCGGGTGCACACCGTGCCGACGTGATCCTGCCGGGAGCCGCCTACACAGAAAAGACGGCAACCTACGTGAACACTGAAGGGCGCCCGCAGTTGGCCTTGCGCGCAGCCTTCCCGCCGGGGGAGGCCCGCGAGGACTGGGCGATCATCAAGGCGCTCTCGGATGAACTGGGGGCCAGCCTGCCATGGGCGACCATCGATGACCTGCGCGCCGCCATGTACAAGGTGGCACCGCAGCTGGCCTCGCTCAACAGCGTGGCCAAGGCCGATGCGGATGCACTGTCAGAGCTTTCCGCCGGGGAGGGGGCCACCAGCAAGGATGGCTTTGTCTCGCCTGTCACCGATTTCTATCTCACCAACCCGATTGCGCGGGCCTCGCGCATCATGGGTGACTGTTCGGCGCTGAAGAGCGGCGGCAGGCTGCAGGCGGCGGAGTAAGGCCATGTTGGAACTTGCACTCTTCCTCGCCCTCATCGCCCTGCAGAGCGTCGCACTGCTGGTGGCGCTGCTGATCGCGGTGTCCTTCCTGATCTACTTTGACCGCAAGGTGTGGGCGGCGGTGCAGATGCGCCGTGGCCCCAACGTGGTGGGCCCGTGGGGCGTGCTGCAATCCTTCGCCGATCTCCTGAAGTTCGTCTTCAAGGAAGTGATCATTCCCGACAGCGCCAACAAGGGCGTCTACATCATCGCGCCGATGGTGACCGCCATTCTGGCGCTGGCCGCCTGGGCCGTGATTCCCGTCAACGAGGGCTGGGCCGTGGCCGACATCAATGTCGGCGTGCTTTATCTTTTCGCGCTCTCCTCGCTCGGCGTCTATGGCGTGATCATGGGCGGCTGGGCCTCCAACTCGAAATATCCCTTCCTCGCCGCGCTGCGCTCGGCGGCGCAGATGGTGTCCTATGAAGTCTCCATCGGCTTCGTCATCATCACCGTGCTGCTCTGCGCCGGGTCGCTGAACCTGAGCGAGATCGTGCTGTCGCAGAAGACCGGGCTGGGCACGCTCGTCGGTCTGCCGAACTCGTTCCTGGACTGGTACTGGCTGCCGCTCTTCCCGATGTTCGTGATCTTCTTCATCTCGGCGCT
>CALMZX010000047.1 GCA_937870685.1 uncultured Alphaproteobacteria bacterium
GATCTGCGCTCCTCCCAGCTTTGCTGGGGGAGCTGTCCGAAGGACTGAGGGGGTCTGCTCCGGCACCAGACGTCGGGCCAACCTACCAGTCCAGCCGCTCCACCGTGCGCACGATGTTGGCGCCCGGCAAGGCCGTCCGGATCACCGCATCCGCCTTGGCCACCTCTTCGTCATGCAAGCCGGTCATGAATACGCAAGCCATCCCTTGCCTGGCCGCCCCGCGGATATCCGTGTCCGGTCCGTCACCGATGGCGAGAATGGCTGAGATCGGCACGTCATGGTCGCGGATAGTGGCAGCCCGCCGCCTTGCGAGGTCATAGATCGGTGCAAAGGGCTTGCCTGCCATCTGCACCGGCCCGCCCAGCGCAGCATAGGCCTCGGCCAGCGCCCCAGCGCAGTATTGCAGCCTGCCGCCCTTGCGCACCACCTTGTCCGGATTGGCGCAGATCATGGTGAGGCCGCGCGCGTGAATGTCTGCCAGCAGCACGCGGTAATCCTCCGGCGTCTCGCGGTCGTCATGGAACAGGCCAGTGCAGATCACCGCCGACGCCTGTTCCAACGGCACACGCGCAATGCTCAATCCATCAAAGATGGAAAGATCGCGCTGCGGCCCCAGATGGAAAAGCCTGCCATCGGTCTGCTGCATCAGGTCACGCGTCACGTCGCCGGATGTGACCGCCGTGTCATAGGCATCGCGCGCCACGCCGATCTCGTCCAGTTGCCTGCTGACACCGATCGTGCTGCGCGGCGAGTTGCTGACCAGGATTACACAGCGGCCTGCGCGACGGTGCCGCTGGAGGCAATCAACCGTCGCCGCATAGGGCGCATGCCCGTCATGGACCACGCCCCAGATGTCAACGAACCACACGGGATAGAGAGAGGAAAGATCGCGCATGGCGGCGTGATAGTCCGCAACGGGCAGCTTGGAAACAGGCTTGTTATTCCGCCGCCGCGCTCACGTCTTCGTTGGGCTGACCGACGACGTCCTTGCGCACGCGGCGCGGTTCGGCGAAGGCGGGCCCGGCGGCAAAGCGCGCCACGCGCATCAGCTGCGTGGCCTGCTGGGCATTGGCCACACCGGTCACGATCACCTGCACATGCAGCGCGCGGGCTGCCTGCACGAAGTTTGCAATGCCTGCGGACTGCTTCGGTTCATTGCCGACGCTTCCCGCCGAAATCCCCACATAGCGCACATTCAGCTTGTCGAGGGCCGCGAGGTCGAGGCCTGCGACGGCAGCATTGGACAGGCTCATTTCCATGCCCGCCCGTGCCATGAAGGCGAGGCCTTCGAGACTCGACTGTGAGAGACTGGCCAGCACCGCGTGCGGAATGTCCACCACCAGCCCTTCGCTCACCCCCGGCTCGGAGGCATGCAGCTGGGCCAGCCGCGACAGCGCGTCGGGAATGGCCAGCGTCATGGAACTGATCGGCACGAGAATGCCCAGGCGGTTGTCGCGCTTGCGCAGGCGGCGCAGCAGAACCAGCGCCTCGCGGTAGAGATAGATGTCGAGCGCCGGGCGGCGCTCCTGCCGTTCGGCGGCGGCCTTCTCCGCGCCTTCAAAGGCATGGTGCAGGCGGTAATGCGCCGTCTTGCCGGAGAACAGGTCAATGACCGGCTCCAGCGAAATCACCACGGCATCCGCGAAGGATGACATGTCATCAAGCGATCCGGCCCGCGGCGGCAGGACCACGGGCGCCTCGTCCTCCACATCGTCAATCCCCTCGCCGGGCGCCCATTGCGAGGGGTGAACAACCACGGGCCGGCGCGTCTGCTGCGCCAGCTGGTGTTGCTGCATCTGTGTCTGGTAGTGGTATTGCCGTTCCGCCAGATTGCGCATGTCATTGGCAATCGCCGCATGGCCCTGGCGCATCTCGTTGACACTCACGTTGACCGACGTGCCCAGCGCCTCGACCTCGGACCGCAGGATGCTGACCTGCGCCGCAAGCTCGGCGGAGACCCGCTCTTCCTCGCGCGACTCCCGCATCAGCGCCGTGATCTCGGCGGCGAGCCTGCGCACGTCACGCCGTGCCATGTGGGTGTGGTGAACCACCACCCACGACAGCACCAGCAGCCCGCAGGCAAGCGACATGAGTGCCCCGATGACAAGCACCACAGGCGTCGAAGCAGAAGTGTATGATTGGACCGCCACATAAACCGGCAGTGCCGCGCACAGCGCCACCACCAGAAACCAGGGAAGTTCGCGTCCGTAACCCATGAACCCACGCGCTCGCAAAACTCACGCGCGTGGCAAAATTCCACGCGCCGCGACTTCGCCCCCGCGCAGGAACCTATTACAGCCCTGCAACCGATGCCAACACTTTCGGCATCTTATCCATGAAGATTTCTTCGATCTGGTTCTTGTTGATGATCAGCGGCGGCGACAGCGCGATTGTGTCAGCCGTGATGCGGATCAGGAAGCCGAACTCGTGGAAGGCGTTTTCCATGGCCTTGTAAGCCCTTAGGCCAGGCTTTCCTTCGATGGGCTTCAGATCGACGGCGGCAACGAGACCCATGGTGCGGATGTCTTCCACCAGCGGATTGCCCCGCAGTGAGAAGGCGGCGTCCGCCCAGGTCTCTTCCAGCGCTTTCGCGTTCTCGAAGAGCTTCTCGTCGCGGTATACATCCATGGTTGCAACACCGGCTGCTGCGGCCATCGGGTGGCCCGTGTAGGTGTAGCCGTGGAAGAGTTCGATCACATGCTCGTCACCCTTCATGAAGGTGTCGTAGATGCCCTGGCGCGCCAGCACGCCGCCCATCGGCACGGTGCCGGAGGTGACTCCCTTGGCGAAGGTGAGAAGGTCAGGCGTCACTCCGAAACGTTCCGCCGCATAGGCATGGCCCAGACGGCCGAAGCCGGTGATCACTTCGTCGAAAATCAGCAGGATGCCATGCTTGGTGCAGATTTCGCGCAGCTTCTTGAGATAGCCCTTGGGCGGCGGCAGCACGCCGGTGGAACCCGCCATCGGCTCCACGATCACCGCGGCGATGGTGGAGGCGTCATGCAGCGTCACCAGGCGTTCAAGATCCTCGGCAAGGTGCGCGCCCCAGGTGGGCTCGCCACGTGTAAACGCCTGTTCCTTGCGGTTATAGGTGTGCGGCAGGTGATCGACACCAGCGAGCATCGCGCCGAACCACTTGCGGTTGGCCACCATGCCACCCACCGAGATGCCGCCGAAGTTGACGCCATGATAGCCGCGCTCGCGGCCGATGAGGCGCGTGCGCGTGCCTTCGCCGCGGGCGCGGTGATAGGCCAGCGCGATCTTGAGGGCCGAGTCGGCTGCTTCCGAGCCGGAGTTGCAGAAGAAGGCGTAGTTCAGGTCGTCCGGCGCCATCGTGGTGATGCGCGACGCCAGTTCGAACACCTTGGGATGGCCGTACTGGAAGGTCGGCGCGAAATCGAGTTCGGCCGCTGACTGCTGGATCGCCTTCACGATCGGATCGCGGCAATGCCCGGCGTTGGAGCACCACAGGCCAGCCGAACCGTCGAGGATCGCCCGGCCCTTCAGGTCAAAGTAGTGCATGTCCTTCGCGCGCGCGATCAGGCGCGGCTTCTGCTTGAAGGCGCGGTTGGGCGTGAAGCCCATCCAGAACGGCTCAAGATTGTTGGGCGTGGGTTCGAAAGTGGTCGGCGAAACCGGCTTGTTCATGGGTGGAGACTCCTTGGGCCTCGGGTGAAGCTGGCCCCCCATAGCAGATCAGGGGCGGAATCGAAAACGGGCCAGAGGCATGAATTGCCCCCAGCCAGTCTCCCGGCCAATTTTCCGGCTGAAAAGGCGTCAGTTCCCCGCGTAAAGGTCGCGCAATTCGCGGTTGGCGAGGCAGCGGCGGCGTTCTTCCGTGTAAACCAGCCCCCACTGCCGTGTGGTGGTGCCGATGGACTTGCGCACGATGGCACCCTCGCCCGCCTTGCGGTGCGGCATCAGGTATTTTCGGCCATAGGCATGCACCGTGTAGCTGCCCTCGCCCGCCTCTTCGTTACCGTCGAGACGCACCATTTCATCTGACATGTAGTCATCCGCCACAGCTGCCGCATATTCCCGGCAGGCCGCACCAAGTGCCGTTTCGGCAAGAGCGGAGGTGGAGAGCAGAATGGCAAGCGGCGCGGCAAAGCCCGCAAGGAAAACCTTACGCATGGAAACACCCAATTCACAAACGCCGCATCTGCCCGCCATCCTGCAATGGCACAGGGCGTTAGTAAAGCGTTAAGGATGGTTAACGGGGGAAACGGGCAGCGAATTGCGAATAGGGAGGCGCCAAGTGTGGGGGGAATGGTCAAGAAGGCGGGCCGTCGGTCAACTGTCGCAAGAGTGAAGCTCTGCCCCCTACTCGCTACTCGCTATTCGCCACTCCTTCCCCCGTCATCATCACACCACAATCCCCGCCGATCATTTCCTTCACGCGCGGGGGCGCAATCTTCTTTCGGACGGAAAAATCATGTCATCGATATCTCGTGTGATCGCCGGCGGTCTCGTCGGCCTGGGTGTTGCTGCGGGCGGCCTTCTGGCCGGGCAGTCGCTGGTGGAAAGCCGGCTGGGCTACCGAGTGGTCACGGTCAAGGGCCTCTCGGAACGCGAGGTCAAGGCCAACCTCGGCTTCTGGCCCATCCGCTTTGTAACCACGGGCCCCACCCTGGAGGCGGCCCGCGCCAAGTTGGAAACCTCGGAAACCGCCGTGAAGGCCTTCCTCACCGGCAATGGTTTCACCGCGCAGGACATGCAGGTCCAGAACATCCAGGTGGAAGACCGCCTCGCCGGATACAACGCGCAAGGCACGCCCGAGGATTCGCGCTTCGTCCTCACCGAGGACCTGCTGGTGCGCTCGGCGGAAGTGGACAAGCTGCAGAACTCCGCCAAGATGATCGGCGACCTGCTCAAGTCCGGCGTGGTCTTCTCCGCCGACGCCTACAATGCCGGCCCCTCCTTCATCTTCACCGGGGTCAATGACCTCAAGGGCGAAATGCTGACCGAAGCCACCAAGCGCGCCAAGGAAGCGGCCGAAAAATTCGCCACCGAGTCAGGTGCGAAAGTGGGCGACATCCAGAGCGCCAACCAGGGCGTCATCGAAATCACCCCAGCCATCGAAATCCCCAACGACCGGCCCGAGAAGCAGGTGAACAAGAAGGTCCGCGTGGTGACGACGATCACCTACTTCCTCAAGGAGTAGAGCAGGAATCCGCGCCCTGCCTTTCCCTCTCCCGCCAGCGGGAGAGGGTTGGGGCCCGTCCGGCGAAGCGCAGCGAAGCCGGATGGGAGGGTGAGGGAATACAGCCCGTCACGCGCCACTCCCACCCCGTCACCTCACAGTCCCCTCACCCCCACCCCGTCACCCCGGCGAAGGCCGGGGCGGGGCTTCATGCTTTTGTGCCTGTTCCCCTTCCCAAGGTCGAAGGCGTCGGCCATGGCGCACATAGTGGATGGTGATGGCATCCATGCCAATTTCATAGACCAGCAAATAATCTGCCACGACAATGCGCCGGAGATCGGGACGCTGCGTGAATTTTCCGATTTCCGGATTGCGCCCGATCAGACGCGCTGCTGCCTCGAATTTCGCGAGCAGAGCTGCCACAGAAACAGGCTGCGTTCAGCCAGATAGGCAAGAATTTGATCAATGTCGTCAAGCGCAGCGCGATTGAAGCGAACCCTCATGCCTGACGGTACTTGCCAAACACCGCTTCGACTTCTGCTTCCGTCGCAATGTCTCCACGCGCCGCAGCTGCGATCCGCGTGTCGATGATGGCCCAGTCTTCTGCCGAGAGTCCGAATGCGGCATCCTGGTTGCGCTCAATGATCAGGGCGGCGCGCACCAACTCGTCCTGCGCGGCAGCGGGCCACGTCTTGGCGCGATCCAGAACATCCTTCAGTGCAGACATCGGAACCTCCTCAGTTCACGCTCTTCCACGCTTTGACAAAGAATGACACAAAGGCAAAGACCCGGTCCAGCCCGATGGCGGCGAAGGCCGGGGCGGGGCTTCATCCTCGGCTACATGCCTTTGGCAAATTCATCCCTGAACCAGAAGATTTCCTCCAGTTCGGCGCTGACATCCATGCGCGGCTCCAGCGCAACCGCGCCAAGATAGAGTGATGGCAGCCACGGCACGGCCTTTTCACCCAGCATCTTTCGGAACAGCAGCGCAAAGGCAGGCCAGCGCGCAACGCCTTCGGTGCGCAACTCAAAGGCCGCCAGCCGCATAGCCAGCCCATAACCCTCCGCATTGAGCTTGAAGCCGATGCCCCGGTTCTCAAGGCTTTCGCGCACGGCAGGAACCAACGTATGTTCGCTGCTCCGGGCCAGCCTCACGCCCTCGTCCCACAGCGACATGCCTTGCGTGATGCCCGGTGAAAGACCGGATGGTGAATCGAGAATGTAGGCCCGTTCGGCGTCACTCAATCCGCGCTCATAGCGCGACCACGGTTCTTCCTCCTCAGGCGGTGCAAGACGGTCAAACACGGCGATGGCCTGTGTCACCCGTTTCGCCAGGTCTGCGGCGCGTTTGGTCTTGCGGAATTTCAACTCGGATGCAATCGATTGAAGCGTCGGCAACAGCTTCCGGCTGTCATCAAACAGCTTCTCCAACGCCTCGATGCTGAACTCCGAAAACCGCCGCTCACTCATCCCCGCCCCCGTTCGCGCCTAAAGCAGCTTCTCCTGCTTGGCACCCTGCTCCTTGGCGGCCTTCTTGAAACCTTCGGTGTGGCCGAAAGGAATCTGCGGGCGCTTGCCATCGAACAACTCCTGCACCGTGATGATCTGCAAGCGCGGGAACTTGCCAAAGCCCGTGTCGTACAGCCCGGCACTCGCCGCTTCCGCGATCATCGGTTTTGTCGGTTCGATCAACGTCAGGAACACGCCGATAGGCGCCTTTTCCCGGTCCAGCACGCCTTTCAGGTCGCGCACCATGGCGACACTCACGTTATCGCCCCCCTTCACCGAAACAATGGCGCGTTCGGTCTTCTTGCCGTCCGGCTTGAAATAGATCAGGCCGTCAATGCCACCGTCGGCCCCCTTCTTCTTGCCCGCGAACGGCACGGCATCCACCAGAGACACCGCCCACCACTGGAATTGGTACTTGTCACGCTTGGCAAGATCGGCAGCACCCGCCGCATCCTTCGGCACGCCATGCACCTCATACTGCACACCGGGGAAGGCATCCTTCAAGCGCTTCTCGATCAGCGAAATGGCCAGATGGGTCACATCAATGCCGATCCATTGCCGGTTCAGCTTCTGCGCCGCATGAACCGTGGTGCCACAGCCGCAGAAGGGATCAAGGACAACATCGCCTTCGTTTGAGGAAGCAGAGAGAATACGTTCCATTAGCGCGATGGGCTTTTGTGTTGGATATCCCAAACGCTCCTGTGCTTGGGAATTGAGAGGCGATATGTCCTCCCAAAAGTCAGTTATGGGTGTCCCCTTCTGTTCATCCAAATATCGCTTAAGTCTCGGAGTCTTGCCTGATGGAGGAATTGCAACCAGTCCAGCTTCAACCAGCTTCTGCATCCGTTCTTTGCTATAGCGCCAGTAGCCGCTCACGCCCAGAACTTCGTAGTACGGATTACCCTTTGCTGCGCCTCCTGGTCCTGTCAAATTATCCCACTGATAGCGACGGCCTTGTTCGTCCACCTGTCTGTAGTGACTGTCAATGTAACTTTGATCATGCCCTTTCCAGAGATTGTTCCACTTCGATTCATCACGGTTTTTCGAATAGAGTAGAATGTTGTCGTGAATTCTGCCGAAGTGCTTGCTTCCTTGCTTTGCATCACTATGAGCAGTTGTACGCTTCCAAACGATCTCGTTGACAAAACTGCCACTCGCAAAAACCGCATCCAGCAAAATCTTCAAATAGTGACTCGCCGTCGGATCACAGTGCAAATACAGCGATCCGGTTTTCTTCAGTACACGGTGCAATTCCAGAAGCCGCACCGCCATCATGGCGAGATAGGCCATCATGTCGTTTTCGCCGAGGAAGCCGCGCATGGCCCGCAGCATGTCCGCCGCGTTGGAATTGCCGCTGGTCATCACCTCGTCAAAGGCACGTTCCGCATGTTCGTTCCAGTGCCAGGTATCCTCGAAGGCCTCGATCTGCGCCTGGCTCTGCTGCCCGTCCGGGGCCTTGAACAGCACATTGTAGTTGGCGTTGGAGTTGAACGGCGGGTCGAGATAGACAAGGTCCACGCTCTCGTCCTTGATGTGCTCGCGCAGCACCGCAAGATTGTCGCCGTAGTAGAGCGCGTTACCCATGTCCCCCTCGCAGCCCGTCCGAATCTGTCGCCCGCCAGTCTAGACGGCAGGTTGTATCGCCGCCACAAGTTCTACTTTCGTTCTTTTATGCCGCACTCGTCAAGCCCCTTGACAATCACACCTATTCTATGCTTATTGTCCTACATCGGTCACTTTATGGAGGGGACGATGTCGACAGCGTTCCGAAATCGG